>NZ_KV830597.1:0-261 GCF_001836795.1 Neisseria sp. HMSC061H08 | reverse complement strand
CTGGCGCAAGACGACACCCTGTCCGAATTGCTAAAACTGATTAACTGCCAACTGACCGAAAAAGGTTTAAAAGTAGAGAAAGCATCCGCCGCCGTCATTGACGCCACCATTATTCAGACCGCCGGCAGCAAACAGCGTCAGGCCATAGAAGTCGATGAAGAAGGACAAGTCAGCGGCCAAACCACACCGAGTAAAGATAAAGATGCCCGCTGGACAAAGAAAAACGGCATCTACAAACTCGGTTACAAACAACATACCCGC
>NZ_KV830596.1:0-19385 GCF_001836795.1 Neisseria sp. HMSC061H08 | reverse complement strand
CTGCTCAAACGCGAATTGGGTGCGTATCCGTTAAAAATTCATAAGCCCGAAGGTGCGATTTTCTTGTGGCTCTGGTTTGAAAACCTGCCGGTTTCGTCGCAAACCTTGTACGAAATGCTCAAGGCTGAAGGCACGCTGATTATTCCGGGCGAGCATTTCTTTGTCGGCATCGATACGCAAGATTATCCGCACGCGCACGAGTGCATCCGCATGAGTATTGCGCAGGACGCGGAAACGCTGGAAAAAGGCATCGCCGCCATCGGCAGGGTGGTGCGCGGTTTGTATAATGCGGCGTAAACGGTAAAGTTGATAGCCATTCAGTCAAAAGGTCGTCTGAAAACAGTTTCAGACGGCCTTTTATCATTTATTTATTTTTTTTTGAAATGAAATTAATTTTCTTTTAAAATTAACCGTTACGATCGACTTTTGAAAGAAAATACAAATGACTAAGCCCGCTTCCAGACTCAGCATCCTCAGCCTCTCCCTCCTTGCCGTTTCGGCAGCATTTGCCTCAGACGAACCCCAAGCCCAAGAAATCTCCGAACTCGAAACCATCACCGTAACCGCCAGCGCGGACGCATCCAAGGGCGGTTTGATTCCTGCATTTAAGGGCGGACAGGTGGCGCGCGGCAGCCGCGTGGGTATTTTGGGCAATAAAAAAAACCTAGAATCGCCGTTCTCCAATACTGCTTACACCAATAGGCTGATTCAGGACAAACATGCGCGCAGCGTCGGCGATGTACTGCAAAACGACCCGACCGTCCGCGTTGCGCGCGGTTACGGCAATTTTCAGGAAGCGTATTTCATACGCGGCTTTGCCGCCGAATCGGACGATACCATGTACAACGGTCTTTACGGCATCCTGCCGCGCCAATACATCGCCACTGAGCTTTTCGAACGCGTGGAAGTCCAGCGCGGCGCATCCGCCTTCTTAAACGGCATGGCGCCGGGCGGCAACAATATCGGCGGCACGGTATCCGTATTGCCCAAACGCGCGTCCAATGAAGGATTGAACCGGCTGACTGCCAATTACGGCGCGGGAAAACGCGGTGGTTTGGCGGCGGACGTGGCGCGCCGTTTCGGACAAAATCAGGAATTCGGCGTGCGCATCAATGCGGCGCACCATAACGGCAAAACCGCAATAGACGACGAAAAGTCCAAACTCAGCCTGGTCAATGTCGGCCTAGACTGGCGCAATGAAAATGCCCGCCTGTCCGCCGATTTGGGCTGGCAGGACAACAAGCTCAAAGCCACGCGTACCAATGTTACCCTGTCAGGCCTGACCGCCGTGCCGGCCGCGCCTGATGCTTCGTCCAACTGGGCGCAGCCGTGGACGTATTCCAACGAGCGCGACTGGTTTGGCACAATGCGCGGCGAATACGATTTCAACGACAACCTGACTGCCTACGCCGCCTATGGCTTCCGCCGCAGCAAGGAAAACAATTCTCTGGCAAACCTGACTGTCCGCAATGTCAACGGCGACGGATCGATTTACCGCTTCGACAACGCGCGTAAGGATAAAATCGACACGGGCGAAATCGGTTTGCGCGGCAAATTCAATACGGGCGCGGTAGAGCACGAATGGACCGCCGCCGCCAACCGTTTCCAATCCTCGCGCAAAAACGCTTACATCATGGATTGGGGCAACCAATATACGACCAACCTCTACAACCCGTCCCGCTATCCGCAACCCGCAGCCGCCGACCCGCTGTATTCGGGCAACGACATGGGCAATCCTGCCGTTACCGGCAAAACACGTCTGACCAGCTTCGCCTTGGGCGACACCTTCAGCCTTTGGGACAAACGCCTGCAATTCATGCTTGGGGCGCGCTGGCAGCAGGTGCATAACAAGGCTTACGCCTATAATACGGGCGCGCAAACCGAAAATTACAAAAAATCGCGCCTCAGTCCCGCCGTCGGCGCGGTGTACCGCATCACGCCGAATTGGTCGGTGTACGGCAACTACATCGAAAGCCTGGGACAAGGCGCGACCGCAGGCTCGACTGCCTCCATCAACGGCCGGGCCTACGCCGTCAGCAATGCCGGCGAATCACTCAAACCCTATGTTTCCAAACAAAAAGAAATCGGCACGAAATTTGAAGCCAACGGCTTCGGCGCAGGATTGGCCCTGTTCCACACCGACAAACCGCGTTCGCTTTACGTTGCCGAAAGCGGCAACACCGCCCGCTTCACCTCCGAAGGCAAAGACCGCCACCGGGGCGCGGAAATCACCGTTTACGGGGAAGTCGCACAAGGTGTGAGGCTCTTGGGCGGCATTACCCTGCTTGATGCCAAGCAGAAATCTACCGGCTCATCTTCAACTGACGGCAAACGTACCATCGGCGCGGCTAAAACCCAAGCCAACATCGGCTTGGAATGGGAAGTGCCGAAAGTGCAGGGTTTGGCATTTGACGGACGCATGGTTTACACCGGTTCTTCCTACGCCGATGCGGCCAATACGCTTAAAGTCGGCGGCTGGACGCGCTTCGACATCGGCGCGCGCTACCGCACCCAAATCGGCAGGCACGAAGCCACCTTCCGCGCCCGCCTCGACAATGTTGCCAACAAAAAATACTGGGCATCCGTCGGCGGCTATCCCGGCAGCGGCTACCTGAACGCCGGTGCGCCGCGCAGCTTCTCCCTGTCGGCATCCGTCGATTTTTAAGGCAGCAAACGGCAAAGGCCGTCTGAAAAATATTCAGACGGCCTTTAAGAATGTCGGCAAACCCTTTCCCCTACCGCAAAAACAAGACAAGCTCACGACAAATCAGCCGGTTGCATTTTCAGCAGCCTCTGATGCCGTGATGTCTTTACCCGAAACCGCCCTGCCCTAAGGCCGCGTTTTCGGACAACCGCTGCAAAATTCCCCGTCTTCCCGACGGTAGTGTTGGCAGCAGGCGGCCAGTTGTGCCTGAAACCCCTGTGTTTCCCCGTCCCACACCAGCGCGCCGTTGCAGCGTACCGCCAAAGCATCCTGCCATTGCCGCGCCAGCATTTCCGTTTCACCGCGCGAGAGCAGGCGCAGGGCATGTGCGGCAGACAGAGCTTTGAGCACCGCATCGCCGAGGAAATATTCCGCCAGCTTCGCACCCAAAGGATAATGCGGACGAATCAGCGGCAGCGAGGCGTACAGATAGGCTTTCAAATCTGTGGCGGTTCGTGAAACGGCTTCCTGCCTGAACCGCACCGTACAATCCTGCACCGCAATGCCGAAACGTGCGGTAAACAGCCCGTCGAAAGTGTGGGCAAAACCTGAAAAATCGGGCGATGCACCTTTGACCGATGCCGCCCACACACCCAGATAAACCGGCTGCCACATCCATAAAAGCCAAGTGCGGCAAGCCCAATAGACCGCCCCTGCTTCAGGATGTGCCACGGAGAGCCTGCCGAACGCCGATGCCATGATCTCCGCTTCGCGACTGTCCGCCTCTGTTTCAGACGGCCTCGCATCGCCGTCCAAAGCAGGCAGCGCAAGGACGCAGAAACGGATGATGTCTTGGATGGCGAGAGTGTTTGGGAGGCTCATGTCTGCATTTGAATTGAAATAAGAATTGTTATATTTTAACCATATCCAACCGGGCGGAAAAGTTGCCGTTTGACAGCGGACGGACAAAACCGGAACAAAGCAGCAAAGCCGCAGGCCGTACAGACAGTATGGAACCGGTTCACACGGTGTTTCAACACCTTAGCGTATCGTCCGCTTTGAACAGGACAAGCCGGTTCCGTACCGTTTTTTTGTTTATCCGCCGGCAAATATCCTCCGCCCCATTTTACCGAAAGGCCGTCTGAACCCGTGTTCCAACTACAAAACGCCTCATTTGCCGTGCCCGGGCGCACCCTGCTGCACGATATTTCCCTCTCTTTCGAACCGAACAAGGTTTACGGCCTGATCGGACACAACGGCTCGGGCAAGTCCACCTTGCTCAAGCTGCTGACGCGCCAACACGAATTGGCCGGCGGCAGGATATTGCTGGACGGCAGGGACATTCATGACTATTCCGTGCGCGGATACGCCAAAGAAGTCGCCTATCTGCCGCAGCACCTGCCGGCCGCCACCGCACTGACTGCCCGCGAGCTGGTCATGATGGGGCGTTATGCATGGAGCGGCCTTTTGGGGCGCACCAACGATGCGGACAGGGAGGCGGTCGCCCAAGCCTTCCGGCTGACGCACACCGAAAAATTTACCGGACAAATCGTCGATACCCTCTCGGGCGGCGAGCGTTCGCGCATCTGGCTGGCAATGTGCCTGGCGCAGCAAAGCCGCTTCCTGCTCTTGGACGAACCGCTCGCCGCTTTGGACATCGCCCACCAGATAGAAGTGATGGCACTGGTGCAGAAGCTGTCGCGCGATTTGGGGCTGGGCGTGATTATCGTCATCCACGACATCAATCTGGCGGCGCAATATTGCGACGAACTGGTCGCGCTCAAACAAGGGCGGCTGCTGAAAACGGGCAGGCCGTCCGAAATCATGACGGCGCAAGTGTTGAAAGACATTTACAGCGTCGAGATGAACATCATCGCCCACCCCGAAAACGGCCGCCCCGTGGCATTGCCTTGAAAAATTCTTCCAAGAAGAACACGTCGTCTGAAAAGCCGGAATGTGCAGGTCGGATACCCGTATCCGACAAAACGCAGATATTTCGGTTGCTTTGAACGGCACCGCCAATTTGAAAATATCGGATTCGAGAATCCGACCCACATTTTTCAGACGACCTTGACCCCAACCCCCGAAAGACTGCCGAACAAATGTCCCACCGCTTTTCAGACGACCTACCCCACTTTGCCGCACGGCTGTTTCTCACCGCCGCCGCGCTGTTTGCCGTTTTTTCCCATGCCGCACCGCGTGTGGCAACTTCGGACTGGACGATAACCGAAACGCTGACGGCGATGGGGCATCCGCCCGTCGGTGTCGCCGACAGAAGGGTTTACGATACCTGGGTAAACTATCCGCCGCTGCCTGCCTCGACGAAAGAGGCAGGTTTGCGCTTCCAGCCGAACCTGGAGAGGCTCTATCAGATCAAACCCGATTTCTTCGTACAATCTTCATGGTATGCCGCCGCCAAGCCGCAATTTGAAAAAATCGCGCCGGTACACGAGCTGGATTTCGGTACCCCCAAAGGCATCGAATACGCGCACACGCTGGATACGACGCGCAAACTGGGCAGGCTTATCGGCGATACGCCGGCTGCCGAAAAGCTGATACGCGACACGGAAAACCTGTTCGCCCGCGCCCGTCCCGTACTCGCCCCCTACCGCAACCGCCCCTTTGCGGCCGTCCAGTTTGCCGACGACCGGCATTTGCGGATTTACAGCAAAACTTCGCTCTTTCAGGTCGTTTTCGACAAGCTGGGGCTGAAAAACGCATGGACGGGCAAGAGCAACGAATGGGGGTTTGAAAACATCACGCTGGTGGACTTGGCCAAGCTGCCGCCGGATACGGTGCTGATTATCGTCAAACCGCATCCGCAAAATACGCGGCCAGTATTGGAAAAAAGCACGCTTTGGAAAAGACTGCCGTTCAGCAGGCCGGAAAACCGCCGTATTTTCGAACCGTCGTGGAGCTACGGCGCACTACCCTCCATGCAACACTTCACTTTGCAACTGATGCATTCGATGCCGTCTGAAACGGCATCTGCAAACAAGGAGGCCGCATGGTAAATATGTTCAGACGACCCCTGCCCCCGCTTGCCGTCCTGCTGCTTCTTTTGTGTGCGCTGACGGCATGGTGGATCTTGAAGCTGGAATGGACGCTGCCGTGGTTGCGGATTTTCGACCGCCCCGACACCCTGCCCCTGGACGCACTGATGGTGCAGAACAATACCCTGCCGCGTATGGCGATGGCGCTGCTCGCCGGCGGCAGTACGGCGGCGGCAACCATGCTGATGCAGCAGCTGATGCGCAATCCGCTCGCCTCTGACGGCACGCTGGCAGTCAGCAGCGGCGCACAGACGGCACTGGTGGCGGCAACCGTATTCGCCCCCTCCTTCCTCTCCTACGGCACGTCCGCCGTGGCGTTTGCCGGTGCGGCGGCGGCCTTGGGTGCAGTCTTGTGGCTGTCGTCCCGGCGCGGCCTGCAACCGCTTACCGTCGTGCTGGCAGGTCTGGTGGTCAGCCTCTATCTCGGCTCGCTGACGGGCATTGTGATGCTGTTTTTCAGCGAAGAGACGCGCGGCGTGATGCAGTGGGGCAGCGGCTCGCTGGTGCAGGACAGTTGGCGCGACACGCTGGGACTTTTGTGGCGCGTCGCCGCAACCGCCCTGTTTACAGCCTTTCTGATCAAACCGCTGACCATCATGAGCCTGAGCGACACGCAGGCGGAATCGGTGGGCATCCCTGTCAAAAAAATCCGCCTGCTCTCGTTGGCAGCGGCGGCCTTTTTGGGCGCAAACGTGGTCGGCTTCGTCGGCATGATGGGCTTTGCCGGACTGGCGGCGGCTACGCTGGTACGGCAGACGGGCGTGCGCACACTACCCATGCGCCTGATCTGTTCCTTCATCATCGGCGCACTGCTTTTGATGCTGACTGACAACAGCCTGATGCTGCTGAAGCACTATCGCGGCATAGACCTGCCTGCCGGTGCAGTAACGGCACTCATCGGCGCGCCGCTTCTGCTGTGGCTGATGATGAAAACCCCGTCCCGTCCTTCTTTTCAGACGGCCTCCGACACCGCGCCTGCCGCGCTGCATACCTCGCGCCTGTTGCGCCTGCTGCCGCTGATTGCCATTGCCGCAGCGGTATTGGCCCTGACCGTCGGACGCTACGATGAAACCCTGCGCCTGACCATAGACCCGGAATATTTCGTATTCCGCTACCCGCGCGTGCTGCTCGCCGCCGCCACCGGCACCATGCTCGCGTTGACCGGCGTCATACTGCAAAGGCTGACGCAAAACCCGATGGCGGGACCCGAACTCTTGGGTATCAGCTCCGGAACGGCATTCGGCGCGATGGCCAGCGTCATGCTGTTCGGCATCACTTCGGGCAGCGGCTGGTTTTGGCTGGTCGGAGTGATTTCCGCACTGGCATCCTTGGGACTGTTGATGCTGTTCAACCGCAAAAACGGGCTGGCTCCCGAAAAAGTCCTGCTCACCGGCATGGCCATCGCCGCCCTTGCCGATGCCGCCATCCGCATTTGGACGGCAAGCGGCGACTACCGCGTACAACAGCTATTGGTATGGATGTCCGGCTCGACCTATCAGGCAACGCCCGAATCCGCCCTCACCGTCAGCCTCCTCGCCGCCGCTTCGCTCCTGCTCATCCTTCCCCTGCAACGCTGGCTGGGCCTGCTCAGCCTGAACGCCGATGTCGCCCAATCCACCGGCGTCAACGTCTCCCTTGCACGGATGGTGCTGATCACCTCAAGCGCGGCACTGACTGCCGCCGCCACCCTGCTTATCGGTCCCTTGAGCTTCGTCGGCCTGCTTGCCCCCCACCTTGCCCGTATGCTCGGCGCGCGTCTGCCCGGACAGCAGCTTGCCGCCGCCGCACTCATCGGCGCATCGGTTATGATGACGGCCGACTGGCTGGGCAGGCAGGTAATGTTCCCTTACGAAGTCCCCGCCGGAATGATGGCCACGCTCATAGGCGGCGCATATTTCATGATGATGATGCGCAAGCTTTAATGGGAACGGAGATACAAAAAGGTCGTCTGAAAACAGTTTCAGACGACCTTTTTGTTTAACATGTTTATTCGATAATAAAAATCTAACAAAAATCAAATTTCAATTAATAATAACAATATTAAATTGAAGTCATAGTTCCAATAGTCAAAACCTTTCTGTATAGTCCTTTTCATAGCTTAATTAAAAGGAAAAATAAATGTCGATACAAGAAATTTATGAATGCCAAGAAACCGGCTACGAATATGCTTTTCGGCAAATCGTTTTATAAACCACTGACCATTTCACAAAGGAAATCATCATGACCGTCTCTAAATGCCCTGTTACCCACCTGACCATGAACAACGGCGCGCCTGTTGCCGACAATCAAAACAGCCTGACTGCCGGCCCACGCGGCCCGTTGCTGGCGCAGGATTTGTGGCTGAATGAAAAACTCGCTGACTTCGTTCGCGAAGTCATCCCCGAACGCCGTATGCACGCCAAAGGTTCGGGCGCGTTCGGTACGTTTACCGTGACGCACGACATCACAAAATACACCCGCGCCAAAATCTTCAGCGAAGTCGGCAAGAAAACCGAAATGTTTGCCCGTTTCACCACCGTGGCGGGCGAGCGCGGCGCAGCCGATGCGGAACGCGACATCCGCGGCTTTGCGTTGAAGTTTTATACCGAAGAAGGCAACTGGGATATGGTCGGCAACAACACGCCTGTGTTCTTCCTGCGCGACCCGCGTAAATTCCCCGACCTGAATAAAGCCGTCAAACGCGACCCGCGCACCAATATGCGCTCCGCTACGAACAACTGGGACTTCTGGACGCTGCTGCCCGAAGCCCTGCACCAAGTTACCATCGTCATGAGCGACCGCGGTATCCCTGCCAGCTACCGCCATATGCACGGCTTCGGTTCGCATACATACAGCTTCTGGAACGAAGCGGGCGAGCGTTTTTGGGTAAAATTCCATTTCCGCAGCCAACAAGGCATTAAAAACCTGACCAACGAAGAGGCCGCCAAAATCATCGCCGACGACCGCGAAAGCCACCAGCGAGACCTGTACGAAGCCATCGAGCGCGGCGAGTTTCCGAAATGGACGATGTATATCCAAGTCATGCCTGAAGCCGATGCGGAAAAAGTGCCTTATCATCCGTTTGACTTGACCAAAGTTTGGCCGAAAAAAGACTATCCGCTGATTGAAGTGGGCGAATTCGAGTTGAACCGCAATCCCGAAAACTTCTTCGCCGATGTGGAACAATCTGCCTTCGCACCGAGCAATCTGGTTCCCGGCATCGGCGCCAGCCCCGACAAAATGCTGCAAGCGCGTTTGTTCAATTACGCCGACGCGCAACGTTACCGCTTGGGTGTGAACTTCCGCCAAATCCCCGTCAACCGCCCGCGTTGCCCCGTCCACAGCAACCAGCGCGACGGACAAGGCCGTGCCGACGGCAACTACGGCAGCCTGCCGCACTACGAACCCAACAGCTTCGGCCAATGGCAGCAACAGCCCGACTTCGCCGAACCGCCTTTGAAAATCAACGGCGACGCGGCGCACTGGGACTACCGCCAAGACGATGACGACTATTTCAGCCAACCGCGCGCCTTGTTTAACCTGATGAACAACGCACAGAAACAGGCTTTGTTCGGCAATACCGCCGCAGCCATGGGCGACGCCCCCGACTTCATCAAATACCGCCATATCCGCAACTGCTACCGTTGCGATCCGGCATACGGTGAAGGCGTGGCCAAAGCCCTTGGACTGACTGTCGAAGATGCACAAGCCGCCCGCGCGACCGACCCGGCTTTAGGTCAACCTGGTTTGCTGTAAGGAGGCATTATGTGGATAGAAATTGAAGAAATCTTGTCTCAAGCTGTCCGATACAGCTGTTTGAGCAAAAAGTAACGGTTTAGATCATTAATCAGGCCGTCTGAAACACAAAATTAAGTTTCAGACGGCTTTTTTGATGATGAAGTTTATTTAACTGCTTCTGATTCAATAGAACTGGCTACCCTTATTTCTCTGTAAATCATGGCATGCCCTCTGCACCATCTCACGCTTTCCACTAGCAAATAAAAAAACCGCACGGCTGATTACCGTGCGGTTTTGCTTTTTGTCTGAAGGTTTCAGACGGCCTTACATCATGCCGCCCATACCACCCATGCCGCCCATATCAGGCATAGCAGGTTTTTCTTCAGGGATTTCAGCGATCATACAGTCTGTGGTCAGCATCAGGCCGGCGATAGATGCGGCGTGTTGCAGCGCGGAACGGGTTACTTTGGCAGGGTCGAGTACGCCCATTTCGATCATGTCGCCGTACTCACCGGAGCCTGCGTTGTAACCGTAGTTGCCTTTGCCTTCCAACACTTTGTTCACAACCACGCTAGGCTCGCCGCCTGCATTGGCAACGATTTGGCGCAGTGGAGACTCAACGGCGCGCAATACGATTTGAACACCTGCATCTTGATCGGCATTGCCGGTGTGCAGGTTTTCCAGAGCAGCACGGGCACGCAACAGGGCTACGCCGCCGCCTGCAACCACGCCTTCTTCAACGGCTGCGCGGGTAGCGTGCAACGCGTCTTCCACGCGGTCTTTTTTCTCTTTCATTTCGACTTCGGTAGCGGCACCGACTTTGATCACTGCCACACCGCCGGCCAATTTAGCCACGCGCTCTTGCAGTTTTTCTTTGTCGTATTCGCTGGTTGCGGTTTCGATTTGTTGGCGGATTTCGGCAACACGCGCTTCGATTTGGGCGGCGTCGCCAAAGCCGTCGATGATGGTGGTGTTTTCTTTACCGATTTCGATGCGTTTGGCTTGGCCCAAATCGTCCAAAGTCGCTTTTTCCAGAGACAGACCGACTTCTTCAGAAATCACCACGCCGCCGGTCAGGATGGCGATGTCTTGCAACATGGCTTTGCGGCGGTCGCCGAAGCCAGGGGCTTTAACGGCAACGGTTTTCAGAATACCGCGGATGTTGTTCACCACCAAAGTCGCCAAGGCTTCGCCTTCTACGTCTTCAGCGATAATCAACAGCGGACGACTGGCTTTGGCCACTTGTTCCAAAACAGGCAACAGGTCGCGGATGTTGCTGATTTTTTTGTCGAACAACAATACAAACGGATTGTCCAAAGCAGCGATTTGTTTTTCAGCGTCATTGATGAAGTAAGGAGACAGGTAGCCGCGGTCGAACTGCATACCTTCAACTACGTCCAGCTCGTTTTCCAAAGACTTGCCGTCTTCAACGGTAATCACGCCTTCTTTGCCGACTTTTTCCATCGCTTCAGCGATAATCGCGCCGACTTGTTCGTCAGAGTTGGCGGAAATAGAGCCGACTTGGGCGATTTCTTTAGAAGTATCGCAAGGTTTGGCGATGTTTTTCAGCTCGTCAACCAAAGCGGCAACGGCTTTATCGATACCGCGTTTCAGGTCGGTCGGGTTCATGCCTGCGGTAACGTATTTCATGCCTTCGGCAACGATGGATTGCGCCAATACGGTTGCAGTAGTGGTACCGTCACCTGCTACGTCGTTGGTTTTAGACGCAACTTCTTTCACCATTTGCGCGCCCATGTTTTCAAATTTGTCTTTCAATTCGATTTCTTTTGCAACAGACACACCGTCTTTAGTGATGTGCGGGCCGCCGAAAGCGCGGTCGAGTACCACGTTGCGGCCTTTAGGGCCCAAAGTTACGCGTACGGCGTTTGCCAATACATTGACGCCGTTTACCATTTTTTGGCGAACTTCATTGCCGAATTGTACGTCTTTTGCTGCCATTTAAATTCTCCAAATCAATATTAAAAATCTGTTCGAGGCCGTCTGAAAGCTTCATGTTTGATTCAGACGGCCTTTGGTTCTGAAACTTAATTCAACAATTATTCAACGATACCGAAGATGTCTTCTTCACGCATTACCAACAGCTCTTCGCCGTCGGCTTTAACGGTTTGACCGCTGTATTTGCCGAAGATCACTTTGTCGCCGACTTTGACATCCAGCGGACGGCGCTCACCGTCTTTACCGATTTTGCCCGCACCCACGGCGATTACTTCGCCCATGTCGGGTTTTTCAGCAGCCGCACCCGGCAAAACGATGCCGGAGGCGGTTTTTTCTTCAGCTTCTAAGCGTTTGACGACTACGCGGTCGTGTAAAGGGCGGATGGTCATGTCTTAATGCTCCGATAAATAAATAAATAGATTGAAAACAATTGTCTGTCGGACATGACAGACACGGTTTGCTTGGAAATAGCGACACGCTTATGGAAAGCCTGCCGTAATGGCGGGTAGATTTGGGTTGTTTGCGACAAATTCAAGGGAAAAAGTAAAAAATTCTATGCAGCCTTTCCAAATATTTTCATACGCAAAAATGCCCGATCACTTATTTTTCAGACGGCCTGACATACAAACTGCAAAATTCGTTTAAAAACAACACAATTCCTTTACAAATTCAACACAACTCTTTACAACTATTTCTTTTTAATGCATTATTATAAATGATGATTATTCTTAATTGCATATTTTAAAGATAATTTCTCTTTATTTGCTTTTATTTTTTATTACTGTCATTTTATTAAGGACATTTCTCAATGAATACGCCCCTGTTTCGACTGAGCCTGCTGTCACTGACACTGGCGGCCGGTTTTGCACACGCAGAAAATGAAGCCAAAGACAACGTTGTGCTTGATACCGTTACCGTTAAAGGTGACCGCCAAGGTAGCAAAATCAAAACCAATATCGTCACTCTTCGTCAAAAAGACGAAAGCACGGCAACCGATTTGCGTGAATTATTAAAAGAAGAACCCGCCATCGACTTCGGCGGCGGCAACGGTTCATCTCAATTCCTGACGCTGCGCGGCATGGGTCAAAACTCGGTGGATATTAAGGTGGACAACGCCTCTTCCGACAGCCAAATGCTGTATCACCAAGGCCGTTTCATCATCGACCCTGCACTGGTTAAAATCGTCTCTGTACAAAAAGGCGCAGGTTCGGCATCTGCCGGTATCGGCGCAACCAACGGTGCGATTATTACCAAAACAGTCGATGCCCAAGACTTGCTCAAAGGTTTGGACAAAAACTGGGGTGTGCGCCTCAACAGCGGCTATGCCAGCAATGACGGCGTAAGCTACGGTGCAAGCGTATTCGGCAAAGCGGGCAACTTTGATGGCTTGTTCTCTTACAGCCGCAACGATGAAAAAGATTATGAACCCGGCAAAGGCTATACACACAGCAACGGCGGCAAAACCGTACCATTCAGCGCGCTGGACAAGCGTAGCTATCTTGCCAAAATCGGCGCAAACTTCGGCGACCACCGCTTAGTGTTAAGCCACATGAATGATCAACACCGAGGCATCCGTACCGTCCGTGAAGAGTTTACCGCCACTAACAACCCGCGTCTGACCTTGGAACGCCAAGCCCCGACCTACCGTGAAACCAGCCTCTCCAACACCAACTTGGCATGGACAGCGAACAACTTGGGCTTTGTCGAAAAACTGGACGCCAACGCCTACCTCATGAAAAATGAACGCTATTCGGCCGATGACAGTAAAAACGGTTATGCAGGCAACCTGCCCGGCCCGAGTACGACCGTTATCGAAACCAAAGGCGCGAATTTCAATCTGGACAGCCGCATTGGCGAAAACACATTGATTAAATACGGCGTCAACTACCGTCATCAAGAAATCAAACCGCCGGTATTCTTCAGCTCAGCCTTGAGCAATCCGAAGAAAAGCGATGCCGGTATTTACGCTGAAGCCATCCACGACATCGGCGACTTTACCCTCACAGGCGGCTTGCGCTACGACCATTTCGATATCAAAACCCATGACGGCAAATCCGTTTCCGACGGCACAGTCAACCCGAGCTTCGGCGTGATTTGGCAGCCACATGAATACTGGAGTTTCAGTGCCAGCCACAACTACGCATCCCGCAGCCCGCGTCTTTACGATGCACTGCGTCAACATGGACGCAAAAATGCCATCACATCGATTGCAGACGGCACTAAAGCCGAACGCGCCCGCAATACTGAAATCGGCTTCAACTACAACAACGGCAGCTTTGCCGCCAACGGTAGCTACTTCTGGCAAAAAATTAAAGATGCCGTCGCAGGTCCGCAGCAACGCCATGATGCTGCTGGCAACCCGATTGCAGGCGTACGCGAAATCGTCAATGCAGGCTACATCAAAAACCAAGGCTACGAACTGGGTGCGTCCTACCGTACAGGCGGCCTGATGGCGAAAGTCGGCGTCAGCCACAGCAAACCGCGCATCTACGACACCCATCCTGAAAACCTGTTAAGTGCCAACCCTGAGTTTGCCGTACAGACCGGCCGTACTTGGACGACTTCCCTCTCCTACCGCTTCCAAAATCCGAATTTGGAAATCGGCTGGCGCGGACGCTACCTGCAAAAAGCCTCCGGCTCTGTGTTGGTACGCGACAAGGGTGAAGTCAAACGCAAAGGCTACGGCGTGAACGATGTATTCGCCAACTGGAAACCTCTGGGCAAAGACACGCTCAATGTCAACTTTGCCGTCAACAACGTGTTTAACAAGTTCTACTATCCGCACAGCCAACGCGGTGAAACCTTGCCGGGTATCGGCCGCGATGTCCGCTTGGGTGTAAACTACCGCTTCTAAGCAATCAGCTTGAAAAAGCCGTCTGAAAACAAAAGTTTTCAGACGGCATCTAGCTTTATAATCCGATACAAGTTATCATTTCGATTTACTTTATTTCCGACTACGGAGAAACCCTATGTTACGTTTGACTGCTTTAGCCGTATGCTGCACCCTCGCTTTGGGTGCGTGTTCACCGAAAGATTCTGCTTCCAATCAGGCGCAAACTGCTTCCGCTTCTGCCGCCCAAACCGAAGGCGCAAGCCTGACGGTGAAAACCACGCGCGGTGATGCGAAAGTGCCGCAAAATCCGGAGCGTATCGCCGTTTACGATTTGGGCATGCTCGACACTTTAAACAAACTGGGCGTGAAAACCGGTTTGTCCGTCGATAAAAACCAGCTGCCTTATTTAGACGAATATTTCAAATCCACGAAACCTGCCGGCACGCTGTTTGAGCCTGACTACGAAGCCTTAAACGCTTACAAACCGCAGCTCATCATCATCGGCAGCCGTGCGGCCAAAGCGTTTGACAAGTTGAACGAGATCGCACCGACCATCGAGATGACCGCCGAAACCGCCAATCTGAAAGAAAGCTCAAAAGAGCGCATCGACGCACTGGGTCAAATCTTCGGCAAACAGGCCGAAGCGGACAAGCTGAAAGCGGAAATCGATGCTTCGTTTGAAGCGGCGAAAACTGCTGCGCAAGGCAAAGGCAAGGGTTTGGTGGTATTGGTCAACGGCGGTAAGATGTCGGCTTTCGGCCCTTCCTCACGTTTGGGCGGTTGGTTGCATAAAGACATCGGCGTTCCCGCTGTTGATGAATCGATTAAAGAAGGCAGCCACGGCCAGCCTATCAGCTTTGAATACCTGAAAGAGAAAAACCCTGATTGGCTGTTTGTTTTGGACCGCGGCGCGGCCATCGGTGAAGAAGGTCAGGCTGCGAAAGATGTGTTGGACAATCCGCTGGTTGCCGAAACAACCGCATGGAAAAAAGGCCAAGTCGTGTACCTCGTGCCGGAAACCTACCTGGCGGCCGGCGGCGCACAAGAATTGCTGAATGCTTCCAAACAGGTCAGCGATGCGTTTAATGCGGCCAAGTAATTCAGTGTGGGCATAGCCGCCCGCTTCTTTCAGACGGCCTAAACGGTTTGATGATGCACATGGTCAAGTTGCTTGATCTAAAGTCATTGGATTTAGGCCGTCTGAAAATACATGGTGCAAATGGACAATTTTTGCCTGTTTGCATCTGTTTTTATGATGGGCAAACCTGCTTTTTTGCCAAATACCTTAACCCTTCTTTCAGACGGCCTTATTTTTTCCGAACCATTTTATGTTTCACAAACCTTCATTTTTAAATGCGATCAACGGCGTGGCGCTGCTGATATTGTTTGCCGTCAGCCTGTCGGTCGGCGTGGCCGAATTCAAATGGTCCGCCCTGTTTTCGCTATCCGACAGTCAACAGGTCATGTTCATCAGCCGCCTGCCGCGCACGTTTGCGATTGTGCTGACGGGTGCGTCGATGGCGGTGGCCGGTATGATTATGCAGATTTTGATGCGCAACCGTTTTGTCGAACCGTCGATGGTGGGCGCAAGCCAAAGCGCGGCTTTGGGTTTGCTGCTGATGACCCTGCTGCTTCCGGCCGCGCCGCTGCTGGCAAAAATGTCGGTTGCCGCCGTTGCCGCGCTGATCGGGATGCTGGTCTTTATGCTGCTGATCCGCCGCCTGCCGCCGACCGCACAACTGATGGTGCCTTTGGTCGGGATTATTTTCGGCGGTGTGATTGAAGCGGTGGCCACCTTTATCGCGTATGAAAACGAAATGCTGCAAATGCTCGGCGTGTGGCAACAGGGCGATTTTTCCGGCGTGCTGCTCGGGCGGTATGAATTGTTGTGGGCAACGGGGATTTTGGCTTTGTTTGCCTATTTGATTGCCGACCAGCTGACGATTTTGGGTTTGGGCGAAACGGTAAGCGTGAACTTGGGGCTGAACCGGACGGCGATTCTGTGGTCGGGGCTGATTATTGTGGCGCTGATTACGTCTTTGGTGGTCGTGACGGTCGGCAATATTCCGTTTATCGGCTTGGTCGTGCCGAACATCATCAGCCGCCTGATGGGCGACAAGCTGCGCCAAAGCCTGCCTGCAGTGGCCTTGCTGGGCGCGTCTTTGGTGTTGCTGTGCGATATTGTCGGACGCGTGATTGTGTTTCCGTTTGAAATTCCGGTCTCTACGGTTTTTGGCGTGATGGGGACGGCTTTGTTTTTGTGGCTTTTATTAAGGAAACCTGCTCATGCCGTCTGAAAAAAATATCGGTTTTATGGCAGGAAGCAGCCGTCCGTTGTGGGTCGCCTTTGCACTGTTGCTGGTTTCCTGCGTTCTGTTTATGACGCTCAACGTCAAAGGCGATTGGGACTTTGTCTTGCACCTGCGTCTGACCAAACTTGCCGCGCTGCTGATGGTCGCCTATGCGGTCGGCGTGTCCACACAACTCTTCCAAACGCTGACCAACAATCCGATTCTGACCCCTTCGATTTTGGGTTTCGATTCGCTATATGTGTTTTTGCAGACCTTGCTGGTGTTTACGCTCGGCGGCGTGGGCTATGCTTCCCTGCCGTTGACGGGCAAATTCGGCTTTGAGCTGGTCATCATGATGGGCGGCTCGCTGCTGCTGTTTTACACGCTCATCAAACAAGGCGGACGCGATTTGTCGCGCATGATTTTAATCGGCGTGATTTTCGGGATTTTGTTCCGTAGCCTGTCGTCGCTGCTTTCGCGCATGATTGACCCCGAAGAATTTACCGCTGCGCAGGCGAATATGTTTGCCACCTTCAATACCGTCCACTCGGAATTGTTGGGCATCGGCGCAGTCGTGTTGCTCATCAGCGCCACCGTGATCTGGCGCGAACGCCACCGCCTCGATGTTTACCTGCTTGGCCGCAATCAGGCCATCAATTTGGGTATCAACTACACGCGCAATACCTTATGGTTGCTGCTCTGGATCGCCGCGCTGGTTGCAACTGCGACCGCCGTTGTCGGTCCGGTGAGCTTTTTCGGCCTGCTGGTGGCCGCGCTGGCCAACCATTTCTCCCCGTCGGTCAAACATTCCGTCCGCCTGCCGATGACTTTTTGTGTCGGCGGCATCCTGTTGGTCGGCGGGCAAACCATTTTCGAACACTTCCTCGGCATGCAGGCCGTATTGAGCGTGGTCGTCGAATTTGCAGGCGGATTGGTGTTTTTATATTTGGTGTTGAAAAAGAAATAAATTAAATGTGCCCAAACGCTCGCAAAAATAAACTCAGGCCGTCTGAAACCTTCAGACGGCCTAAGCGAACCCATAAAGGACAACCCTCATGACACAAGAACGCCTTCCTTCATTCTTCGATGACGCCCCGACCATTACCGTCCAAGACGCATTGGCCGGCTTCCTCGGTGCGGCCGAAAACGGCATCCTCACTTACCACTACGCCGATGCCGTGCGCCTGTGCGGCCACTCCTGCCCGACCGTCGCCGGCGCCTACCTGATGGTGGTCAAAGGCCTGAAAGCCCTTTACGGCGAAGAGCTGCCGCAACGCGGCGACATCGAAGCCTTTATGCAGGGCGAGCGTAACGAAGGCACAACCGGCGTTACCGCTTCCGTCGTCCAACTCCTTACCGGCGCGGCACCCGAAACCGGCTTTGGCGGCGTAGGCCCAGCCGGACGCTTTGCCCGCCGCCACCTCTTATCCTTTGGTGCAGGCGAAATCAACGGCACACTCGCGCTCCGCCGCCGCGATACCGGCAAAACCGTTGCCGTCAGCCTCAACGCCGCGCTCCAACCCTTCGCACCGCAAATGCGCGACATCATGCCCAAAGCCGTCAGCGGCAGCGCAAGTGCCGACGAACTCAAACAATTCGGCGAGCTTTGGCAAGAACGCGTCCGCGCCTTCCTGATCGATCAAGCCGACAATCCCGAATTTGTGACCGTCAGCGAAATCTAACCACTCCATACAGAAATAAAATTCAGACGGCCTCACGCTGAAAGGCCGTCTGAAGCCCCAAGTTTTCCATACTCGAATCCGCCTATGATTACCATCCGCAACGTCAGCCACACCATCGGCAGCAACCCCATCCTCAACGACGTCAGCCTCGACATCCCCGAAGGCGGCATTACCGCGCTAATCGGCCCGAACGGCGCAGGCAAGTCCACCCTCCTCTCCTTTATGGCGCGCCTACAGCCCTTGGTACACGGCGACATCAGCTACGCAGGCAAAGACATCAAAACCACGCCCACCGCCGAACTTGCCCGCACGCTCTCCATCCTCACCCAAGAAAACAGCATTATGAGCCGCATTACCGTGCGCGACCTGCTCATGTTCGGCCGCTATCCCTACCACCAAGGCAGGCCGTCTGAAACGGATAAAACCATCGTCGAAGAAGCACTCGCCGAGTTCCACCTGCAAGGCTTTGCCGACCGCTACCTGACCGAGCTTTCCGGCGGCCAACGCCAACGCGCCATGATTGCCATGGTGTTCTGCCAGCGCACCGACTACGTTTTGCTGGACGAACCACTGAACAACCTCGACATGTATCATGCCCGCTCCCTCATGCAAATCCTGCGCCGGCTGACCGACGAGTACAAACGCACCACCGTCGTCGTCCTGCACGACATCAACCAGGCCGCCGCCTACGCCGACCACGTTGTCGCCATGAAAAACGGCCAAGTCGCCATGCAGGGCGCGCCCAACGATATTTTTACCGCCGAAAACATCAAAACCCTATTCGATATGGACGTCAACGTCCTCGATTACGAAGGCAAAAAACTGGTTATCCACCACGTTTGAATCCAATAAAAAAGGCCGTCTGAAACCCGATTGCTCAGGTTTCAGACGGCCCTTGTCTATTCAAAGCGTTTATTTTTTATCGTACAAACCGCGCACCACGCGACCGATCGCGGCAATGCCTTTTTCCAGCGTTTCCGCGTCCTGCGCAATACTCATGCGGATGCACTCGTGCGCGTGCGGATAATCTTGCGTATCGATGCCGACAAAGAAATGCTCGCCCGGAATAATCAGCGTGCCTTCAGCCTTGAGCATTTCGTACAAGGTTTGCGACGAAACTGGCAGGTTTTCAAACCAAAGCCACAAGAAAATCGCACCTTCAGGCTTGTGGATTTTCAACGGATACGCACCCAATTCGCGTTTGAGCAG
>NZ_KV830595.1:0-290 GCF_001836795.1 Neisseria sp. HMSC061H08 | reverse complement strand
GCGTCTTTGTCGAAGCTGTTTTTCAGACGGCCCGAGTGTTGATCCGCAGTTTCGGTGTCGATGCCGGTGTAGATACGCGCTTCGGTTTCTTTGGCAGTCCTGCCTGTTCGGGCAAGTTGTCCCGCTTTGTCGGTGATGTGTATGTTGCGGGTGTTGATGCCGCTGCGGGTGGTGCTGTTTTTGCTGTCTCCGTCGCTGCCGTAGCCGATGGCGTTATTGTTGTTTTGACCTTTAGAAACATTAATCAGGCGGATTCCCGGGCCGGAATCGGCAGGACGGTTTTGCCCCAT
>NZ_KV830594.1:0-1961 GCF_001836795.1 Neisseria sp. HMSC061H08 | reverse complement strand
AGTCCGCCTGCTTGTACCTGCCCGCCGTCGATTATGGGCTACGGCTTACTATCCCCCTTTGCAACATTGCCGTTTGCCGGAATACGGATATTCCCGACTCCTGCCACTAAGGGAATCTGCCGGTAATGGTCGGTTTGATGTTTTTCACAGATTACGGATGCCTGCAAAAAACGTGAAGAATTCGTGAAGGCTATGGTTTGCTAAAATATATTATAGATTCAATTGAAAAATAACAGATTCAACTGTACCTTTCTTATATCTGATTTCTTTAAAGTTTTTCCCATTATCAAAACTATAAAAAAGTCTCTCTTCCTCACCAGAATATCCCATCTCTAATACTAAACAATCTATTTCACAATTACTCCCTCCACTCATATATGTGGTATCAATAGAAAATATATTACATAATTCCAGAGAATTATATTTATCTATATCAAATAGTTGCTCTCCAAAATCCAAACCATTGTTTCCACCTGCATAATACTTCTCTTCAAAGGATGATTTCAAACTATTAAAAACTGTATTTAGTGTAAAATACTCATATGGGCATATCTTAGGATATATATTCTCTCCTATTATTATCTGAATTTTTCCATAAATAAAACCATTACATTCAGAGTTTTTTTCCCATAAAATCCCAAATTTTCTTGTTGAGTCCATAATAATATTCATATAAATCCTTATTTTAATAACTTATTCTTTGATTGATCGGGGTATGCTTTTTTAATTCCTGCTTTTTGTTGACTTGTTAAGGACAAGGGATTCTTCTTATCGGATGTAGAACCAGCCCAATGCCAAGGTTCATTTTTCCTATCGCCCCCCATATAACGATGAATATGTCCTTTATCATCAATTGCAAATCGCTGTTTACCAATTTGTACTGAACTTTCAATTAACTGAACTGAATTCTTTGGCTCAATACCAGCATCAAACTTAAACCCTAACTGACCAGGAGTATGTTTAGGATTAGATTTATAAGTAGTTTCACTAACCGTTTTATCTGGATTTTTAATTTTTATTGGGATAGCTTGAGGGACAGGTATAGAAGACTCTGCTCCCTGTCCTTTAGACGTACCAAAATCATTCTTTTGATGACTCTTCGACGCCAATGCCGTATCCGGAATCCTGTCCCCCTTCGCAACATTGCCGTTTGCAGGAATACGGATATTCCCCGCACCCGCCAATAAGGGATCTCTGCCGGTAACGGTCGGCTTGATGTTTTTCAGGTTGCCAACGCCCGCAAGAATCGGGGCTTTTACCCTCGGATTGGGGTTGACAAAGCTCGTCAGCCAGTCGGTAACGTTCAGCGCAAGCTCTTCGTTTTTCCGCTCTTCCTGCCTGATTTTGGTGTCTTTCGTCCCGCTGTGCAGCCAGGTCAGGTTGCGGTATTCGGGTTTGTCCTGTCGGCGATATTCCTCAAACAGCTTCGGATCGTTGTAGGCTTGCGGATTTCTTGCGCCGTAGTCGCGGTAGTCCCAAGTATAACCCAAGGCTTTGTCTTCGCCTTTCATACCGATTGTGGAAATAACCGTTTGGTCGGTATAACCGTCTTGGGAACCTTTATCCACCCAGCGCAGTATCTGCCTGCGGATTCTCATTGCCGCTTCTTGACTGCTGATTTTTCTGCCTTCGCGTTTTTCGACTTCACGCTTGAGGGCTTCGGCATATTTGTCGGCCAACGCCATTTCTTTCGGATGCAGCTGCCTATTGTTCCAATCGACATTCGCCCCTACTGCCGCCGTACCGATATTTCCGCCCGCCGCATAGCCGATTGCCGCCCCGCCCAGTGCGTTGACCGCCGCTTTGCCCGCCGGGCCTAGGTTTTCCGCCGCTTCGTCCAAATACGGTGCGGCAAGGGAAGTGCCGCCGCCGGCCAATATGCCGCCGAGGCTGCCGGTCATCAGTCCGCCTGCCGCCCCGTGCAGTATGCTCCTGCCTATGCCGCCTTCTTTCCAGGTGTC
>NZ_KV830593.1:0-1174 GCF_001836795.1 Neisseria sp. HMSC061H08 | reverse complement strand
CATGGCTAAGGAAAAATTTGAACGTAGCAAACCGCACGTAAACGTTGGCACCATCGGTCACGTTGACC
Source organism: Neisseria sp. HMSC061H08 (assembly GCF_001836795.1). Classification (NCBI taxonomy): domain Bacteria; kingdom Pseudomonadati; phylum Pseudomonadota; class Betaproteobacteria; order Neisseriales; family Neisseriaceae; genus Neisseria; species Neisseria sp. HMSC061H08. Next base: position 1,106 of record NZ_KV830593.1, on the reverse strand, counting down.
ATGGTAAAACCACTCTGACTGCTGCATTGACTACTATTTTGGCTAAAAAATTCGGTGGCGCTGCAAAAGCTTATGACCAAATCGACAACGCTCCTGAAGAAAAAGCTCGTGGTATTACCATTAATACCTCACACGTAGAATACGAAACTGAAACCCGTCACTACGCACACGTAGACTGCCCGGGCCACGCCGACTACGTTAAAAACATGATTACCGGTGCTGCCCAAATGGACGGCGCGATCTTGGTATGTTCCGCAGCTGACGGTCCTATGCCACAAACTCGCGAACACATCCTGTTGGCTCGCCAAGTAGGTGTACCTTACATCATCGTATTCATGAACAAATGCGACATGGTTGACGATGCCGAGCTGTTGGAACTGGTTGAAATGGAAATCCGTGACTTGTTGTCAAGCTACGACTTCCCAGGCGACGACTGCCCAATCGTACAAGGTTCTGCATTGAAAGCTTTGGAAGGTGATGCTGCTTACGAAGAAAAAATCTTCGAACTGGCTGCTGCTTTGGATAGCTACATCCCAACACCTGAGCGTGCTGTGGACAAACCTTTCTTGTTGCCTATCGAAGACGTATTCTCTATCTCTGGCCGTGGTACAGTAGTAACCGGTCGTGTAGAGCGCGGTATCATCCACGTTGGTGACGAGATCGAAATCGTAGGTCTGAAAGAAACCCAAAAAACCACTTGTACCGGTGTTGAAATGTTCCGCAAACTGCTGGACGAAGGTCAAGCAGGTGACAACGTAGGCGTATTGCTGCGTGGTACTAAACGTGAAGACGTAGAGCGTGGTCAAGTATTGGCCAAACCAGGTACCATCACTCCTCACACCAAGTTCAAAGCCGAAGTATACGTACTGAGCAAAGAAGAGGGTGGCCGTCACACTCCATTCTTCGCTAACTACCGCCCACAATTCTACTTCCGTACTACCGACGTAACTGGTGCAGTTACTTTGGAAGAAGGCGTAGAAATGGTAATGCCAGGTGAGAACGTAACCATTACTGTAGAACTGATTGCACCTATCGCTATGGAAGAAGGTCTGCGCTTTGCGATTCGCGAAGGTGGCCGTACCGTAGGTGCAGGTGTGGTTTCTTCT
>NZ_KV830592.1:0-263 GCF_001836795.1 Neisseria sp. HMSC061H08 | reverse complement strand
CGGCCTGAGTGTTGATCCGCAGTTTCGGTGTCGATACCGGTGTGGATACGCGCTTCGGTTTCTTCAGCAGTCCTGCCGGTTCGGGCAAGTTGTCCCGCTTTGTCGGTGATGTGTATGTTGCGGGTGTTGATGCCGCTGCGGGTGGTGCTGTTTTTGCTGTCTCCGTCGCTGCCGTAGCCGATGGCGTTATTGTTGTTTTGACCTTTAGAAGCATCAGTCAAGCGGATTCCAGGGCCGGAATCGGCAGGACGGTTTTGCCCCAT
>NZ_KV830591.1:2619-4493 GCF_001836795.1 Neisseria sp. HMSC061H08 | reverse complement strand
TTTGGTTTTCGGCAAGGTAGGCGTTTACTTGATCGGATGGCGGATTTTTTGTTCGCCGTAGGTGATGGAGATGCTGATGCCAGAGTAGGCGTAGGTTGGGTCAAGCCCCAACATTTTATTTCGATTATGAGAAAGGCCATCTAAAAACCAAATTTATTTTCAGACGGCCTTTTGATAGTTCGGTCTTGACCTCAACCTACACTTGTTTTACATAAAATTTTGTGTCTCTATTTGAAAAATCTAAATAACAACATTCCACTTTACCTATTGAATTGATTATAGTTGAAACAGGAATATTAAGAAGCCTAATACCCAAATCATCAATTTCAAAATCATTAATTCCACTCTTATAGAGGTAGCTTATTATTTCACCATTAATTTTTCCAAGCCAATTAAAAGAAATATCTTCTAAAAAAAACTTATTTGGTTCAAATATCTCTATCGCTTGAAGCTGATTTTTATCATCATAAAAACAATGGATATTCAACTCGGGAAAAACATCCATAGGAACTCGAGAGTATGATGACTTATAAATCTCTTGTACATCAGAACTAAATATTGCACGAACTTGTTTTCGATTCAGATTTGATGAAATAATATTTCCACAATTTTCTATTTTTTTTGAACTAAAATAAAAAAAATTCATAATTTTTTGCCTAAACAATATTACCATTTTCGTAAGATGCATAGAACAAACCATGTCTTATCCATTTTGTTCCATCGGCAGACAGATAACGACTATATCTAAATTTTATTTTTCCAGGCTCATAAAAAATTTCTTCAATATTCAGTGTAATTGCTTTCTCAACCATAGCATAAATTCCTTTGGTTTATATATTTCAGTATAAGTATGACGTAAGAAATATGACGCCGAGTGTTACGACTTACTTCTTTTTGATTTTAAGGTTTATATAAGTTATGGCTTTCTCGGGTTCGAAGTGATAAAGAGAGTCTTTACTTTTCAACTATAAAAATATGAGATAGTTCCATGGGAAAACTGTAATTTAAGTTTTAATAAAGCATCTTCTAGGCGATATAAAAATTTTATATAATTTCCATTTGGTTTATATTTATATATAAGTTGTATTTCAATAGTCTCATAGCTACTTTCTCCAAAATCTTCAAAAACTTGACCTGATTCAATATATTGAATATATGAATTTATTTTTTCTTGCAACAAAAACAAATGCTCGTTATCCCATTTTAAATGATCAGAAATAGTTAATATGAGTATTCCATTTTCAATAGAGGCTGAATCAATTACATTCTCTTCCAAAATAGACATTATCTTTTCCTTTCAATGATAACTTTAGTAGGTTCAATTTTGGTCCCCTTTGGATAGCCCGGTTTTCCCTTACCGACCACTGTTGCTCCCGTTCTTTCAATTTCAGGAAAAGCTTTTTTCTGATTTTTGGTAAGTGGCGCAGTTATTGAAGCCTTACATTCTGTACAAACATCAAGACCACCTTCTTTCGAAATAATATCAAGCCTAGTTTTTACACCACTTTTTGTTTTAACTGTAATCTGTCTTTGCGGTTTAAAGCCTTGTTTAACTTTCTTCTGATAAATTTCCATCTCAAAATCCTCACCAGATTTTTTATTTTTTTCCAGTTGATCTTTACGATTTTTATGTTTGATTCCCTTGCTAGCCAATGCCGTATCCGGAATCCTGTCCCCCTTCGCAACATTGCCGTTTGCAGGGATACGGATATTCCCCGCACCCGCCAATAAGGGATCTCTGCCGGTAACGGTCGGCTTGATGTTTTTCAGGTTGCCAACGCCCGCAATAATCGGGGCTTTTATCCTCGGATTGGGGTTGACAAAGCTCATCAGCCAGTCGGCAACGTTCAGCGCAAGCTCTTCGTTTTTCCGCT
>NZ_KV830591.1:1558-2519 GCF_001836795.1 Neisseria sp. HMSC061H08 | reverse complement strand
GTATAACCCAAGGCTTTGTCTTCGCCTTTCATTCCGATAAGGGATATGACGCTTTGGTCGGTATAGCCGTCTTTGGAACCTTTGTCCACCCAGCGCAGTATCTGCCTGCTGATTCTCATTGCCGCTTCTTGGCTGCTGATTTTTCTGCCTTCGCGTTTTTCGACTTCGCTCTTGAGATCATTGGCATATTTGTCGAACTGAGTTTGATTGGGCGGTTTCAGTGCATAAGGTGATGCAGGCTACTTTTTCTGATTGCTGTGGCAACTTGTCGAAAGAAAGGCAGTCTGAAACGGTTTTTCTGTTTCAGACTGCCTCTTAGCTCAAACCTTGAAAACCGCATGCGTTCGTTCCGCACACATTCTCGTTGAGTAATATTAAGTAATAAAGCACATATGCCCAACCGGCTTTGTCAAGAGCTTCCGAAAGGCTGCTTGCGCAGCATGACATGCTACGGCTTGTTTAATCAAAACTCTACTGATCTAAAAATTCTAACTCTATTTCCCGGCAAACTATATCTATGCTAAAACCGGTCGGAAGATCATACCTACCGCCTATCAATTCCAACGTACCTCCATAATCCCAGATTTCATCATCCTGCTTTAATTTGCCAAGCTCCAATACATTTTTGATCTTTTTATCTTGGCTCTTCGTAGCGTATTCATATCTAAATTTTAGATAGCTGAACTGCTTGAATTTAATTTTTACCCAGTCTGAATAATTGAGCATAGGGTTCTCTTGAGGAAAATCCGGATAATTCACATTCTTGACGATGATATGAAATTCATCATTTTTCAAAGTATAGTTTAATAGAGACCCTTCAATTATATGCAGAAATTGATAATCTTTTCTTGGAATAGTATAAGTCGTCATATTATTTTACCTTCAAAACGCTGCTTGCGTAGCATGAAAGCTACGGCTCTGAAACTCTCCTGATCTAAAAATTCTAACTCTATTTCCCGGC
>NZ_KV830591.1:0-1458 GCF_001836795.1 Neisseria sp. HMSC061H08 | reverse complement strand
TGAATTTAATTTTTACCCAGTCTGAATAATTGGGGGTAGGAAGCTCTTGAGGTAAATCCGGATAATCCACACAATTGACGATAATATGAAACTCATCGTTTTTCAAAGTATAGTTTAATAGAGTGCCCTCATATATATACAGAAATTGATAATCTTTTCTTGGAATAGTATAAGTTGTCATATTATTTTACCTTTTCAAAAACAATGGTTTTAAGGACTGTTGAGTTCAAGTCGCTTCCATCACTCTTCTGAAATTTCAGTTGTTTAAACTCCTCCTTTAACGGACCATTATATTTTAACCTTAATCCCATTCGGGCCAGTTCTGTTTCATTTGGAATTCCTCTTAGATATTTATTGGTTACTGTGCCATTAATCACAATTTCTCCCCCTGTTTTTGTAATACGTGCTGCTTCAGGAAGATAATCCATTATTGTAAATTTCCCTTCTGGTTTAGGGATATAAGGATTATTTGCGATAACTCTCGCCTGACTGCCTGTCGGTATATTGGGCATAAAACGTGCATCTCTTGCAACAGCCATCGGATCTGATGGGCTAACCCCTACTGCTCCAGGTATTTGTACCCCTTTGCTGTCTGTAAATAGCTCTACTGTACCATTAGGTCTTATCTTCGGTGCGGATTTATCCGGCTTAGGCAACGCTTTTTGTTCGGTTACGCCGACATAGTCCTTAGTTACATCACTGTGTCTTTTTGAAGTGATTGGATTTTTATTCCCTCCCGCCATCTCCCCATCGAGGACGGACATCTCCCCGGTCTTTTGTCCGGCACCGGTTTTGCCGTTTTTATTCCATGTCCCCCTTCCTGATGAGACAGCACCGATCCTAATCCCGGTTATCATACCCGCCGCTCTGTCAAATTTGTCAGCAGCCCAAGCTCCTACCTCTTCTTCGATAGGGTTGTTGTAGTCCTTGATCAATGGGACGTGCGGTACTTCCTTACCGACCAGTTTGCCGATAACGCCGTTATACGTACCGATGAAGCCGTTTGCATAGAACGACGGCAGGTTGGCTATGCCTTTACCCAGTCCGGTTGTAGCAGTATCAAAAGTTTTGTTCCGAATCTGCCGGCTTCTTTGCGTATAACTGGAAACCGCATTTCGTTTCAACTGCTCCCTCGTTTCCCTATAGCCCTGCTGTTCGGCAAATTTACCGCTGTCTCTGTAATACTTCATTGGGGCAAAATCAAGGAACGTTTCCCCATCGGCTTTGAAACTTCCCGCTATGCTACGCAGGAATTGTTCCGCCGCCGTGTCGGTGTCGGCATGTTTGGCATAATAAGTCGCATCGACCTGACGCATAGCTTGCGCTACTAGCCGCTCTTCTGCCTGCCGTTGGGAAATGCCGGGATGGAGTTTGGCAAATTTGGCGGCATTATTTTTAATTTTTCTGATCTCGCTGTCGTGCAGCCGCCTATTGTTCCAATCGACATTCGCCCCTACT
>NZ_KV830590.1:0-11213 GCF_001836795.1 Neisseria sp. HMSC061H08 | reverse complement strand
GTTGCGCTCTACCAACTGAGCTATTCCCGCATATTGAAAAAGAACAATCAACAAGTAATCAGAATGGAGCGGGAAACGAGTCTCGAACTCGCGACCTCAACCTTGGCAAGGTTGCGCTCTACCAACTGAGCTATTCCCGCATTTAAGTGCATCTGAAATTAAACTGGAGCGGGAAACGAGTCTCGAACTCGCGACCTCAACCTTGGCAAGGTTGCGCTCTACCAACTGAGCTATTCCCGCTCTGATATTTGTTGCTTCGTATATCGAAGAAGACGCAATTATTATGGATTTAATCGTGTGCGTCAAGTGTTTTGTTTTTATTTTTTTAAAAATTTTATTTGAATTCTTTCCACGCCATTTTCAGGTAATAGCACATGGACCAGATGGTCAATACAGATGCTATAAACATCAATATGTTACCAATGAGATAGAAAGGGTCGTTATATTTGTCTGTGCCGATAAGTAAAAGGAAGATGGCGATCATTTGGGCAGTGGTTTTGAATTTGCCGATAGTGGCCACTGCAACGCTGCCGCGTTTGCCCATTTGTGCCATCCATTCGCGCAGGGCGGAAATGGTAATTTCTCGGCCAATAATAATCATGGCGAAGATAGCGTATGTTCTGCCAAGGCTGACGAGCAGGAGTAGGGCAACGGCAACCATGAGTTTGTCGGCAACGGGGTCGAGGAATGCGCCAAAGTCGGAGGTTTGTTTCCAGCGACGTGCTAAAAAGCCGTCAAACCAGTCTGTAATAGCTGCAAGTGCAAAGATGATAGCGGCTGTCCAGTTGACGGTTTGTGGTTGAATCCATGTGTTCGGTAAATAGAATAGGATGGTAAACACGGGGATTAATAGGACGCGCATCCAGGTAAGTAAAATAGGTATGTTCCAAGGCATGGTTTGTGACCTTTTGGACGATGTGTCGGATTGTCCATTATAGCTTATTTGCTTACTGGGCTTTTTTGAGTGTTGTTTTTTTGCCGACAAGTAACGTGGGCAAAGGGCTTTGTTATGCGGGTTGTGAAGAAAGTCTGTTAAGGCCGTCTGAAAAATGGGTTGTTGAGGGGTATAAATGTTTTTGGGTAGAAAAGTGGCTGCGAAATAGTGGGCAATAAGGTCTGCCTGCTGTTCGATATTTAATTGGTTAATGTGGGGTAAGGGGATGGGGTAGGCGTAAGCTTTGCGTTTTCTGTATCCGCCTTTGAGCATGATGAATAGGCCGGAAAGCCAAACTTTGTGACCGCGCTGGTGTTGCCAGACATGCGTCAGTTCATGAATCAGCCAGATTTTGTAGGCGATGCCGGCTTGAGTGAAATCATCAGGGCAGTGTTTACGCGGAAAGTATATGTTTCCATTGGGGGCAATGGCGGTATTGGGGTTGGGCAGGAGGGGGATGCCACGATATATTTTAATGCGGTTGAAGTCTATACCGTCTGCAAAAACCTGTTTTGCCATACGGACTTCGTTTTCGGTCAGTCTGCGCCAATCGGAAAAAATCATATTTGGAAGAGAATAAATATAAGAGGGTATGAAGATTTCAGGCCGTCTGAAAGGTTTCAGACGGCCTGGGTCGGGATTTATTGTTCTGTTGAAGCGGCTTGTATGCCGTTGTCGAACAATTTGTCCATGGGTGTCAGGTTGACTGCATTGCCTTGGCTGACTATCCATTTGTTTTCAACACGCCATACGCCTGAAGCATCTTCAACGCGTAAGTACCAATGATTGGTTGGGCGTAAAGGTTTAAAGACGGCTTCGTATTCCATGCGGCCGTTTTGCGGCTCGGCTGTTACGGCGCGCAGCTTGACGGTTTGGTCATCGGCTTTGCGTGTTGGGTGCATCAACAATAGGTTTAATGGTTGTTTGGTATCGAATTGTCCGCTGACGAATACTTTGGCGGCATTCATATCCGGACTGATTAAGACTTGCACCTGAATTTGCCGTTTAACGGCTTCTTCATCGCGGTGAAGCTGGATTTCGATGTGTTTGCCGTCTTTATAGTAATCGTCGGAAACCAAGTCTGTCGTATGTTCTTTTGCGACGAAGAACATAGACACGCTGGCGATAACGACAAAGATGGGACCTGCCATCAGCACCCAAGGCCAAATGTGTTTATACCAAGGCTTAGTGGGATTGGGTTGGGACACCGTTGTTATTCTCCAATAAAGGTTGCTTTTTCATTCAGGACAGTCGGTTCGGCATCAGCGGCATCGGTTTCACGATATGTGAAGGTAAATTCAATCGGCTGACTGCCTTTTTCGGCGTACTCAGGGAGGGTGGACACTTGAACCGGAATAGTCACGGTTTCGCGTGGCGCAATTTTAATACCGTTTTCTGGTAAGCCGGTCAAGGTGATATCATCAAAACCTTTGACTGTTGCAGTAACAGTCTGTTCATGTTCACTCTTATTAATGATGCGCAGGTTGTAGGCATTTTCCAACCAGCCTTGGCTGTTTTCACGCACCATCACGCCGCGGTCTTTCAGAATATCCACTTCGACCATTTTGCGGGTGGCAATACCGGTTAAGAAAGCAATAATAACCACAAACAATACTGCACCATAACCTGCAACACGAGGGCGTTTCAGGCGTTTTTTGATGTCGCTTTCAGGGTATTCATGCTCCATCGCACCTTCGGTGGTATAACGGATCAGGCCGCGCGGATAACCCATTTTGTCCATGATTTCGTCACAAGCATCGATACAGGCTGCACAACCGATACATTGGTATTGCAGACCGTCGCGGATGTCGATACCAACGGGGCAGACTTGTACGCACATGGTGCAGTTGATGCAGTCGCCTAAGCCGCTGTCTTCTTTGTTGGCGGTTTTTTTGCGTGCACCGCGAGGTTCGCCGCGTTCGGTATCGTAGGAAATAATCAGCGTGTCTTTGTCAAACATCGCACTTTGGAAGCGTGCATACGGGCACATATGCAGACACACTTTTTCGCGCATGATGTGGGCAAAAAAGAAGGTCATGAATCCGTAAAACGCTGCGGCAAACATTGCGCCACCGCCTGCTGCTCCGGTGAATAAATCGGGAACAAACTGGCGGATAGGGACAAACCAGCCTGCAAAAGTGATACCTGTCCATGCACAGACAAGGAAAATCAGCAGGTATTTGGTGGCTTTAATACGGATTTTAGTAAAGTTCCAAGGCGATTTTTCCAGTTTTAAACGTTTGTTGCGGTCGCCTTCAACCAAGTTGTCGATCCAAAGCATGATTTCGGTGTAAACCGTTTGCGGGCAAGAGTAGCCGCACCACAAACGACCGGCAATGGTTGTCCACCAAAACAGTCCGAAAGCACAAATCATCAGCAGCAAGGCAAGGTAAATCAAATCGCCCATGCCCAGTGACAGGCCGAAAATGAAAAAATGACGGTCAGGGATATTGAATAAAACTGCCTGACGGTTACTCCAGTTAAACCATGGAATTACGTAAAATACAAACTGGGTCGCCAATACGGCGGCGATACGTAGTTTGGCAAAGCGTCCTTCTGCTTTTTTCGGATGGATGCGTTCGCCTTCGGGATGAATTTGAATTACGCTGGATTTGGGTTTGGAAGGTTTGGGCGGAGTGGCTTTTGCCGTTTTTTCTGTTGAGGGTGTGGCGTTTTCAGCTTGGTTTTCGGGTGACATAATCAGTGTTCCTTAATCGAAGTGCACACAAGCCTTTTGTCATGGTAGTAGTTTGATGCGAATATTTTCAGACGGCCTTTGGAGTGCATATAAAATCATAACATTTGACTCTATGCAAAGCAAAAGCAGGGTTTAGCCTTAACAATAGTTGCGGTACTCCTGTCTCATACAAGGCCGTCTGAAAAGAGCAGTATTCAAAGACTTACGGAATAAGTGTAGGTTTATGCTTATAGTGATTTCCTATTTATCCGATAAAAAATTTACAACATACTGTTTCAAAACGAAATAACAGTTAATATCATCTATCCCGTCCGTTTCAGATGGCCTGTTGGAAATCATGCCGTCTGACAATGCAAATATCAAAGGCTATTCTTGAAAGCACGGCTGATTCAGGCGATAATCGGCACACTTTTTTCATATTTCCAATCTTGTCCAAGGAAGGTCAAACCATGTCTCAACTGGCAAACGCAATCCGTTTCCTCTCAGTCGATGCCGTACAAAAAGCCAACTCTGGCCACCCGGGTGCGCCTATGGGTATGGCGGAAATGGCGGAAGTATTGTGGACGAAGTTCCTCAATCATAATCCGGCCAACCCAAAATTCTACAACCGCGACCGTTTTGTCCTCTCCAATGGTCATGCTTCCATGATTCTTTACAGCCTGTTGCACCTGACCGGCTACAACGTTTCTATTGATGATCTGAAAAATTTCCGCCAACTGCACAGCAAAACCCCCGGCCATCCGGAATACGGCTACACCGACGGCGTGGAAACCACGACCGGCCCATTGGGACAAGGTATTGCCAACGCAGTGGGCATGGCTTTGGCTGAAAAAATCTTGGCTGCCGAGTTCAATAAAGACGGCTTGAACATCGTTGACCACCACACTTACGTCTTCATGGGCGACGGTTGTATGATGGAAGGCGTATCGCATGAAGCCTGTTCGCTTGCCGGTACTTTGGGCTTGGGCAAACTGATTGTTTTATATGATGACAACAATATTTCCATCGACGGTAAAGTGGACGGATGGTTTACCGAAAATATTCCGCAACGTTTTGAAAGCTACGGCTGGCATGTGATTCCAAATGTAAACGGTCATGACACTGCTGCCATTCAGACGGCTATTGAAGCAGCCAAAGCCGAAACTGGCAAACCTTCCCTGATTTGCTGCAAAACCTTAATCGGCAAAGGCAGTGCCAATAAAGAAGGCAGCCACAAAACCCACGGCGCGCCTTTGGGTGCGGACGAGATCGAAGCCACACGCAAACATTTGGGTTGGGCTTATACTGCGTTTGAAATCCCTCAAGAAATCTATGCTGCATGGGATGCAAAAGAAAAAGGCGCGAAACTTGAGGCCGAATGGAACGAACTCTTCGCTCAATATCAAGCCAAATATCCTGCCGAAGCCGCAGAATTCGTGCGCCGTATGGATAAAAAACTGCCGGACAACTTTGATGCATACGTTCAAGCCGCATTGAAAGAAGTGTGCGCCAAAGCAGAAACCATCGCCACCCGTAAAGCCAGCCAAAACAGCATCGAAATCTTGGCAAAAGAGCTGCCTGAATTGGTGGGCGGTTCTGCCGACTTGACCCCGTCCAACCTGACTGACTGGTCAAACAGCGTTTCCGTTACCCGCGAACACGGCGGCAACTATATTCACTACGGTGTGCGCGAGTTCGGCATGGGCGCAATCATGAACGGTCTTACCCTGCATGGCGGTGTGAAACCATTTGGCGCGACTTTCCTGATGTTCAGTGAATACGAGCGTAACGCCTTGCGCATGGCTTCGCTGATGAAAATCAACCCTGTATTTGTGTTCACCCACGATTCTATCGGTTTGGGCGAAGACGGTCCAACCCATCAACCTATCGAGCAAACTGCCACTTTGCGCCTGATTCCAAATATGGACGTATGGCGTCCATGTGATACCGTTGAATCTTTAGTGGTATGGTCTGAAGCTGTTAAAGCGGCCGACCACCCGTCCAGCTTGATTTTCAGCCGTCAAAACCTGAAATTCCAAGCGCGTGATGAGCAACAGCTGAACGACATCAAACGCGGTGGCTACGTCATCAGTGAAGCTCAAGGTAATGCGCAAGCTGTTGTAATTGCTACCGGTTCTGAAGTTGAATTGGCTTTAGAAGCTCAAAAAATATTGGCAGAACAAGGTATCGCAGTACGCGTTGTTTCTATGCCTTCTACCAATGTATTCGACCGCCAAGACGCCGCCTATAAAGCTGCTGTTCTGCCGGAAGGCTTGCCGCGCATAGCCGTAGAAGCCGGACACGCCGACGGCTGGTACAAATACGTCGGCCTGAACGGCGCAGTAGTCGGTATCAACCGCTTCGGCGAGTCTGCACCTGCTGATTTGCTGTTCAAAGAATTCGGCTTTACCGTAGACAATGTGATTGCCACTGTTAAATCCGTCTTGTAAATCAGATTTTTGATTGAGATAAAAAGGCCGTCTGAAATTTCAGACGGCCTTTTATTTTTCAGTCGGTTAAACAGTTTCTGCTTCAGGTTTGACCTTGTTTTTCTTAAACTTCAACACGGCTTCTTCTTTTGCTGCATCCCAGTCTATCCGCACGAAGCCGCCGTCGGTGAGTTTGCCGAACAGGAGTTCGTCGGCGAGCGGTTTGCGGATTTTTTCCTGAATCAGGCGGTGCATCGGGCGCGCGCCCATTTGCGGGTCGAAACCTTTTTCCGCCAGATATTTGCGCAATGCCTGAGTGAATTCGGCTTCGACTTTTTTGTCGAGGAGCTGGTGTTCGAGCTGGAGCAGGAATTTGTCCACGATTTTGGCGATGATGGGTTCGGACAAGGGTGCAAACGGGATAATCGCGTCCAAGCGGTTGCGGAACTCGGGTGTGAAGAGTTTGTTGATCGCCTGCATTTCGTCGCCGCGTTCGCGTTTGGCGGTGAAGCCGAGGCTGGGTCGGCTGAGGCTTTCAGCGCCTGCGTTGGTAGTCATAATCAGGATGACGTTGCGGAAATCGGCACTCTTGCCGTTGTTGTCGGTCAGTTTGCCTGCGTCCATGACTTGCAGGAGGACGTTGAAAATGTCGGGATGGGCTTTTTCGATTTCGTCTAAGAGTAATACGCAATGCGGCTGCTTGTTGACGGCTTCGGTTAAAAGGCCGCCTTGTTCAAAGCCGACGTAGCCCGGCGGCGCACCGATAAGGCGCGATACAGCATGGCGTTCCATGTATTCGGACATATCGAAGCGTTGCAGCGGTACGCCCATCGAGTAGGCAAGTTGTTTGGCGACTTCTGTTTTGCCGACGCCGGTAGGACCGGAGAAGAGGAAGCTGCCTATCGGTTTGTCGGGCAGGGCGAGGCCGGAACGCGACATTTTGACGGCGGCAACTAGAGCGTCAATGGCGTTTTCTTGACCGTAAACCATGTTTTTCAAATCGCGGCCGAGGAATTGCAATACTTGTTTGTCGTCGTGCGACACGGTTTTTTCAGGAATCCGCGCGACTTTGGCGATGACGGTTTCGATTTGTGCTTTGCTGATGACTTTTTTCTGTTTGGATTTGGGCAAAATCCGTTGCGCCGCGCCTGCTTCGTCCATCACGTCGATGGCTTTGTCGGGCAGGAAACGTTCGTTGATGTAGCGGACGGAGAGTTCGGCGGCAGCTTCAAGTGCGCCTTGCGTATAGCGGACTTGGTGGAAATCTTCAAACATCGGTTTCAAGCCGCGCAGGATTTGCACGGTCTCGGAAACGGTAGGTTCGACCACGTCGATTTTTTGGAAGCGGCGGCTTAAGGCGTGGTCTTTGTCGAAAATGGTGCGGTATTCGTCGTAAGTGGTCGCGCCGATACAGCGCAGTGAGCCTTTCGCCAGCGCGGGTTTGAGCAGATTGGACGCGTCCATCGTACCGCCGCTGGTGCTGCCCGCGCCGATGATGGTGTGGATTTCGTCGATAAACAAAATGGCGTGCGGGATTTTTTCGAGCTGTTTCAAGACGGATTTGACCCGCGCTTCAAAGTCGCCGCGGTATTTCGTGCCCGCCAAAAGCGAACCCATATCCAGCGCGTACACTTCGGCATCTTTGAGCGCGTCGGGAATGTCGCCGTTGACGATTTGATGCGCCAGCCCTTCCGCCAGTGCAGTTTTACCCACGCCGGCTTCGCCGACCAAAAGCGGATTGTTTTTGCGGCGGCGACACAGGATTTGCACCAGCCGTTCCATTTCGTGTTTGCGACCAATCAAAGGGTCGATGCGGCCAGCTTTGACTTCGGCGTTGAGGTTGACGGTGTAGTCGGAAAGGGAGCCGGTTTTTTGTTCCGCTTCTTCGCCCTCGCGTCCCAGGCCGTCTGAATCATTGCCATCCTCGTCATCGGGCGAGCCATGGGCAATGCAACGCAAGACTTCGAAGCGTGTAATGGATTGCAATTTGAGGAAATAAACGGCATGACTTTCGGATTCGCTCATCATGGCAACCAAAATATCCAAAGGCTCTACTGCGGCTTTGCCGGCAGACTGGGTATGCACCATCGCCCGTTGGATGACGCGTTGGAAGCCCAATGTCGGCTGGGTTTCGACCGTATCCAGAAGATGGTCGGGAATTTGCGGCGTGTTTTCAGCAACGCTGGCGGCAAGCTGCTCGGAGAGGACTTTCAAATCCGCACCACATAGTTTCAAGACGTTCGGCACAGCTGCATCTTCTTCTATCAGCACCAAAAGCAGGTGTTCCAAGCTGATAAACTCATAACGAGCGTTGCGTGCTTCACGATATAGCAGTTGCAGGATGTGTTCTAATTCGGGTGAAAGCATGATTTAAACCTCTTCGACTATACATTTGAGCGGATGCCCTTCAGCTTTGGCACGTTCCATGACCTGATGTTGCTTGGTCTGCGCAATATCGCGTGTGTAGGTGCCGCACAGGCCTTTGCCTTCGTGGTGCACCAACAACATGACGGCCACTGCCTGTTCCTGTGTAAGCATAAAGACTTCGGTCAGGATTTCGACGACAAATTCCATGGTGGTGTAATCGTCGTTCAATAAAAATACGCCGTAACGTTTCGGCGGCTGTGTGTTGATATCGCTGAGCAGGGTATCGGATTGGTGGTCGGTATTCGGATGGTTCATAATCTTAGGTTTCAGTTTTCAGACGGCCTGTTTTAGAGTGTAAACCGTTTTCTGTTGTATTTCGGCAATTTTTTTCTATTTTCCCACTTTTTTGAAAACATAGCTTGACGTTTTGTCTTAACAAATGTAAAAAGACGGTTAAGCAGAAGTTGGCACTCGACTGCGTATGCAATACGTGGGAGAAACGCTGAACGTTTTAGTTTGCTGTATGCCTTGTTTTGCTGATTTTGTTAATTTTTAAGTATAGGAAGTTTCTAATGGCAACCGGTATCGTAAAATGGTTTAACGACGCTAAAGGTTTTGGTTTTATCACTCCTGATCAAGGTGGCGAAGATTTGTTCGCTCACTTCTCAGCGATCAACATGGATGGTTTCAAAACCCTGAAAGAAGGTCAACGCGTATCTTTCGACGTAACCACCGGCCCTAAAGGCAAACAAGCTGCTAACATTCAAGCTGCTTAATCAAATGCGCGGCATAAGCCGTAAAATCATGGCGGGGTTTCCCGCCATTTTTTATGGGCGTTCGGGTTAAAAATTATGAATCAAAATTCATCTTATCAAAATGCTTTAAACCAGCTAGACGAGCTTATCCGTCATTTTCGCAGCGAAGGCGAAGTCAGCTGCGCCGTTGCTGAGCGTGAAGATCAAATCTTGATCCGCCTTGCCGATTTGAAACTGGATTTGCGCCCTGAAGATGAAAAAGCCATTGCCGATATAGACCGCTTTTACCGCCGCCATGTTTTAAGCGAATAAACGTTTCAAAACCGTTTGCCGTTTTATTTTTTAAGCATGCCTGATAAAATAGGCCGTCTGAAAAGTTTGTAAAGAATCAGCACAATGAGTATTGCCAATAATAAAAAAGCCTTTCACGATTTCTTTATCGAAGACCAAATCGAAGCCGGTATAGTATTGGAAGGATGGGAAGTCAAAGCCATCCGCGCTGCACGCGTTCAATTAAAAGAAAGCTATATCTACTGGAAAAAAGACGCATTCTATTTAGTGGGCTGCCACATTACCGCATTGCCCACTGCCTCGACACACGTCAAACCCGACCCTGTCCGTCCGCGTAAGTTGTTGTTGAAACAATCGGAAATCAACAAGTTAATCGGTAAAACCGAACGTGCCGGTTATACGATTGTGCCCTTAAACCTGCATTACACACGTGGTAGAATCAAAGTGGAAATCGGTTTGGCCAAGGGTAAGAAACAGCATGACAAACGCCAAAGCCTGAAAGAAGCGGATTGGAAGCGTGAGAAACAGCGTTTGATGAAAAACGTACGTTGATTTTTTCAGACGGCCTTTTTGTAAAGGCCGTCTGAATATTTATTGTTTGAAAATTTTAAAAAGGAAAACAGATGAAAACCATGATTTTAGCAGCGGCTTCAGCCGTATTGTTGCTGGGCGCGTGTTCCACTACGGAACAAAGAGTATTGAAACCTGAAGAGCTGACCAGCATCAAACATGTCTGCATCATTCAAAATGCAAAAGTAAGACCGCATGATTTGGATCGTGCTTTGTCTAAAGCTTTGGCAAAACGCGGCATTGGTAGCACTATTGTGACAGCGGACAACCGCAGCAAACTGTATGATTCTTCTTGCCCGTATAACCTGCGTTACAAAACCAAAGGCAATGACGAAATCTTGCGTAAAGGCGTATTTGTGTTGCGAAGCACGAAGTATGCGGTTTCTACTGTCAGCTACTCTTTAAATGATGAAAACCACTTCCGAACCAATCCTGATTTGGTGAAACAGGCTGAAGGTGTTGTGGCCAAATTGTTGGAAAAAAACAGCAAATAAAAGCCAGAATAAAAAACCGGCTTGCCGCGATATGGAGCATATCGGGCAAGCCGGTTTTATTTTCAGACGGCCTTAAATGGATTTGATTTTTTCCCAAAGGGTTTTGACTGTACCTTGATAGTAGGTTTCGGAAGTGCAATAGACTGTTTCTAAAGCGCATTGTCCTTGTGAGCCGTATTTTTTGATGCACTGGTTCAAGGCAATTTGATGCACGGTTTTGAAACGTGGGGAGGTAATGGCTACTACGTTTTGAGCAGTCAATTTGCCCATGGCTTTAGGGTAGGCAACAGCGATACAGGTGTTGTGCAGAGGGACAACTGTTTTACAGCCTGTTGCTTGGCCTGCGCTGATACCGGCTAAGGCATCTTGGCCTTTACAGAATGTTTCGAGTTCGGCTGTCGCATCCAGTTGGGTGGCATTTTCTTTGGTGGTTTTGATTTGCAGCGCTTCATTGCTGTCGGTAGGGTTTTGCCACATGGCCAGGTAGCCGTAAGTATCGGCAGCCAGGGCGGCAGGAGTCAATGCGCAAAGGATCAGTGTCATTAGAGTTTTTTTCATGTTCGTTCCCTGTTTGTTGGGTATTTGTTGTTATTATAAAGCAAAAGTACTTATTTGATATAAATTTGCTTTTAAAATGAATATTTGAGTGTGGCAGATAGATTATAGGCCGAGACCTTTGCAAAATTCCCCAAAATC
>NZ_KV830589.1:0-9240 GCF_001836795.1 Neisseria sp. HMSC061H08 | reverse complement strand
TATTTGGCAAAAGGTCGTCTGAAAGCCGGAAAAATGTTTCAGACGACCTTATATATTGCACTTATATATTGCACTCCGTTAAGGGAGTGTAAATTAAAAATCAAACCCCTTGACAAATATTTCTAACCGATATTTGAGAGGGATCTAAAATGTCAATCTGTTATTTCACAGTCACACCAGAGCCAGCGGTTAATCCCGTTGCCTATATCTGCCGTGTATTCATGGATAAAAACGATGAATGCACACTTTTGGAAACAAAAGCGTTCCCAGTCCGCAATCCACATCACACAAAAGAAACCAAAGACGAAGCCGAATTATACGGACAGTTATCCGTATCCATTCAAATGTCGGAGGTTTTATCATGAAAACTATCCGCTCAACGGCTGAAAGCGCGGAGCGCGTTCAGCTTCCTTGTCTAAATAGTAACAACTGCATTGAGACCGCAAACAGCGGTGAAATCAAGCAGTTGCCAAGTCAGTATGAAAACCGTAAAGCGGACACGCTGAACGAGTTTTCCACTTCTTACAAAAAATCCACTACTGCCCTAGAAATGAACGTCAAAGCGTTCATTGAAGCCTTTGGCCTGAACAAAGTCGGCTTTTTAACCCTGACCTTTGCCGATGACGTAACCGATCCGAAAGAAGCGCAACGCCGTTTTCACAGCTTGAGAACCAACTTTCTCAAACGTCACTTTCCTGAATACGTCTGTGTCTATGAGCGCACGAAGAAAGGCCGTATACATTTCCATCTAATCGTAAATACCCGTGTCGATATACGGCGCGGCCTGAATTTCCGCGAAATCGCAGTAGGACGCTACAGCTCTGCCAATCCAGCATTGCGCCAACTGTGGGCATTGCTCCGTGAAAACGTCCACAAATACGGCTTTGGCCGTACTGAACTGTTGCCGGTCAAAACCAACAGCAAAGGCTTGGCGCGATACGTATCCAAATACATCAGTAAACACATCAACAGCCGCCTGACCGAAGACAAAGGCTATCGGCTCGTGCGTACCAGCATGGACAAAAAATCCGTGTGGAAAGTAGCAAACAGCAATTTTGCTTTTGTGTCCAAAGGCTCGAAAGAGTGGAGACGCAAGTTAAAAAAGTGGGTTGAGCAGGTAGAAAGCTACCTGAACCGCGTAGCAGAGTGGAAATACCGCGCAGCCCTACCCAGCATTACCCAGGATAATTACAACACCGTCTTGGCCTTTGTCCTAAGCCCGAAATGGGCGTTTTACAACCGAGAAACCATCATCAATATGTAGCGAAACAAGCAATCGTTGATTTTGGTTCGGGGGCGGGATGGGCGCGAAACCGCACTTGCGAAGCAAGGAGAACGGCGCAAGCCGTGTGTGAGCGCCCCTCCCGTCCCGCCCCCGAACCGTTGAATACCAGCAAAACCGACCTTAAAGAAAGGAAAAACATCATGTCTCAAGAAACCGAACGCCGACAAGGTATTTTCGTTATTGCATCATTTGACCGAATGTTCACGCGTGAACGCAAAAACCAAGACGGCACATTTACCAAGACACATTATGTCGGCCTGATTATCCGTAGCGAAACCGAAACGCGATTATGCGAAGTTCGCACCAAACACCCTGAAAAGTATGAAGGCTATAAGCCTCAACAAATCGTATCAATGCAAGTATTCCCACGCGCATTTAAAGACAACATTTATTTTTCAGACGAAGCATAAACAAGATTCAAGGCTTTGCGGTGTGCCTTGAATTGACCCCAAAACACCGCAAAACTTTTTTTCAACATTAACTAAAGGAAAACAAAATGAAATTCCAAAACCTGAAAAACAAAGCTAAAGCAGCTTTGGCAATTGCAACCGTTTCTGCCCTGTCTGCTCCGGCTATGGCTGATACAAACTTGCTTGATACCGCCTCCACAGAAATCGGCGCTTTGAAAACAGGCATTATCGCATTTGGCGCAGTTGTTGTTGGTTTGGCCGTTGTGATTGCAACTATTTCTGTTGCAAAACGCGTTATCAACAAAGCATAAGGTTTGATATGGGATATCGAGTAGGCCAAATCTGTTATGGCACGCAGATAGAAGCTCAAAATCATGTGATGTCCCAAGTCATACCGACAATCGATAAAGACGGGGTGTTAAATCACCCTGTCTTTATTGGTTCGGCATGGGAATATCACGGAAGCCAAGTAAAGCTCAACTTTCCGCAGTGCAATAATCAAGATTTTTATGATCAGGGTAGAGAGTTGGGACAGTCTATGCTATTTGCTTTTATAGGTTTATTTATTGTCGTAGTCTGCTTAAAAGTCGTAAAACTGGCCAATATGAAAAATGGCGAATAAAAGGGAAAAGGAAAAATGAATGATACCAGAAGTTTATTTTATTCTCGGCGTTTCGCCCTATGCAGTCGCCTGCTTGTGCTTGTATGTTTTGGCACTCAAGTTTTAAGTCCGTTAACAGCTTTTGCAGAAGTCGGCCTTCCTCCGCCGGCACAACATCAAAACGCAGGTTTTCCAAGTGACCAAGCCTTGCAACGTCGTGGATACGATCCAAAAACAGGCGTTTGGAAGGTTGATGTACAAAACAACGGCAAACCGACAGTAACTAAAAATGGCGGAAATATTAATGGTAGCCAAGGCAAAAATGTAACGGTTACAGGTCGATATGGCGAAACTGGCACGATGAATACGACTGTTAATCAACGGGTAAACGTTGGTAAAGTTGAAACTGTATTGGGTGGAACATTGGCCGGTGCTACCGCTATGGGTGGGGCTATTGGTTCTGATTATGCAGCATGGACATATAAAGATATAAAAGATGGTAATTGGGCTGGAGCAGCTCGTAATGGTGTTGGTGCAATTCTTACAGGTTTATCAAAATTAGATATAACTGGTTTGGGAGCAGGAATTAATTCTTTTTTAGATAAAACAGGATTAAGAGATGGGGCATCACAAGAAGAAATGTCAAATGCGATTCAAAAAGCAGCACAAGCCCAGCGCCAAGCAGAAGCCGAAGGCAACTATCAAAAAGCAGTAGCACAAGCAGCAGCAAAAAAAGCAGCAGAAGCAGCACAAAAAGCGCAACAACAAGATCAACAAAAGAGAGAAGAACAGAAGAAAGACGAAGAAGCAAAAAAGAAAGGATTATTGAAATATCAATTAATAGTAGAAGTCGATGGGTCATATCAAAACTATGTTTTTTATGCTCCAGATGGTTATAGATTGAGTGGTTCTGATGATAATACTTTAGACCATGCGCCTTCTTATTTGGGCAAATTTGTTTCATCCTACAATATTGATATAGGTAAATCCGCCTCCCCTTCAACAATTAAAGTAAGTACACCGTCTGATAAGCATGTTTTTGTTAGATGGACATCCTATAAAGAAGGTACAGTTCCCAAGTCAGAAGAAAAGAAAATTACACAAAATCAAAGCCAAGTAAAACCTGAAGACTTCATGCTGACACAAAAAGAAATGTTAGACATTCTTAAGCGTATGCTTGAAAACAATCAGACAAATCATGCCGAGCTGATGAACCAACTGGCAAAAATGGGCGTTATGAATCAATCTGCAGAGCCAAGCACATTTAGCCCTGATACAGCACTTTCTGCGCCATATACCCCTGAAGGCAGTAGCACCCCACAACAAACAAGATTCAAAATGAATCAAGACGGCACTGTAGGCGTTGATTATGTGCCACGTCCAGATTTAAAGCCAAACAGTCCAGAAGCACCGAATAAGCCCGAAAAGACAACACCGAGCAGACAGGAGAGTCCGGACACGCCAAACGCACCAAATAGCCCTAATTCTCCCAATACACCGAATGAGCCGAACAGTCCGAATAGTCCAAACAATCAACAAACGCCAAAACAGCAAGAAAATGGCCTTTGTTCGATTTTCCCAAATATCGCAGCGTGTGCAGATTTGGGAGAAGTTGAAGCGCAAGAACCTGAAGTTCCCCAAAATACGATCGATATAGGCTCAATAAAACCAACTGATACCTTTAAAACAGACGGCGTTTGCCCATCTCCCAAAACCTTTGACATGGGTATTTTAGGTACTTTTGAGATGAGTTATGAGAATGTTTGTTATATAGCTTCAAAAATTAGGCCAATTTTAATTTTAGTAACCATTATTAGCTGTGGTTGGGCTGCTTATGCAGCAGTAAAGGAATTGTGATATGTGGGCAAAGTTATTAACCAGCGTATTAACGACTGTTGCAGGAAAAATTATGTCAGCGGTAGGACTAAGTTTTATAACTTATGTAGGTTTAGATGCCCTTCAAAATCAGCTTATGCAGGCCGTTTCCCAACAGGTAGGCGGATTGACAGAGGATTCCTTGCAAGTGCTTTATATTTTAGGCATAGGGGTTTGCCTAAACTGGATTTTCGGCACATTCACATTTATAGCTTCGTTAAAAACAATGTCCAAACTGTCAGCGATAATGGCAAGTAAATAAAAGGGTAAATTATGCTTTATTTGATTACAGGTGTTCCAGGTTCAGGCAAGACCCTAAAAATGATTTCAGACCTTATGAATAGGTCAGATTTAAAAAACCGTCCGCTATATCTTGATGGTATCCCCGAAGTAAATGACAAAATTATTCCTAACCTGCCTATTCCAGAAGGCGAAAGTATGCAGACTTGGCACAAATGGGCACCGACAGGAGCAATACTTGTTATTGACGAATGTCAGCGCGTATTTAGGCCACGGCCAAGCGGTTCAAAAGTTCCCGATTTCGTAGCAGAACTAGAAACGCACCGTCATAGAGGCATTGATATATTCCTTCTTACACAACATCCGCGACTAATAGACGTTAATGTACGCAGTCTGATAGGCCACCATTGCCACATCGGCAAAACCAGTTTAGGCGTGCGCCGTATGATTGAATGGGAAAGGTGCGCAAATCCAGAATCTAATAGCGATGTAGCGAATGGCGTCAAAAGCGTTTATAAACTTGATAAAAAAGCATTTGGCGTTTACAAGTCAGCGGAAGAACACACGAAAATTAAAACAAAACTAAGTAAAGTCGTTTTCATCTTCCCTTTTGTCCTTGGCGTGATATTAATCTGCTGTTTTTATGTATGGCAAAGCTGGAAAAACATCAGCGCCCCAATCGAAAAACCGAAAACGGAAGTTTCCGCCTTGGCGGAAAGCCCTAAAACGGACGGTACGGCAACCGCTCCAGCGGTGGACGGAACGGACGGATTAGGGCAATACCCGAAACAAGAAACAAAGGCAGAAGAACCGCCGAAACCGCACATAAGCGAGGACGACTTTAAACCGAGAATAGAAGATAGGCCGGAAACAGCGCCGATGTATGACGGAATGAATAAAGCCGTTAAAACCATGCCTTGGCCGTCAGCGTGCGTAAAAAGCGATAATGGCTGTAATTGCTATACAGACCAAGGGTCTAAAATTTCAGAAATCAGCAAAAAAACCTGTTTAAGCTATATTAAAGATGGCTTACCGTTCAATCCATATAAAACTAAACAAAACGAAGCATTAACGGCTGATTCAAATTCATCAGTTTCAGAAAAACCGCAAGTCTTGACAATGGGTGGAAAGAGTCCGCAGAATTTAATGTATGACGGATACGAAGAAAAAGCCCTAAGTAACGAGGGCGGAAAGGTTAATTAGTGAATTCAGGTATAGCTTTTTTATTAGGAATTTGGGCTGCAACAACTTATGAGCGTAAAGGCTGGCGAGGATTTTTTAAGTATTTCGTTCTCCCGATGTTCATAATGTCGTTAATAGGAGCAGCAGTAATTATTTATTATGGATATAACATAGCCAAATAGCCCACCTAAACACAAGTCAGGGGGAGGACGTCCAGAAAGATTTGTAAAGACAGTTTTATCGTCTTTATAAATCTTTTTGGATACCCCTTGACGCTAACATAGCCAAAAACGCTTTAAAGAAGGGTTGGTGCGGTTTTTTGCGCCAACCCCTGCCACGTGGCGAACGTCGCCGAAGGCAAAAAGAGTACAAAGCCCTGAACGGTTAATCAGCCCTTTCAGGGGTTTGGATTCATGACCCAAACCACGGCCCGCGACTTCCGAAGCACGACCAAAGCAACAGCTTGGAAAAAAGATAGAAGCGCGGGCTTCCGTACATAACTAGTTTGAACACTATACAAGGCTGCGAGCCTGAATGAATAAGGCAAAACAATGTACTACTTAGGGATAGACGTATCAAAGAAAACAATTGACTGCTGTCTGACTACAGACAGCATTTTTTATGAACGGAGGTTTGACAATACAGAGGATGGATTCAGACAGCTGGACGACTGGATAAAGGAGTACACCGTTGAAGTAGTGTACTGCTGTTGTGAAGCGACCGGAATCTACCACGAAGCCATATCCGACCATCTAAGACAAAATCACATAGTAAGTATAGTCAATCCAAGCAAAATAAAAGGATTCCGAGAAGCCGAACAGACAAGAACTAAGACTGATAGACAGGACGCAAGGCTGATAGCCGAATATTGCAGAAGAATGCAACCCCAAGCATGGCAGCCACCGACAGAAGAGCAAAAATATCTACAAGCCATAACAGACTATATAGCCCGACTTAAGCAGCAGAGAGCAGCAGAGCAGACAAAATACCAAACAGCCCCTGATGTCATTCGCAATCACATACAGACCACCATAGACCATCTGAACAGGCTTATAGCAATCGTACAAACAGAACTCAAAGACTTCTACCGTCAAAACCCAAAATACAACGAAAAAAAGAACAGACTAAAAACCATAGACGGAATAGGCGAATCCGCAGCTTCCGTCTTGCTTGCAAAACTCACACGATATGATTTCGCCAACCAAAACCAATTTGCCGCATATCTCGGTTTAGATCCAAAAATCAAAGATTCGGGGACAAGTGTCAAAGGAAAGTCCAGAATATCAAAACAGGGGCAAAAGAACGCACGTAAAGCACTGTATATGCCAGCACTTGTTGCATACAGGATGAACGCATTTCCAGGCTTTATAGCTCGACTAAAAGCCAAGGGAAAGCCACCGAAGCTGATAATAGTCGCTATCATGCGCAAATTGGCCGTCATTGCCTATCAACTGTATAAAACAGGTAAAGATTACGACCGTTCCCGATATCGAAAGTAAACAGCGGCATAAAAAAACGCCCCGAAAAATCGGGGCGAAGACCTCGTTTATCTTTAAGAAATGTAAATATCGTTGACGATTAAATACACTATCTTTTTTATCACACTCAAAGCCCGCGTGCGTACCGCACACACCTTACCTGCATAGGTTTAATGCGGGCTACGTCTTGCTGAAGATAAAGTTATTAAGGAATTTGGCAAATATGGAAAAGATTGAGAAATTTAAATCTGAATTATTGGATAATATCTTTGAGTATATTCAGTGTATATCTATTTTTGTTTATAAGAGAAATATATATTATTTGATTGATTATAAGGAAAATTTTGAATTAAACGCAAAAATATCTTTTGATCTTTACCTAAGAGAGGGAATTATAACTAAAGAACAATATAATTATGATTATAAAAATTACCGTAATGGTATCTGGCAGTTAACTAAGGACAATTTTGAAAACTATCTTCAATCAGATTCAGTCATTGTATTAAAAAAAGATGAATTGAAGGAACTGATGTTTCAGGGGTTTACTTCTGCTGAAGCGGTAAGGTTATATTCCATTGTTGAGAACAAGCTGTCGTACAATGATCCTATCTCAGACTCTGGCCAGCAAAGTGATTTCTTAAAAATCAATCAGATTTCTTCGAGGCTGCCATTGTTCTATATTAATTTTAATACGGAAGTTTACCTTCATATGGATTGGGACAGATGTCATGAAGATTATGTTTATGACAGATGGTTTTCAAAGGCGATGGATTTTGGGTATTTAATACCGGACGAATTTTGTTATTGGAAAATTGAAGGACGGGATTATTGGAAATTTGGACAATTATAAAGATAAGCAAGCCATAGTTTGTATGAATTCAAAAGGCAGTCTGAAAATAGAAAAACCGTTTCAGACGGCCTTTGTTTGATGCCATCGAGCCAGTGGGCCATAAAGCGCAGTTGTCCAAAAAGGTATATTGATAGGCAAATATAAAAAGGAGTAAAAGTCAATTTTACTACCTTCAGACATTTTCAATTTGGGGCATTACTATGATAATTAATTATTTTGAATACGGGCTTGCGACAGGCAAATGTTTTGGGTTTAACATGGAATCAGGTTGATTTAGACAGGAAGGTCTGTTGGTATCATCCTGATGAAATAAAAGCTGGAAATGTACTGGGTGTTGTTTTAAATGATACTGCTGTTGAAGTATTAAAGCGGCAGATAGGCAAGCATAAGAAATTTGTTTTTGTGAATAAGCTGAATAAACCAATTAGCGGCATTAACAGCCAATATTGGAAGAAGATGTTAGAACTGGCAGAAATAGAAGACTTTTACTTGGCACGATTTCAGGCACACTTGGGCAAGTTGGTTAGCTCAGCGTGGCGTACCATTGAGAGTGTTGCAAGAAGTGTGTGGTTGGAAGACGTTAAGGATGGTGCAGAGATACGCACATTTGGCTCCTGAGCATTTTCATCAACATGCTCAAGTTTTGCACGAGCTTGTCACATTTGACACAAATGGGGCAAGTTAGACACAAATCAGGCACAAACAAAAAAGACAGCCTTACAAATAAGCTGTCAATTAGAAATTTAGAATCTTAGGTTTTTCAATAAATCCAGATATTTATTGGTGCCCGGAGCCGGAATCGAACCGGCACGGCCGGTTTAGGGCCGACGGATTTTAAGTCCGTTGTGTCTACCTATTTCACCACCCGGGCGTAGACAGTCAATTGAGAGATTGGAGGCGGGGGCGCGGATTTGAACCGGCCTATATAAGGGTTGCACCCCTTATAGCATAAACACTCTGCCACCCCGCCATGAAATGGATGGAGGCGAGAGTCGGAATCGAACCGGCGTAGACGGATTTGCAATCCGCTGCATAACCACTTTGCTATCTCGCCAAATAAACTACTTTGGAGTGTTTGTAGTATTGAAACTGGAGCGGGAAACGAGTCTCGAACTCGCGACCTCAACCTTGGCAAGGTTGCGCTCTACCAACTGAGCTATTCCCGCATTTAAGTGCATCTGAAATTAAACTGGAGCGGGAAACGAGTCTCGAACTCGCGACCTCAACCTTGGCAAGGTTGCGCTCTACCAACTGAGCTATTCCCGCGTATTCGGATGCATAATTTAATGGAGCGGGAAACGAGTCTCGAACTCGCGACC
>NZ_KV830588.1:215675-305004 GCF_001836795.1 Neisseria sp. HMSC061H08 | reverse complement strand
GGCGCGAACAGCAAATCGCACCGATTTTGCCCGCTTTCAATTCAGGCAGGCTCTCCAGCGCGTCAAAGTCCACGCGGTATTTGAAGAAGCCTGCTTCGCCTTAAAAAAGGCCGTCTGAAACTTTATTTTGCGTTTCAGACGGCCTTATTTTTAGTTAAAACAAAGGGTTATTTATCCAGTTTGGCTTTGCGTTCTTCCAGCCAGTGTTCCAAGTAGTGGATGCTGACACCACCTTTTTGGAAACCTTGATCACTGAACAAGTCGCGGTGCAGCGGCGTATTGGTTTTGATGCCGGTAATCGCCAGCTCATCGAGGGCAACGCGCATTTTGGCCATGGCTTGGTCGCGGTCTTTACCGACGACACAGACTTTGCCGATCAGGCTGTCGTAGTAAGGAGGGATGCGGTAGCCTTGGTAAATATGGCTGTCAACGCGGACGCCGAAGCCGCCGGGCAGGTGGCAGCTTTCAATCAGGCCGGGGCTTGGAATGAAGTTGTACGGGTCTTCGGCGTTGATACGGCACTCAAACGCGTGGCCTTCGACTTGAATGTCTTCCTGTTTGTATTGCAAAGGCAGGCCGGATGCGATGCGTAATTGCTCTTGGACGATGTCTACGCCGGTGATGAGCTCGGTAACCGGATGCTCAACCTGAACGCGTGTGTTCATCTCGATAAAGAAGAATTCGCCGTCTTCGTACAGGAATTCAAACGTACCTGCGCCGCGATAGCCGATGCGTTTGCAAGCGTCGGCACAGGCTTTGCCGATTTTGGCGCGTTCTTCTTCAGTGATGAACGGAGCCGGTGCTTCTTCGATGACTTTTTGGTGGCGGCGCTGCATGGAGCAGTCGCGCTCGGCGAGGTAGATGGCGTTGCCGTGTTCGTCGGCAATCACTTGGATTTCGACGTGGCGCGGACGTTGCAGATAGCGTTCCATGTAAACCATCGGGTTGCCGAATGCCGCGCCTGCTTCGGCTTTGGTCATTTCGACAGACTGGAGGAGGTCTTCTTTTTTCTCGACGACGCGCATACCGCGACCGCCGCCGCCGCCGGAGGCTTTGATAATGACGGGATAACCGACTTTATCGGCGATTTTGAGGATTTCTTCGCCATCGTCCGGCAATGCGCCGTCAGAACCGGGAACGCAAGGCACGCCGGCTTCGATCATGGCGTGTTTGGCGGATACTTTGTCGCCCATCAGACGGATGGTGTCGGCTTTCGGGCCGATGAAGACAAAGCCGGATTGTTCGACTTGTTCGGCAAAATTGGCGTTTTCGGCGAGGAAGCCGTAACCTGGGTGGATGCCGTCGGCTTCGGTTACTTCGGCGGCAGCAATGAGGGCGGGAATGTTGAGGTAGCTTTGTGCAGATGCGGCAGGGCCGATGCACACGGATTCGTCGGCGAGTTTGACGTGCAGGCTGTCTTTGTCGGCTTCGGAATGGACGGCGACGGTGGCGATGCCCATTTCACGGCAGGCACGCAGGACGCGCAGGGCGATTTCGCCCCGGTTGGCGATCAATACTTTTTTCAGCATGATAATCTTTCCGGATGGTTCAGACGGCCTCAGCGGCCGCCTAATGCGTTGCGGATTTTTTGGTCGGTTTTGTATTGGCTCAAGGCGTAAACCGACCACATGGCTGCCGGTATCCAGCCAACCAGCGTACACTGCAGAATCAGACAGATGATGCCTGCAAACGGACGGCCGATGGTGAAAAACTGAAGCCATGGCAAGAAAATAGCCAAAATCAGACGCATGGTTTGTCCTTAATGAACAGAAAAAGGAATTTCAGACGGCCTTGAAGATAAAGGCCGTCTGAAAAAGCGGATTATTCAATGATAAAGAGCGGCTCGCCGTATTCGACTGGGGTACCGTTTTCAACCAGAATTTCTTTAACGACACCGGATTTCTCGGCTTCGATTTCATTCATCAGCTTCATGGCTTCGATAATGCACAAAGTATCGCCGGCTTTTACTTGTTTACCTACTTCAACGAAAGCTGCGGCGTTCGGGCCGGGAGCGCGATAGAACGTACCTACCATAGGCGATTTTTGCGCGTTGGACAAATCGCGAGCGGCAGGGGCGGCGGCCGGAGCGGCTGCGGCCGGAGCAGCAGGGGCGGCAACCGGAGCGGCTGCGGCAGGTGCCGGAGCAGCATAAATAGGCGCTGCGGCGGCAGTGGTACGCGTAATGCGGACTTTTTCTTCGCCTTCGGTAACTTCAATTTCTGCAATGCCTGATTCTTCGACCAAATCAATCAGTTTTTTTAATTTACGCAAATCCATTGCTTTTCCTTTTTAGCGCGGCATAAAGTGCATATTGGGTATGCGCCGCTGTGGTTTTAGATGATTTCCTGAGACGTCGGAAGGTAGGTTTGCCATCCGGCGTTTAAATAATGTCGGAACAGGGCGGAGCCTGAGAAATGAATCTGGTTATTTTCCCGAACTTGTCGGTAAATGTCCAGTAAAAGATAGAAAAAAGGCGTTTTTCGGCGAAAAAAGAAAGGAACGCTGATTTTCGTTAAAAAGTGATTTTTTCAAGAGCGTTTATTCTAATTTATTGGTTTTTCGACAAAACATGCCGTCTGAAAACCAACTTTGCGCGTATAATGGCGCCTGTTTTTTTAAAGTATGCACGACAATGGATATTTCCGATTTTGATTTTGAATTGCCCGAAAAACTGATTGCTCAGCATCCTCCGGAAGTGCGCGGCAGTAGCAGGCTTCTGGTTGCCTTGCCTACATTGCCGATTGAAGACAAACATTTCGGCGATTTACCCGATTATGTCGCACCGGGCGATGTGCTGGTGTTTAACAATACCAAAGTGATGAAGGCACGCCTGTTCGGCCAAAAAGCCAGTGGCGGAAAAATCGAAGCCCTGATTGAGCGGGTATTGGACGCGCATACCGCATTGGCGCATATCCGTTCGTCCAAATCGCCGAAACCGGGTACAGAATTGATTTTTGAAGGCGATATCCGCGCCGTCATGCTGGAGCGTGCGGAAGAATTGTTTTGCCTGAAATTTGAAGGCGAGCAAACCGTTTACGAACTTTTAGAGCAAAACGGCCATCTGCCCTTGCCGCCTTATATCGAACGCGCGGCCGATGATGAAGACGACAGCCGCTATCAGACCGTGTACGCAAAATATCAAGGCGCAGTGGCCGCGCCGACGGCAGGCTTGCACTTTACCGATGAATTATTGGGTCGTCTGAAAGCCAAAGGCGTAGAAACCGCAGAAGTAACCCTGCACGTCGGTGCCGGCACATTCCAACCCGTGCGCGTCGATAAAATTGAAGAACACAAAATGCACAGCGAGTGGTTTGACGTACCGGCCGAGACCGTTGCCGCCGTTGAAGCCGCCAAAGTACGCGGCAATAAAGTGTGGGCAGTGGGCACAACCTCCATGCGCGCCTTGGAATCCGCCGCACGCGAAACAGGCCGTCTGAAAGCAGGTCGCGGCGATACCGATATTTTCATTACGCCGGGCTACCGCTTCAATGTTGCCGACCGATTGATTACCAACTTCCACCTGCCCAAATCAACCTTGCTGATGCTTGTCAGCGCGTTTTCGGGCATGGAGCATATCCGCAGCGTTTACCGTCATGCCGTGGAACAGGAATACCGCTTTTTCAGCTATGGCGATGCGATGATTTTAGGGAAAGCGGAATAAATCGGAAATGGATTGGAGCGTTTCAAACAGGGTATTTGGGATTGTCCCGAATCCGAATCAGTTGGAACGCTCTACTAAAATACGTGAAGTTGTTGGAATTTGAGTTGTAAGAAATAAAGTACAAAAACAAAAAGGCCGTCTGAAAATCGTTTTTCAGACGGCCTTTTATCTTTCCATGCTTAGGCGTCGATGTTTTGTGCCAGCAGGGCGTTGTTTTCAATGAAGGCGCGGCGCGGTTCGACTTCGTCGCCCATCAGGGTGACGAACACTTCGTCGGCGGCGATGGCGTCTTCGATGCGGACTTTCAGGAGGCGGCGGACGGTAGGGTCCATCGTGGTTTCCCAAAGTTGTTCCGGGTTCATCTCGCCCAAGCCTTTGTATCGTTGGATGGACATACCTTTTTGGGCAACGCTCATCAAGATGTCCAAAGCGGCTTCAAAGCTGTCGATGTCGTATTCGTTGTCGCCTTTGTAGAGCTTCGCCCCTTTGCCGACCATGCCTTTGAGTGCGGCGGCGGTTTGGGTAAGGGTTTGATAGGCTTTGCTGTTGAGGAACTTAGGCTCGAGGTAGCTCACCATCACATTGCCGTGCAGCTTGCGTGTGATTTTGATGAACTGGTGTCCTTCGTGGCCTTCGATGCGTTCGAGTGCGACTTCTTTTTCGTCCAAGAGGCCGCTCAATTCGGCAACGGCACGGTCTGCGCTTTCTGCCGTGCTGAGGTCGACCGGCGAAGCGTGCAGCATGGCATGCAGGACGAGTTCGTCAATAATGCGGCTTTCTTGCTCGATGACGGTTTTGGCCAACAGGAATTGTTTGGCGGTATTGGCAAGCTCTTCGCCTTCGATGGTGCGGCCGTCTGAAACGATTTTGGCTTTTTCCAAGGCCAAACCGAGCAGCCATTGGTCTTTTTCCAATTCGTCTTTGAGATAGCGCTCTTGTTTGCCGTATTTGGCTTTGTACAAAGGCGGCTGGGCGATGTAGATGTAGCCGCGTTCGACCAGCTCGGGCATTTGGCGGTAGAAGAAGGTCAGGAGCAGGGTGCGGATGTGCGCGCCGTCCACGTCGGCATCGGTCATGATGATGATGCGGTGGTAGCGCAGTTTTTCGGCATTGAATTCTTCTTTGCCGATGCCTGCACCTAGAGCGGTAATCAGCGTGGCAACTTCTTGGCTGGCCAGCATTTTTTCAAAACGTGCTTTTTCGACGTTCAAAATTTTACCTTTGAGCGGCAAAATCGCTTGGAATTTGCGGTCGCGGCCTTGCATGGCGGAGCCGCCTGCGGAGTCGCCCTCGACGAGGTAGAGTTCGGACAGGGCAGGGTCTTTTTCTTGGCAATCGGCGAGTTTGCCCGGCAGGCCCAAACCGTCCATCACGCCTTTGCGGCGGGTGATTTCGCGGGCTTTTCGTGCGGCTTCGCGCGCGCGCGCGGCATCGACGATTTTGCTGGTGATGATTTTGGCTTCGGTCGGGTTTTCTTCAAGGAAGTCGGTCAGGGCTTGGTTGATGACTTCGTTGACGACGGGGCCGATTTCGCTGGAAACCAGTTTGTCTTTGGTTTGCGATGAGAATTTCGGGTCGGGCAGTTTGACGGACAAAACGCAGGTCAGGCCTTCACGCATATCGTCGCCGGCGGTTTCGACTTTGGCTTTTTTGGCTACTTCGTTGGCTTCGATATAGTTGTTGATGGTGCGGGTCATCACTTGGCGCAGCGCGGTCAGGTGCGTACCGCCGTCGCGTTGCGGAATGTTGTTGGTGAAACATTGCACGCTTTCTTGGTAGCTGTCGTTCCACTGCATCGCGCATTCGACGCTCATGCCGTCTTTTTCGCCGAACGCGTAGAAGATTTTTTCGTGCAACGGCGTTTTTTTGCGGTTCATGTATTGCACGAAGCCGGCCACGCCGCCGGAGAGGGCGAAGCTTTCGTGTTTGCCGTCGCGTTCGTCGGTCAGCTCGATGTCCACGCCGTTATTCAGGAAGGAAAGTTCGCGGATGCGTTTGGCGAGGATGTCGAAGCTATATTCGACATTGCCGAAGGTTTCCGCGCTGGCGAGGAAGCGCACGGTCGTGCCTTTTTTGTCGGAATCGCCGACAACCTTCAACGGCTCTTCGGTTTCGCCGCGTACGAAGCGGACGAAGTGTTCTTTACCGTCGCGGTAGATGGTCAGCGTTACCCAGTCGGACAGTGCGTTGACGACGGATACGCCCACGCCGTGCAGGCCGCCGGAGATTTTGTAGCTGTTGTTGTCGAATTTGCCGCCTGCGTGCAGGACGGTCATGATGACTTCGGCGGCGGAGCGGCCTTCTTTCGGGTGGATGCCGGTCGGCATGCCGCGGCCGTTGTCGGCCACGCTGACGGAATTGTCGGCATGGATGGTTACGGTGATTTTGTCGCAATGTCCGGCGAGCGCTTCGTCAATGGCGTTGTCGAGCACCTCGAACACCATGTGGTGCAGGCCGCTGCCGTCCTGCGTGTCGCCGATATACATACCGGGGCGTTTGCGTACCGCTTCCAAGCCTTCCAGCACTTGTATGCTGTCGGCGCCGTATTCTTCGTGTTTTTGGTCAGTCATGGTCTTTTCTTGCTGAATTTCAAGGAATTTTTCCGTGCGCGCGATGAAATGTCAAACGGGCGCGGCGGATGTGTTCCGAAAGGTCAAAATAATAGGCAATTATACCTGATTTTGCTGGAATATTCAGCGTTTTAAGTGCAAAAAGGCCGTCTGAAAGCTTAAATTTCAGACGGCCTTTGTATCGGAAAACAGCTTTAGCGTTTGACGCCGCTCAATCGCGCCCAGCCTTCTTCGATTTCGGCAGGCTCGATGTCGAACCATTGGCTGTAAATGCCGCTGAGTTCTTCGACTTGTTCGTCCAAAAGGCCGGACAAAACAATGCGGCCGCCTTGTTTGGTACGCGCGGCAAGCATTTCGCCGAGCATACGCAGGGGATTGGCCAAAATGTTGGCGACAACGACATCAAATTGGCCTTGCGGCAGGCCGTCCGGCAGGTAGAACTGCGCGTCGACGTTGTTTTGCGCGGCATTGTCTTTGCTGGCACGGATGGCTTGTTCGTCAATATCTACGCCGATGGCGGAGCCTGCGCCGAGTTTGAGGGCGGCAATGGCCAAAATGCCTGAACCGCAGCCGTAGTCCAACACGCTTTCGCTGCCTTTGAGCTGCGTGTCGAGCCATTTGAGGCAGAGGCGGGTGGTCGGATGGCTGCCGGTGCCGAAGGCAAGGCCCGGGTCGAGTTGCAGGTTGACGGCGTTGCCGTTGGGCGCTTCGTGCCAAGACGGGGTAATCCACAGGCGGTCGGAAATTTGAATCGGGTCGAATTGCGCTTGGGTCAGGCGTACCCAGTCTTGATCTTCAAGGATTTCGCCGGTGTATTTCAAATCGTTCAAACCGCATTCCTGCGCGGCGGCTTCGATAATGGAAGCGGCGTCGTCGCTTTCGCCGAAAAGGGCGATAACTTTGCTTTGTTGCCAGATTTGCTCGGTCGGCATGCCCGGCTCGCCGAAAATGGCCTGCTCGTTTTCTGTACCGGCGTAGGCATCTTCAATGGCGGCGGACAATGCGCCGTGTTCCATCAGCGCGTCGGCAAGGCGTTCGGCGACGGCATCGTTGACGTTGATGGTAATTTGTTGATAGGACATGGTGGGGCTTTCTTTTTAATAAGGCCGTCTGAAAATCGACGTTGTGCTTTCAGACGGCCTTGTCAGGGATGAAACCTGATGATGCGGGTTTATCGGTTTTTCAAACCCAGTACGTCTTGCATATCGTACAGGCCTTTTTTGCCGTTTGCCCAAACTGCGGCGCGTACGGCACCGGCGGCAAAGGTCATGCGGCTGCTGGCTTTGTGGGTGATTTCCACGCGCTCGCCGTCGGTGGCGAAGAGGGCGGTGTGGTCGCCGACGATGTCGCCTGCGCGGACGGTGGCAAAACCGATGGTGGATGGATCGCGCGGGCCGGTGTGGCCTTCGCGGCCGTAAACGGCGCATTCTTTGAGGTCGCGGCCGAGGGCGTCGGCAATGACTTCACCCATGTGCAACGCGGTACCGCTTGGGGCATCGACTTTGTGGCGGTGGTGGCCTTCGATGATTTCGATGTCGTAGCCTTCGTTTAACACGCGGGCGACGGTGTCGAGGATGTGGAAGGTCAGGTTGACGCCGACGCTGAAGTTGGCGGCGAAGACAACGCCTATTTTCTCGCCTGCGGCTTGGATAGCGGCTTTGCCTGCGTCGTCAAAACCGGTCGTGCCGATGATGATGTTGACGCCTTTTTCCACGCATTTTTGCAGGTGTTTCAGGGTTGGTTCGGGGCGGGTAAAGTCGATAAGGACATCGCTTTGAGCCAGTACGGCATCCACGTCGTCTGAAATGGCAACGCCGGTTTTGAGGCCGGAGGCGAAGCCTGCATCCAAACCTAATACTTCCGAGCCGGAATGCTCGAGTGCGCCGGAGAGGACGGCATCGGGATGGTTGTTGACTGCTTCAACCAAAACGCGCCCCATGCGGCCGTTGACGCCGGCAATGGCGATTTTCAATGCGCTCATGGGGCTTCCTTATTTCGGCTTGGTTTCGGTGGTCGGAACGATGTTTTGTCCGGCTTGAACCGCTTCGATGGATTTTTGAATGGCATCGCCTTCGGCGCGTGCGAGGACGTCGTTTTCAAAGTACAGGGTCAGGTTGCTTTGTTCTTTGATGATGCCGTTGCGGCTGGTGTTGAAAGTGTAATCCCAGCGGTCGGCATGGAATGCGTCGCGCAGGAGCGGCGTACCGAGCAGCAGTTGGACTTGGTCGCGGGTCATACCTTGGCGCAGGGAAACCACGGCGCGGGGATTGAGCTCGTTACCTTGAATGATTTTGAGTTTGTAGGATGGAAAGTTGGATACGCGCTCGGCACTGCATGAGGCCAGACCTAAAATAGCGGCGATGGCAAGGCATAAGGCTTTATTCACGGGCTTACCTTTCTGTGTCATTTCGGGAAAGATGTTTATCATCGCTTGAATATTTTCAAAAAGCAAACGATAATCATCTTCTTAATTTTTCTTTTCGCCGATTTTCAATTGCAAGACCGGCGGCAGATTGCCGCCCTTTAACGGCCCAATAGTGGGCAAACGGGCGGAAAGTGCGTATTATAACGGTTATTACCTTACAGGGATATTGAATATTATGGAAAAATTCAGCAACATTGCGCAATTGAAAGACAGCGGTTTGAAAG
The DNA here is from genome assembly GCF_001836795.1 of Neisseria sp. HMSC061H08. Taxonomy (NCBI): domain Bacteria; kingdom Pseudomonadati; phylum Pseudomonadota; class Betaproteobacteria; order Neisseriales; family Neisseriaceae; genus Neisseria; species Neisseria sp. HMSC061H08. Next base: position 296,124 of record NZ_KV830588.1, on the reverse strand, counting down.
TTACGGGTCCACGTTTGAAAATTTTGGACTTGTTCGAGACTCATGCCGAGGAGCATTTGAGTGCGGAAGATGTGTACCGTATCCTGTTGGAAGAGGGCGTGGAAATCGGCGTGGCGACGATTTACCGTGTGCTGACCCAGTTTGAACAGGCCGGCATTTTGCAACGCCACCATTTTGAAACCGGTAAAGCGGTTTACGAATTGGACAAAGGCGATCACCACGACCACATCGTCTGCGTAAAATGCGGCGAAGTAACCGAATTCCACAATCCGGAAATCGAAGCGCTGCAAGACAAAATCGCCGAAGAAAACGGCTACCGCATTGTCGACCACGCATTGTATATGTACGGCGTATGCGGCGAATGCCAAACCAAAACCAAACGTTAATCAGTTTGTATGTTGATTTTTCAGACGGCCTTGGGCATTTTCAGCCTGAGGCCGTCTGAAACTTTATGGGCTTTGCGATGAAGATTCCTTTACTTGCGCCACGGGATTATCGTTTCCCCGACCCGTCTTACGCTTTGGCAGAATGCGACGGCTTGGTCGGCGTCAGCGGCGATTTGGATACGGGGCGGCTGTTGTCGGCGTATGGGCAGGGGATTTTTCCGTGGTTTAGCCGCGACGGTTGGTTTTTCTGGTATGCGGTTGCGCCGCGTGCCGTGATTGTGCCGGAAAGCCTGCATATCGGCCGATCGCTCGCCAAAACTTTGCGCAACAAGCCGTATCGGGTAACGGTCAACCGCTGCTTTGAAAAAGTGATTGCCCATTGCGCCGATGTGCCGCGTCCGGAACAGGACGGAACGTGGATAGAACCTGCGTTTCAGACGGCCTATTTGAAGCTGCACCATCAGGGGCATGCGCATTCGTTTGAATGTTGGCTGCCAGATAAGCAAGGCGAAATGCAGTTGGCTGGCGGGTTTTACGGCGTGCAAATCGGCTGCGTGTTTTATGGCGAGTCGATGTTTGCTTTGCGTCCCGATGCATCCAAGATTGCGTTTGCCTGCGCCGTACCGTTTTTGGCGGATTTGGGCGTTGCGCTGATAGACTGTCAGCAGGATACCGAACATATGCGCCGTTTCGGTTCACAGTTGATGGATTTTGCCGATTTTCAGATGGCCTTGAAGGATTGGAACGCGAAACCGTTAAAGCGGAATATCGAATGCGGCGCGGTGGCTGAAAATCTGCTGCAAAAGATTGGCGGTAATTGATTTATCGGCACGGCGTGTCGGCAGAATCGACAGTCTGTATATCTTAGCTGGAAAATTAGTTAGAAAATAAATGCGATTCAATTCATTTGAACAGGCCGTCTGAAAACCTTGGCTTAGCCGAAATCCGGTCGTGTAACGCTCGGCGCTCATCATGTTAATAGCTGACGAAATCGCTTTTACATGGCAAAATAACGAGTTAAATATTTGTAATAGGGTGGCCTGAATAGGTTTCAGACGGCCCTGATCTCTTGAAGGAATCAACATGTCTTTGCAAAACATCATTGAAACGGCTTTTGAAAACCGTGCCGAAATCAATCCGAATACCGTTACCCCGGAAGTGCGTGAAGCGGTTTTGGAAACCATTCATCAACTCGACTCCGGCAAACTGCGCGTTGCTGAGCGTTTGGGCGTGGGCGAATGGAAAGTCAACGAATGGGCGAAAAAAGCCGTATTGCTGTCTTTCCGCATTCAGGACAATGAAATCCTCAACGACGGTGTGAACAAATACTTTGACAAAGTGCCGACTAAATTTGCCGACTGGTCTGAAGACGAATTCCGCAGCGCAGGTTTCCGCGCAGTTCCGGGTGCGGTTGCCCGCCGCGGCAGCTTTGTAGCGAAAAATGTCGTGTTGATGCCTTCTTATGTCAACATCGGCGCATACGTTGACGAAGGTGCGATGGTCGATACATGGGCGACTGTCGGCTCTTGCGCGCAAATCGGTAAAAACGTGCACTTGAGCGGCGGCGTCGGCATCGGCGGCGTACTCGAACCTCTGCAAGCCAGCCCGACCATTATTGAAGACAACTGCTTCATCGGCGCGCGTTCTGAAATTGTCGAAGGTGTGATTGTCGAAGAAGGCAGCGTGATTTCTATGGGCGTGTTCATCGGTCAATCCACCAAAATCCTCGACCGTACTACCGGCGAAATCTATCAAGGCCGCGTACCGGCAGGTTCGGTTGTCGTATCCGGCAGTATGCCTTCCAAAGACGGCAGCCACAGCCTCTATTGCGCGGTTATCGTCAAACGTGTGGACGCGCAAACCCGTGCGAAAACCAGCGTGAATGAATTGTTGCGCGGTATTTAATCGGATAACGATGACGCCGACTGAGGGTGGATGGAAAAGCCTGCTTTACGGTCGGGTTTGAACAAAAAACAGGCAGAATGTTCTGCCTGTTTTTTTATGGCTTAAAGGCCGTCTGAAACGATTTCAGACGGCCTTTTGTTTTTAATGATGGGTTGTTTAAGAGTCATCGAAGGAGAGGGGCTTTGCCTGAAATTATGCTTTCGGCCAGTCGGCGCAATAGTATTGCCAATAGATTTCGATAAAAGGAATCTCGCCATAATCGCACAACCACGGTTTGGCGCGTGTGGTGTAGTGGATAACGGGCGGAACGGTGTCGGGTTTGGGGAATACTTCGCTGAGGTTTCGTTTTTGGAAGTATTCGACTGCGCCGGTTTGGAAGTTCCAAGATTCTTCTAGTTGCAGCCAGTTTTTTTGAAATACGGTGTTTAGAAAGCATTGGTCGCCGTAGGGAACGGATTTGTCAATGGTGGTAGCAGTTTGCAGCAGTTGCGCCGCGATATTCTGTTCCCGCCATTGCGCCAGGTCGACCAACAACATACCGGAATTGAAATAGGGCGTGGTGTGCAGGCCGGTCGGGTGGTTCCAATCGGTACGGGCAAGAAAGGAATCTTGTACTGCCGCAACGGGATAGCCGCGCATATCGAGGTTGAACAAATCGTGCAGGGATTGGGTAACCACCATATCGCTGTCGAGATAAAGGGCGCGGTCGACGGGCAGGTGCTGCATCATCAGGCGGAAAAATGCGGCATCCGAAATATGGGACAGGCGGCGATATTGGCTGAAGTCCATTTCGATTTTGACATCATTCAGACGGCTGCCGCTGGCGGCGAGTTTTTGGTTGGTATAGTTGATCCATTCTTTCCTGAAGGTGTTGTGCATAAGGTAGAAATTGACACCTGTATTGTGCGTACAGACGGACTTCATCAGGGTATGAACCTGCTCGGCGTAGCCGGTATCGGCGGCAAGGACGATGGTGATGTTGCTCATTGGTTAAATTCCCTTTATTTGCAATGTCTTAAATTTTGTCAGTCATTTTCTTGGTCTTGTGCGGTCGGCAAGGCGGCATGGTCTTCAGTTTCTGACACGGCCTTTTCTACTAAATCCCGTTGCAGCTGTTTGCCGGCTTTGATGCCCAATTTGCGCAGTTTTTCGGTGCTGCTGATGAGGTTGCCCCTGCCGGAAACCAAGCGGCCATAGGCCGTCTGAAACTGAGATTGAGCCTGACCGAGCGCTTTATTGATGCCGTCCATGCTTTCGACAAAGCCGACAAATTTATCATAGAGTTTGCTGCCGGCTTCGGCAATCGCCAGCGCGTTTTGGTTTTGCTGCTCGTTGCGCCAGATATTGGCAACGGTGCGCAGGGTGGCGAGCAGGGTGCTGGGGCCGGTCAGCATGATGCGTTTGTCGAAACACTCTTGGAAGAGGTTCGGATCGTGTTGCAGGGCGAGGAGGTAGGCTGGTTCGACAGGGACGAACATAAAGACGAAGTCCAGCGTTTTGACGCCCTCAAGGTCGGTGTAATCTTTCGCGGCCAAGCTTTTGATGTGGGCGCGAATACTGGCGACGTGGTTGGCAAGCTCGCGCTCTGCTTCTGCGCCGGTGCTTTGCGTATAGCGGACGTAGGCGGTAAGCGATACTTTGGAGTCGATAACGATTTGTTTGTTGTCGGGCAGATTGATGAGGACGTCAGGCTGGAGGCGGCGTTGGGTGCCATCTGCTTCATGGCGGATGCTGGAAGCTTGGACGATGTATTCGCGACCTTTTTGTAGGCCGGAATTTTCCAATACGCTTTCCAAAATCATCTCGCCCCAGTTGCCTTGGGTTTTGTTTTGCGTGCCGGTCAGCGCGGTGGTCAGCGCTTTGGCATCGTGGTGGAGCTGGGTGTTGAGGGTTTGCAGGCGTTTGAGCTCGTTTTCGATGGTCAGGCGTTCTTTGGCTTCTTTTTCATAAGTCTGTTGAACCAGCTCGCTGAAGCCGTGTATGCGTTCGTTGAGCGGATTAAGCAGTTGCTGAAGGTGGTCGTGGTTTTGCTCGGTAAAGCGGCGGCTTTTCTCTTCCAGAATAGTGTTGGCGAGGTTTTGGAACTGGTCGCTCAGGTTTTTACGTGCATCTGCCAGCAGGGACAGCTTTTCTTCGGCAGCCTGACGGTCTTTTTCCGATTGGGTGTTGAGGCGCTCGTTTTGTACTTGAAGCGCGTGGTTTTGCTCCAAAAGGGCGGCGTATTCTTGTTTCAGACGGCCTTTTTCGGCTTCCTGTTGCTGTAAAAGGCTGTTTTTGTCGTCGATATTGGCTTTTTCTTGCGTCAGTTGTGTGGAGAGGCGTTCGTTTTGGACTTGCAGCGCATGGTTTTGCTCCAACAGCGTGTCGTAGTCTTGTTTCAGACGGCCTTTTTCCGCTTCTTGTTGTTGCAAAAGCGTATTTTTATCCGCACTCAATGCCTGCTCTTGAACCAGCTGCGTGTTTAGGCGCTCATTGTTGATTTGCAGGTTTTGCGCGCTTTGCTGCCATTTTGCACATTCGTGTTTTAAAGCTTCGGCTTCTGCCTCGCAATCTTGCAGATAGGCAATCTGTTTTTCGGCTGCGGCAAAGCGGTTGCCTGTCTCCTGCAATTCGTCTTGCAATTCTTGCACGGTATGGCGGCTTTGCGCCAAGTCCGCCGCAGTTTGAGCCTGCACCTGTTCAGCAAACTCATGCAGGCGGCGGCTTTCGGTCAATTCTTGCAAAACAATAAAGTGTCGGCTTTGGGCTTGGTAGCGTGTTATCAGCCAAGCAAACAGCGCGCCGATAAAAAATGCGGCCGCTCCGGTCAGGATTAGGGTGGTGTTCATGCTGGAAATAGTCAATACGCAGAATGTTTCACTATATCATATATTTGCAACGCATTTTATGGTCGGATATGCGCTAGAAACGTGTGTTTTCTTTAAAAGAAGCTATTAAAGGTATTGGTTTTGACTAATTGAATATTTTTGTGGTAATAAATATAAATTTATAAGATATTGAATTTTAAAATGTATTTTATTTAGAGTGCAATTTTGCAACAAAAAAAGCGCGATTTTATGGGGGAAATGAAACACATTTGTAGTGCGTATGTAATCAAGACATCGGTGTCATTTGGTAAGACATCGGTGTCATTTTCAAAACATAATGTAAATTAACAAAAAATATCTTTATGTTTGATTTTTGCGCTATATATTTACGATTAATCTGCATTAGTTTACATTTAAAACGGTATGATTCGCCCTGTCGGTAGCGCAGATGCCGATGAAAAAATGTGTATGTTGTTAAATAACATTTTGTTTCTATGAAAAAGGATTAATGAAAATGGGACATTTAATAACGCTTGCTGCCGCTTCTTTAATCGGTATGTCCGGAATATCCGCTTCTGCCATCGGCATCTCCCGTAATATTGAAACGGCCGTACACAAATAATTCAATTATAAACGAATCAATTATAATACCTTAGAAAACGCAACTTAGGCCGTTTTTCGGCCGACAGACAAGAAAGTGAGACAAACAATGAAAACTTTAATCAAACTGGCTGCAGCCTCTTTAATTGGCATGTCCGGCCTGACCGTCGGCGCAACCAATATCGCACACAATATGGCTGATGCCGACAAATAAAAAATACACAACACACCCTTAAATACACAGAAAAGAGTTAAAATGAAAACATTAATCAAAATGGCAGCGGCTTCTTTGATCGGTATGTCCGGTTTGACAGTTGGCGCAACCAAAATCGCAAAAAATATGGCAGAAGCTGCCAATAAATAAACGCAAGTGAAATTAAGCTTGTTTTGGTGATAAAAAAGGCCGTCTGAACATTCAGACGGCCTTTGTCTTTGATGGTAAACCGTTTTATTTGCCGATACAGAAGCGCGAGAAAATCACGCCCAGCAAATCGTCGGCGGTGAATTCGCCGGTGATTTCGCTGCAGGCGTTTTGGGCGAGGCGCAGGTGTTCGGCGAAAAGCTCGATTTGGTTGTTGTTGCAGAGTGCGGCGTTTTCCAGCTCGGCTTCGGCTTCGTGCAGGGCGTTGAGATGGCGGCTGCGGGCGAGGAACAGGCTTTCGCTTTCGCCCTGCCAGCCGACTTCCTGCAACAGTGCGTGTTTGAGCAAATCGAGGCCTGCGCCGGTTTTGGCGGATAGGCTGATGACACTTTCCGCGCCGGTTTGCGCGATGCCGTCTGAACGCACGGCGACGGGTTCGCCGGTCAGGTCGGCTTTGTTGTGGATTTCGATTTTTTTCAAACCTTCGGGCAGGCTGTTCAAAATGGCTTGGGTTTTGGCGTTCACACCTTCGCGCGGGTCAATCAGAATCAGGGCGACATCGGCTTCGGAGACGGCTTTGCGGCTGCGTTCGATGCCGATTTGTTCGACCACGTCGTCGGTTTCGCGCAGGCCGGCGGTGTCGATGATGTGGACGGGCACGCCGTCGAGGGTGATTTGTTCGCGCACGGTGTCGCGGGTGGTGCCGGCGATGTCGGTTACGATGGCGATGTCGTCGCCCGCCAAGGCGTTGAGCAGGCTGGATTTGCCGACGTTGGGCGCGCCGACGAGGACGACGTTCATGCCTTCGCGCAAAATCGCGCCTTGTTCTGCGCTGGCGAGTACGGTTTTCAGACGGCCTTGCAGGGCTTGGAGCTTGCCGCGCGCGTCGGCGGCTTCGAGAAAGTCGATGTCTTCTTCGGGGAAGTCCAGCGTGGCTTCAACTAGCATCCGCAAAGTAATAAGGTCGTCTACCAGCTCGTGTATGTGTTGGGAAAACGCACCTTTGAGCGAACGCAACGCCATGCGTGCGGCGGACTTGCTGGAGGCGTCGATAAGGTCGGCGACGCTTTCGGCTTGGGCAAGGTCGAGTTTGTTGTTGAGGAAGGCGCGTTTGGTAAATTCGCCCGGCTCGGCCATGCGTGCGCCCAGTTCGAGGCAGCGCGAAAGCAGCATGTCCATCACCACGGGGCCGCCGTGTCCCTGCAACTCAATCACGTCTTCGCCGGTAAAGCTGGCGGGGGCGGCGAAGTAGAGCAGGATGCCGTTGTCTATCGGCTGCCCGTCGCCGCCGAGAAAGTCGGTGTAAAGCGCGGTGCGCGGTTTGGGCGTTTTGCCACCGCTGAGGGTTTGCGCCAAAGGCAGCAGGTTTTTGCCGGAAAGACGGATGACGCCGACGCCGCCGCGTCCGGGTGCGGTGGCGATGGCGGCGATGGTGGGTTGGGTTGCGGACATGAGAACTCGCGTATAGATAAATTTAATGTGCGTATTATAGCAAAAGGCCGTCTGAAACTTTGGGTTTTGGGGTTTCAGACGACCTTTTTAGCAGATTGGCAATGTGGGTGTACTACTTGAATGGTTCAAGTATTTTTAATTTCCAAATCATCCGGCAGTAAGTCGTGTACGGAACAGTTTAAAGCAGAAGACAGTTGATATAGTTTATCAACCGTTATGTTGACCTCCCCCCTTTCTATTCTACCCATATAGCTTCTGTCTATATCGGCAAGTAAGGCTAAGCTTTCTTGGTTGATATTGGACTGTTTGCGGATTTCTCGGATTTTTATACCTATCAAAACACTGATTTTACTCATGAGATTTGTCTTCACAAATCTCAAAATATCCAATTTTGACGTTTATTTATCCACGGATTATAATCCGTATTTTTAGAAAATATCTAATGTGGAGAACGTCAAATGGTAAGTTATGTTGAAAACTCTTTAGGGCGGAATGAACGTATTGTTTATAAAGCGCAAGTATCGTGGTTTTCCCAATTCTGGAGGATTTTTTTCGGTATCCTGCTGTTGATGTGGGTAATCGGTATCGTATTTATAGTGTTCGCGGTATTGAATGTAATGACAACCGAGCTTGCTTTAACTAACAAAAGGGTTATCGCTAAGTTTGGCTTTATCCGCCGGCAAACAATTGAGATAAATATCAACCGTATCGAAAGTATTTCGGTAAATCAAGGTTTTTGGGGCAGGATTTTCAATTATGGCTCCGTAGTGGTCAGAGGGACGGGCGGCAGTCATGCTCCAATTCCTTATATCGCCCGACCAATGGAGTTCCGTCAACAATTCAATGATTTTATAGATAACGAAATTGGTGGTGGCTCGAAAAATCAAATTGAATTAAAACCGCCTGCCGTTTGAGGTGGGTGGAAACGGGGGTTTTTGTTTTATATAGCCCAATTACTTTATTTTCGATACGCAATACCTATTGCCGTCATTTCCGCGCAGGTGGGACTGACGAGGTTGGAAGCCTTGAAATATCGGAAGTTAGTTATGTTTGCTATAGCAAAATTGTAATTAAATATTTATTTCTATCGATCCGAATATGAAAAGGCCGTCTGAAACTTTGGGTTTCAGACGGCCTTTAAATTGAGACGATTAAACAGCGGCGACGGTAAAGCGTTCAAACAAATGCGCTTTGTTTTCCACATCGTCGGCGATGGCGACTGCCAAATCAGCCACGCTGATGCCTGCCGGAATTTCACCGTCCATCAGCAAATCGTCTTTGCCCAAGCGGTATTTGCCGGTTTTGTCTTCGCTGAAACCGCCGGTCGCACCCAGTCGTGCAGGAGGGGAAACGAAAGACCAGTTTACATCGCGGCGCGGCAGGAGTTCTGCCAAGAGATGGCGTGCGGCATTGGCGCCGTCGAAAATTTCTTTTGGGAAGTCAGGCGTATCGATAACTTGCAAACCGGGTGCCACATACAGGCTGCCCGCGCCGCCGACGACCAACAAATAAGGCACTTGCGCTGCTTTTGCCGCTTCGACGATGCTGTTTGCGCCGCGTGTGAAATCCGCGCCGATGTTCGGATTGGTCCAGCCCGGGTTGAACGCGCTGACCACGGCATCAAAACCGGCCAGTTTGTCGGCAAAATCTGCTGCGTTGACATCTGCGGAGACTGCGGCAACATTTTGCGCTTGGAATACTTTGTCCGTATTGCGGGCGAAAGCGGTCACTTCATGACCGCGGCCTGCCAATTCTTGAACGACTGCGTTGCCGACATAACCTGTTGCACCGATAACTGCGATTTTCATGTTTGACTCCTTGTGGGGATGTGATTGATTAGATGAGTGCATTGTAAGGCCGTCTGAAACGCTTGATAACCCCTGATTTACTGTTATGATTGTGAAGTTTAACTAAACAATCAAAGCAGAATGCAAGACATCAAACCCTTACTTGTTTTTGCCGCCGTCCTCGAGCACAGCAGCATGAATGCCGCCGCTGCCGCGCTGGGCATGACTCCGTCTGCCGTCAGCCAGCACATCAACCGCCTCGAAACCTTGCACGGCATCAAGCTGTTAAACCGCAGCACGCGTAGCCTTGCGCCTACCGATGCCGGCAGAGCCTTGGGCGAATACTGCCGCCGCCTTGCCACGACTGTTGCCGATACGCATACCGTTATCGACAACCTCAAAACCGAACCCGTCGGCGAATTGCGTATTTCCCTGACTTCCACCGTCATCGAGTCCCGCGCTTTTCAGACGGCCTTTTCGCGATTGCAAGCCGAGTTCCCAAAAATCCGCCCTGTCCTCAATTTCAGCGATACTTTGGACGACCTGCAACATAATCAGACCGACATCGCCATACGCGGCGGCGACCGGGCTTTAGACGATCCCAATTTGGTTGCGCGCCATCTCGTGACGTGGCCGTATATGATTTGCGCTGCGTCCGATTATCTCGACCGGCATCCGTCCATTACCCATCCCTCGCAGCTTCACTCCCACCGCTGGCTGCATTTTTTACCTGTCCGCACGACCTTGCAAAATGGTGAAGAAAGCTATTTCCTCGACATCGCCGACAGCATTGCCTGCACGCATCTTGCCGCCGTGTGCAGACTGACCGAAAGCGGTTTCGGGTTGTCTTTACAAGTGGGCGGCGAAGTGAGGGAGAAAATTGCACAAGGCCGTCTGAAAGCGGTTTTGCCTGAATGGACATTGCCGCCGGTCAGCCTTTATTTGGTCACGCCTTATCGTGTGCAGTCTGCCAAAACCGAGGTTGCCGTGCGCATTTTTACCGAGAGTTTTGCCAAGGAAGGGGATTTATGAACGCGGAAAATTGGAGCGTTTACCTGATTTTGTGCGAAAACGGCGCGTTTTATTGCGGCATCAGCAACCGTCCGCAAGAGCGATTTGCGGCGCATTTGTCAGGAAAAGGCGCGAAATACACGAGGTTGAACAAGCCTGTCGAGATGCGCATCGTTTCAGACGGCCTGAACAAAAGTGAAGCGCTGAAACGGGAAATCGGCATTAAGAAATTGACGGCAGAGCAGAAGCGGGGATTGTGGGTTGAAGCTGAAACATTGGCAAAAGGTTAATGGCGGTACTGGATTAAATCGTAGTCGGGATATGAATAACCACATAAATAGATAAGCCTGCTGGTGTCTTTTGCATAGCCAAGCGGCAAATATTTATTAACATGATTCAAAAAGGCCGTCTGAAACCTGATTTGGGTTCAGACGGCCTTTTTAGGATAAGAGTCGGTTTAATGCTTATTGTATTATCTTGAAAGTTTGTAAAAAGTTGAATTTAAAAAGAAACTTTAAAAATTAAGAGGATAACTGGTTGAACAATAAAATGAAAATTATTACACTAAATGACAAATGGGCGTGAATTTCTATCTGAGTAGAGGTGTGGTGTCAATATGTTTTTCCTGTTTTTGTGACAAAATCTGATTTATGCCAATATTTATTATAGTGTAGGTCGAAGGTATTAGTTTCTATGCTAGAATTTTTAAGCTGTTTATATAAAACAGTGATTTAAACTAAAACTAAGGAAAGACAGAACATGAACAAATTACTGATTGCCGTAATGATGATGGCTGGTTTGACAGCTTGTTCCCAAGAGGCTAAACAGGAGACACAAGAGACTGCTCAAGCCGTTGCATCTGAAGTGAAAAACGAAGCCGCTTCTGCTGCCGATGCGACTGCATCTGCCGCTCAAGAAGCAGCCGATAAGGTTGAAGCTGCTGCCAGCAAAGCAGAGGAAGCCGCCAAACCTGAAGAAGCCGCCAAGCCCGAAGAGAAAGCCGAAGCGCCTGCCGCTGAAGCCAAGCCTGCCGAATCCGCCAAAGTGGACGGCAAAGCTGTTTTTGAAGCGAACTGTAAAGCATGCCACGGCGGCTTGATTCCCGGTGCTCCGGCCGTAGGCAAAAAAGAAGACTGGGCGCCTCGCATTAAACAAGGCAAAGACACCTTGCACAAACACGCCCTCGAAGGCTTTAATTCCATGCCTGCCAAAGGCGGCAACAGCAGCTTAAGCGACGACGAAGTGAAAGCCGCAGTTGACTACATGGCCAACGAATCCGGCGCTAAATTCTAAATCATGCCGATTGAAACGCACCTTGCCGCAAGGTGCGTTTTTTATGGGCAGGCGGATGAAAGTTGAAATAGGGCCGATAAACAGGCAAAGGCCGTCTGAAACATTTTATTTTGAAGCGCAATCGGCTAAAATCAGGCGAATGATTTTATGCAGGAGCAAACCATGAGCAATCAACACGACAACGTAGATGCCGGCGAAATCGCCAAGTTCAGCCAAATCGCCGACAAATGGTGGGATAAAAACGGCGAATTCAAGCCCCTGCATGACATCAATCCCTTGCGCCTCGACTATATCGACGGCTATGCCGGATTGGCAGGCAAACGCGTGCTGGATGTAGGCTGCGGCGGCGGTATTTTGTCGGAGAGCATGGCCAAACGCGGCGCAGAACACGTTACCGGCATCGATATGGCGGAAAAATCCCTGCAAACCGCCGCTGCCCATGCGGCCGCCCAACACGTTGCCAATATCGATTACCGCTGCATCCGCGTCGAAGACCTCGCCGCCGAGCAGCCGCACAGCTTCGATGTGGTAACGTGTATGGAAATGATGGAACACGTTCCCGATCCGGCCGCCATCGTTCAAGCCTGCGCGAAACTGGTCAAACCCGACGGCATGGTGTTTTTCTCCACCATCAACCGCAATCCCAAATCTTATCTGCATCTGATTGTCGGTGCGGAATATCTGTTGAAATTCGTCCCCAAAGGCACGCACGACTGGAAAAAATTCATCACGCCGGCAGAACTTGCGCGCATGTGCCGCCAAGCCAGATTGGATACCGTCGGCAGCAAGGGCATGACCTACAATTTGTTGAGCGGCCGTTATTCCTTATGCGACTCGACCGAAGTCAACTACATGGTTGCCTGTCGTCCGGCGTAAGGTTACACGGATAAAACACACGGACTTGCCCGATATTTGAAACGGTATGTCAAAAGCAGCTCGATGCAAATATCGGTAAGGCAAATCAGGCCGTCTGAAAAGAAAAAAGGCATGTGCGATACATGCCTTTTTTGTATGTGGGTCGTACTCGTTATTCCGTCCAAGACGAATACGGATGTTTGCTTAAATACGCATTAGTAAATTTTCCGTCTGCCGTGATTTCCTTGCCCAACCAAGACGGTTTGGGGAACTCGGTATCTTCAGACGGCAATTCGATTTCCGCCACAATCAAGGGCGCATTGTCGCCGAAATATTCGTCGATTTCATACACAAAGCCTTCAAATTCGACACGATAGCGGTATTTTTCCATTTTAAACGGGCACATATCCGCCATCATCGCCTGCGCATGAGCCAGCGGGATTTCGTATTCAAACTCGCTGCGCGTCATGTCGGAAATATAGCCTTTCAGGGTCAGCCAGGCTTGCGAACCGATAATCCGCACACGGATGGTGCGCTCTTTTTCCACGCTCAAATAACCTTGTTGCAACACCAGCGGCTCGCCTGCCGCTTCGCGCCAACTGTCATCCGCTAGCAAAAAGCGGCGTTCGATTTCAACCGTCATGAATTCTTTCCTTATTTACCAAACAGGCCGTCTGAAAATTAAAACGGCTTGAAAACCACCATATAAAGCGCGGCCACCATCATCAAAACGGGGAGTTCGTTGAATACCCGATACCAGCGGTGCGAATACACATTGCTGCCGTTTTGAAAACGGCGCAGCAACAGGCCGCAATAAAGCTGGTAAGCCAAGAGCAACAGGCCGCACAATAATTTAACCGCCAGCCAGCCGTTGCCCCACCAATTGTTGACAAAGCCGATGGCCGCGCCGAATATCAGCGTTCCCCAGCCCAAAGGCGACATAAAGCGGTACAGCCGCCGCGACATATCTGTCAGCCGTACATATTCCGCGCTGCCGGGTTCTAATTGCGCCAGATTCACATAAATCCGCGGCAGATAAAACAGTCCTGCAAACCAAGAAATCACAAAAAATATGTGCAACAGTTTAAACCACAAATACATTTCAGACGGCCTCAACACCTAAAACCGTTATTTTATCCGCAATGCGGCCCAAGCCGAAACAAAATAGTCAAAACAATCCGACAGGGTGCACCGCAACAATGTGTTGCAGGCATGATTTTACCCAAAAGCCAAATTGTAAATTCCGCAATAATATGCACGTTGAGATATGCACAATGCAAAAAACTTGCTAGAATCCTATGCTATTTAACTATAAAAGCATTATGGACGGAAAACATGAAACAATTTGAAATCAGCAGCAGCGTCAGAAAAGCGCTTTGCGACTACCTGAATACGCACAATCTAAACCTCAAAGCCGCCATGGACAATGAAACAACCAATGGCGAAGTCGCGGCCATCGTTTACGCAGGATTGCCGGCGATGATTCGGAAAATCTATTCTTTGGAAAAAATGAAATCCTTTTTCTGGACGAAAAAAGATTTGATGATGGAATTTATCAATATGCGTTTGGCCGCCGGCGATAAAAAGGGCAAAAACTAATTTTAGCGATGGCAGGGGAGATAGGAGTTTGAAATGCGGACTTCTGTTTTTCTCGAAGTCTTGTTAGGGATAGGGCTTGCTCATTGTTCCTAATAAGTTTTGACAACCGAAAGGCCGTCTGAAATTCAAATGATAGGGCATGGGGAACATGCCCTGTTTTTATGGGCGGTTTGTTTGCATTGGGAAAATATTGAGCTTGGCAAACGCTGCGGCGTTCTGCACTGGGTGGTTTTATCGGCTGAATATTTTTATATTTGTTTTGCTGAACATATTGAATGGATTATAAAAAGGCCGTCTGAAACATTTCAGACGGCCTTTAGCGTTGAATCAGCAATTAAAACGGCGGGTTTTCAAATCAAGCTGCGTTGTCGAAACCGCTGTGGCGGAGCAGGGCATCCAGGCTTGGTTCGCGGCCGCGGAAGGCTTTGAAGGATTCGGCTGCGCTGCGCGAACCGCCGACGGCCAGTATTTCTTCCCAGAAGCGGCGGCCGGTTTCGGCAACGTCGTCGCTTTCTTCAAAAGCGGCGTAAGCGTCTGCACTCAAAACTTCCGCCCATGCGTAGCTGTAATAGCCTGCGGAGTAGCCGCCGGCGAAGATGTGGCTGAAGCTCAAGGCAAAGCGGTTGTATGCCGGCGGTTGGGTTACGGCGACTTCTTGACGCACTTTGTCCAAGATTTGCGGCCATTCTTTCAGACGGCCTTCATCTTCCTGATGGTAGATTCCCATGTCGAAGAGGGCAAATTCCATTTGACGGACGAGGAACATACCGCGTTGGAAGTTTTTAGCCGCGTGCATTTTGTCGAACAGCTCTTTCGGCAATACCGCGCCGGTTTCTTCGTGCGAAGACATTTGCGCCAATACGTCGTATTCCCAGACGAAGTTTTCCATGAATTGGCTAGGCAGCTCGACCGCGTCCCATTCGACGCCGTTGATGCCGGATACGCCCACTTCGTCAACCTGGGTCAACAAGTGGTGCAGACCGTGGCCGGTTTCGTGGAAGAGTGTGATGATTTCGTCGTGGCTCAAACGCGCTTCTTTGTCGCCAACAGGCGGAGTGAAGTTGCAGACGAGGTAGGCGGTCGGCAGTTGCAGCGTACCGTCGGCGAAACGGCGGCGGCTTTTGTAGCCGTCCATCCATGCGCCGCCGCGTTTGCCTTCGCGTGCGTACAAGTCCATGTAAACGCCGCCGATGGTTTGGCCGTCTTGTTTCAGCTCGAAATAGCGCACGTCTTTGTGCCAAACGGGGACGGTTTTTTCAGCCAGTTCGATGCCGTAGAGTTTTTTGATTTGGGCAAACAGGCCTGCCAATACTTTGCTGATAGGGAAGTATTTTTTCACTTCGGTTTCGCTGAAGGCGTATTTGGCTTGGCGCAGTTTTTCGGCGGCGTAGCTCAAATCCCAAGATTGCGGATCTTCGATATTCAGGTTTTCTCGCGCAAAAGCTTTGATTTCGGCAAAGTCTTTTTCGGCAAACGGTTTGGCGCGGCGGGCAAGGTCGTGCAGGAAGTTTAAAACCTGTTCGGGCGTATCCGCCATTTTGGTTGCCAGCGACAGCTCGGCGTAGGTTTTGAAGCCGAGCAGTTTGGCGGTTTTCAGCGCGTTTGCAAGCGTTTGTTCGACGTTGGCCGTGTTGTCGAATTTGCCTTCGTCAGACAATTCGCTGGCACGGGTAACGTAGGCGCGGTAGATTTGTTCGCGCAGTTCGCGGTTGTCGGCGTATTGGATAACGGCGAGGTAGTGCGGAATCTGCAGGCCGATTTTGTAGCCTGTTTTGCCTTCGCTTTGCGCGGCGGCGGCAAACATGGCGATGGAGTCTTCGGGGATGCCGGCAAGCGGCGCGGCATCGTCAAAGTAAATGCCGAAAGCGTCGGTCGCGTCTTGGACGTTTTGTGCGAATTTGGCACCCAGTTGCGCGCCTTCGGTTTGCAGTTGCGCCAGTTCTGCCTGCTGTTCGGGCGGCAATTCGGCACCGCTGAGGACGAAGTCGCGCAAGTCGTGGTTGAGCTTGGTTTGCTGCGCTTGGGAGAGGGTGTCGAATTCGGCAGAATTTTTGATGATTTTGAAGCGGTTGTACAACTCGATGTCTTGACCGATTTCGGTGAAGAAAATGGTGATTTCAGGCATCAGTTCGTTGTATACGGCACGCAGCTCGGGCGTATCGACCACGGAGTTGAGATGGGAAACCACGCTCCAAATGCGGCCGACGCGTTCGGTAATGTCGGTCAGTTTTTCGACGGTGTTGGCCCAATCGGTGTGCGTTTGCGCTTTGATGGCGGCGATTTGTTCGCGCGCTTCGGCGATGGCGGTTTGCAGGGCGGGTTTGATGTCTTCGGTTTTGATTTGGTCGAAACGGGGTTCTTCGCCCAAGTGGAGTAGGACGTTGTCGCTCATATGGTT
The DNA here is from genome assembly GCF_001836795.1 of Neisseria sp. HMSC061H08. Classification (NCBI taxonomy): domain Bacteria; kingdom Pseudomonadati; phylum Pseudomonadota; class Betaproteobacteria; order Neisseriales; family Neisseriaceae; genus Neisseria; species Neisseria sp. HMSC061H08. The sequence goes on along the minus strand of NZ_KV830588.1, from coordinate 279,670 downwards.
TCTCCTGAATAAGATGGATTCAGACGGCCTTGTGGCCGTCTGAAAAGAAAACGATAGGCGTTATATGGTGGCAGACAGATAGAATTAAAGTGTCTTGTCTGCCTGTCGGCCAATTTTATTCTGCGCCACGCGGATTGGCGTGTAATGGCGCAGCCAGCTCGAGGCGCATCGGTGTGCCTTTCGGAGCGAATACGGCATTGGCAACATTAGTTTGCAGGGATTCAGCAAATGAGCCGCAATACACTTTTGCACCTTGGTGGGTCAGGTTGGATTGTACATCGACGTACACTTCGCCGCCGATTTGACGCCAGAGGTGGCAGAAGGTGTAATCTTCGGACAGGTAGCGTTTGCTTTCAGGATCAACCATGCAGTCGAAGAAGCGGTAGTGCAGGCCTTTGTTTTCCGGGCTGTAGTCGCTGTCGGACACGTAGTTCAACTCGGGATAGGCCTCTATCATTTTTTCAAATACGCTGCGCTTGATAACCATGAAACCGGTTGGCGCGTCATGAACTTTCATAAAACCGTCTTCATCGACTTTCAGTACGATTTCACCGTTTTCATTTTTTTCGCTGGTGTTGACGGTATAAGAAGTGTACATGCGCTCGAAGTCGGCTTGAGTCGTGCCGGCCGGAACACCTTCTTCAGGCCAGTTGTCGCGTTTGAGCGGGTAAATGCCTGCCACAACGTCTTTGTCGGCCAAAAGCAGACGGTAGAATGAATCGGGAGAGAAGCCGATATCGGAGTCAATCCAAAATAAATGCGTCCATTCTTTGTTTTCTAAGAATGTGGCCACGCAGTTGTTGCGCGCGCGCGTAATCAGGCTTTCGCCGCGCTGCATCATCACTTGAAGCGGCAGGCCGTGTGCGGCATTGGTGTGGACGATGTTCAGAAGTGAGAGGGTGTAGTTGTGGAAATATTTGCCGTCATGGCTGGGGGTCATGATTACAGGGTACATTTCGGCAAGGGCTGATTCGGGCAACATGACTTTTCCTTATTGTTTATTGTGAACCTCGGTATTGTAAGGTATTTGATAGTATATATAAACTGGACTATTTTAACTTATTGATTAATCGGCATTGCGTGCGTAAGAATTCGTCCAAAACCGCCTGTTGGATTTCCAAGCGTTTGGCCACGGGTGAGGCAAAGCGCACGATGATGTTGTACACTTTGTCATCATGTGGCACTCGGGATACACGCGGCTGGGCGGCGGGCGTGATAAACAATTTTTGGGTTTGCACGTTTTCCAAATGCTGCTTGATGGCAGGGACATAAGGCTCGCACAATGGCTCAAGAACATCTTTCAGACGGCCTATGATTTCGTCCGAATCCAAATGAATCGGTACGGGGATTTCCACCGTATGAATCACATAATCGCCCAAAATATTGTCGCGGCGCACGGTATGGCTCAAAAGCAGGCTGTTGGGAAACGAGAGCGTTTTGCCGGAAAGCTGGCCGATCAACGGATTAGGGCCGATTTGCATCATCAGCGTGTTCAGCATATTGATATCGACCACCCGTCCGCGCAGGCCGTTGATTTCGATGTAGTCGCCGATGGAGTATTGTTTGGTTACCGAACGCAGGATGCTGCCGGACAAACACATAATCAGCTCTTTGGTTGCCACCACAATCGCCGCGGCCACTGCAAACATCGACAAGGCCAAAGTTTGAATCTGCGCCGCCCAAATCATCGCCAGCCCGAGCAGGATCAGCAGCATGGTTACGTTGCGGCTGAACACCAGCGAGCGGCGTTTGTTTTCGATGCTCAAATCCGGATGGCTGCGAAAATGCGCCGAGAGCAAAATGCTGCGCCCGGCAATAACGGCCACAATCATCAATACCGACATCAATGTCGATTTAATGATTTCTTCACTGACAGGCAAAGCGTTCAGCCATTCATGCATGGTGTTCCACATAATCCTGTTTCCTTTCCCTTCTTAGGCCGTCTGAAAACCCACGCGTTCAAAAATTTCTGCCGCACACGTTTCCGATACCGCAAACAAAGTCGCCACGCTGCCCAAAGCCCGTTGCGCCGCCGCACTCAAATCGTCGCGGCACACTTCGCCCAGCCACTCAACCGGCCGCACCAGCGACATTTTTTCATCGTCCCATTGCGGACAATGTACCGCGCCGCCCGTAATCCTGCCGACCCGATAACGGCGCAGGGCAGGCGAGTAGGTCAATACGGCATCTCCATCGGCCAACTCGTTGACAAACCGCCACATCTGAGCTGCCCCCGATTGCGCCGTTCTCAACTTCACATCCGGCACGGCCGAACGGTAAATATCCGTTAGTTCCTCACGGCCAAAACCCTTGGCCGCCGCTTCGGCCAGCATAGGCCAGGCCAACGCCGCCACACCGCGTTCAAAAAATACGTCATAAAGCGCACCTTGCGTGCTGCGAACCATATAAAGTCTGGCTTGTTTTCCCATTGCAGTACCTGTTTGTTTGAAGAACCCATCCCTTTGTTTCCATGTTACCTGTTACGGCTGAAAAATTCGATATTTTACATTGCCGGAAGGGTTTGAAGTTCTCGCTGAAAATAAATGAATTATAGATGAAAGGCCGTCTGAAAAATAAAATAGGCTTATATATCAACAGATGATATATCGTAACAATATATTAATAACTGTAAAATTTTTTACGTTTGTATCAAAAAAAAGATAAAATGAAAGAATCAATCGCGAAAAATTGCTATTCACTGAACATTAGGAGAGAAAAAATGACCTGCAAAACCCACGAACATCATGACCACGTCCACGGCGCAAACTGCGGCCACACTGCCATCAAACATGAAGGCCACGTCGATTATCTGCACGACGGCCACCTGCACCATGAACACAACGGCCATTACGACGAGCACGCCCTGAGCGTTAATGAAACCAACCCTGACGGCTGCCATCCGGTTGACACCTGCCACGGCCACGTTCACGGCGAAGGTTGCGGCCACGAAGCCGTACCGCACGGCGATCACGTCGACTACATCGTCAACGGCCGTCTGCACCACCAACACGGCGACCACTGCGACGACCACGGCCCGGTTGAAATCGTTAAATAAAACTGTTTTTCAGACGACCTTTAATATGGGGCATTTGTAGAAAAAGGGGGGGTGTATTTTCCCCCCCCCTTTGCTTGGTTTGCCCTGTATTTCAAACTGCTGCGGCTTACCGCCTCAAAATCTGTACTGAACCAATGTATTTACTGGGTGCTTGGCATGATTTCGGGATTGTCGCTTACCTTTGTTTTGGGCTACCTTTACCTATTGGCCAAAAGCTTTTTGCAGTAAACTTTTCAGATAATCTCTCTATACAATAAGGCCGTCTGAGAAGGGGTAAGTTTTATTGGCAGAAAAAGCCGTTTGGGTAAAGCGGTTTGTTGTATGAACGAAGCCGTCTTTCAGACGGTTTTTTTATTTCTGTATAATGGGTAGGCCTTCAGTAAATCTTATTGATTTTATGATACAATTTCGCCTCGTTTTTATTAACGGTAGGACTTTTGCAACGTGGACTGGATGAACAATCTGTTTTTGCTCGGCGGGGCGTTATTGTTTTTAAGCGTGGTTTCGACCACTTTGTCGGCAAGGCTGGGGATGCCGCTTTTGTTAGTGTTTCTGGCGGTTGGAATGTTGGCGGGTGAGGACGGTATCGGGCGCATCGATTTTGACAATTTCGTTTTGGCCAACGTCATCAGCCAGCTTGCGTTAGCCGTCATTTTGCTTGACGGCGGGTTGCGGACCCAGCTTTCAAGTTTCCGAATTGCATTGAAGCCTTCTGCGGTATTGGCGACATGGGGCGTGTTTGCCACCGTGTTGCCTTTAGGATTGTTCGCCACGTTCTATTTGGGTTTGGATTGGAAATTCGGTGTACTGATGGCGGCGATTGTCGGCTCAACCGATGCGGGGGCCGTGTTCAGTCTGCTGCGCCACAGCGGCGTGCGCCTGAATGACAGGGTACAGGCGACTTTGGAAATCGAATCCGGTGCGAACGATCCGATGGCGATTTTTTTAGTTACTGCCCTGATTACCATGATTACCAACCCCGAACAATCAGGTGTGTTGGCGTTTTTATGGATGCTGCTGCTCCAAATCGGCTTCGGCCTGCTGATGGGGTGGGCGGGCGGAATGGTGTTGGCGAAACTCGTACGTCGTCTGAACCTTGCGGAAGGATTGTACGCGCTGATGATTGTGTCAGGCGGCCTGTGGGTATTCGCATTTACCAATACCATCGGTGGCAGCGGCTTCTTGGCGGTTTATCTGGCAGGGATTATCGTCGGCAACCAGCATACCCGCGCAACCGAACACGTTTGGCGCGTGATGGACGGCCTGGCGTGGCTGGCGCAGGCGACTTTGTTCGTCGTACTGGGTTTGTTGGTAACGCCCAGCAGCGTTTGGGAAAAAAGCGTCGATGCCTTGGTTATCGCCGTATTCCTCATGCTGGTCGCCCGTCCGCTTGCCGTTTTCAGCGGCTTGTGGAAATTCGGATACAGTGTGCGTGAAAAAGCCTACATCAGTTGGCTCGGGTTGCGCGGCGCAGTACCGATTTCTTTGGCGATGATGCCTTTAGTCATGGGCGTGCCGAATTCTGAACTGTTGTTCGATGTCGCCTTTGCCGTCGTCGTACTTTCCCTGCTGATTCAAGGAACGACGATACCCGTCATGGCGCGTCTGCTCAAGGTCGCCATGCCGCCCAAACCCGAGCCGGAAGGAATGCACGACATTTGGCTGTCGGAACGCGAAGCTGTGGCTTTGTTTTCTTTCAAGGTAACGAAGGAATCTGAGGCGGAAGGCAAGCATCCCGATGCCGTTGCCCCCATTTCGGAATCGTTTGACTTGCGCTGTTTCGCGCTGATACGTGACGGGCGGAAAATCGAAATGCAGAATGATACGGTTTTGAGGGAAGGCGATACGGCTTGGTATATCCTGCCTGACAGCCAAGTGGACAAAATGGCGAAATACTTCAGTGAAACCGGGCAGAATGTGCGCGAAAATTTCGATTTCTTCGGCGAATTTGCTGTCGACCCGTATGTCAATACCGGCGATTTGGCAGCGGCGTACGGGTTGAAGCTGGAAGACGGCGAAGCCGGTATGAGCCTGCTCGAATGGTTTCAATCCAGAGGAGGCAGCGCGCAGCCCGTCGAGGGCGACCGCATTGTCGTTGACGGGTTTTCATTGACGGTTAAAGAAACCGATCAGAACGGTGTCGTGAAGAGTATGGGGTTGAAAGTACCACGTCGGGAAAGCTAGGCTATGTCGTGATTTCTACACAAAAAACCAAACGACGACAGATTTTTTGTATATTGGTGCTTGCAACATTTATTGCAGTGATGGTATAGCCTTATGTTTGGGCACAATATTTTGATTTAGGAATGAATACGCCGGATAGAATTTGTTAAAACTACAGGGTATTTATTTTATGGCAATACTTTCATTCTAGAAAAATCATAAAGGAAAATAGCTTTTGTAATGAAATTGAAAAAGGCCGTCTGAACGTATGGTTTCAGACGGCCTTTAGTGTTACCAATTCACGCGGACTGCCCTGCTGCCGAGCAGTGTTTCCAGTTCTTCAAACAAGGCGGTGCTTGGCGTTACCATCCATTTGGGCGCAATTTTCAATTTGCCCGATGCTTTGCCGTTGCTGTACGACAGTTGCAGCGGGATGTGCGCCGTATCGGGCAGGCGGTGGGCGGTGAGGATGGCGGCGAGGCGTTCGATGTCGTGGCCGGGGGCGAGGGCGAGGGCGAGGCTGCGGGCGTAGCGTTCGCGCGCCATTTGCAGGGTCATGACTTGGTTTGCCATGATGCGCAGCCCGTCGCCGCCGCCGTAGTCGTCGCGGCTGACTTTGGATTCGATAATCAGCACTTGGTCGGATTTGAGGTAGTCGGCGCAGTTTTCCAGCGTCTGGCCGCTGACCATGATTTCAATCTGCCCGCTCAAATCTTCGAGGCTGACGAAGGCGATTTTGCCGCGCTTGCCCATCATGGTGCGCACGGCGGTCACGAATCCGGCGAGGCGCACGCTGTCTTGCGGTTTCAGACGGCCTAATTTGGTCGGGGCGATTTGGCGGACTTCTTGGGCATACGGGCCGAACGGGTGGCCGGACAGGTAAAAGCCGATGACGGTTTTCTCTTCGGCGAGTTTTTCCGATTCGCTCCACATGGGCGCGTCGATGAGCTGCACCGGTTCGATGGCGTCTTCCATCATGTCGAAAAGCCCGCCCTGATTGGCGTTGGCGGCTTTTTGGTCGGCGTTGTTCATGGCAAGGTCGATGTTAGCCAAGAGCATGGCGCGGTTGGGTTCGATGCTGTCGAACGCGCCGCCGCGTATCAGGGCTTCGAGGGTGCGGCGGTTCATGTGTTCTTTGCCGACGCGCTCGCAGAAGTCCAAGAGGCCGGTAAACTTGCCGCCGCTTTGCCGCGCGGCGATGATGGATTCGACGGCGGCTTCGCCCGTGCCTTTAATCGCGCCGAGTGCGTAGCGGATTTTCATGTTCGGATACGGCGTGAAGCGGTAGTCGGATTCGTTGATGTCGGGCGGCAGGAACTCGATGCCGTTGGCGCGGCAGTCGTCGTAGAAATGTTTGAGCTGGTCGGTGTTGTCCAATTCAGACGACATGGTTGCCGCCATAAATTCGGCAGGATAATGGGCTTTGAGCCATGCGGTCTGGTAGGAAATCAGGGCGTAGGCGGCGGCGTGGGATTTGTTGAAACCGTAGCCGGCGAATTTTTCCATGTAGTTAAAGATTTCGTCGGATTTTTCGCGCGAAATCCCTTGTTTGGCCGCGCCTTCAGCGAAGATTTCGCGGTGTTTCACCATTTCTTCGGGTTTTTTCTTACCCATGGCGCGGCGCAACAAGTCTGCACCACCGAGTGAGTAGCCGCCGATAATCTGCGCCGCCTGCATCACTTGTTCCTGATACACCATAATCCCGTAAGTCGGCGCAAGGATGCCTTCGAGCAGCGGGTGGATGTATTGGAATTCCTGTCCCTTCATACGCGCGACGAAGTCGGGGATGTTGTCCATCGGGCCGGGGCGGTAGAGCGATACGAAGGCGATGAGTTCTTCAAACTTGGTCGTGTGCGCCGTTTTCAGCATTTTTTTCATGCCGGTCGACTCGAACTGGAAGACGGCGGTGGTGTTCGCATCGCGGAAGATTTGGTAGGCGGCCTGGTCGTCAAGCGGAATCTTGCCAACATCGACGATATCGCCGGTGGTGTTTTTGATGTTGTTCTGTGCCATTTCGATAATGGTTAAGTTGCGCAGACCCAAAAAGTCGAATTTCACCAAACCCACGTCTTCCACGTCGCCCTTGTCGTACATGGATACGGGCGAGGCGGATTCGTCCGCTTGATACACGGGGCTGTAATCGGAAATCTTGCCCGGTGCAATCAACACGCCGCCTGCGTGCATACCCAAACCGCGTGTCAAATCTTCCAGCTTTTTCGCCAGCGTAATCAGTTCGTCTGCTTCTTCCGCTTCGATTAATTCCTGAATTTGCGGTTCGGCCTCCATGGCTTTTTCCAAACTCAGGGGTTTGTTGGCTTCTAACGGAATCAGCTTGGACAGTTTGTCGCACAGCATGAACGGCAGTTCCAGCACGCGTCCCACGTCGCGGATGACCGCTTTGGACGACATCGTGCCGAAGGTGACAATCTGGCTGACCGCCTCCGCGCCGTATTTCTCGCGCACATATTCAATCACGCGGCCGCGGTTTGCCTGACAGAAGTCGACGTCAAAGTCGGGCATGGAAACGCGTTCGGGGTTTAAGAAACGTTCGAACAGCAGCGCGTATTTGAGCGGATCAAGGTCGGTAATCTTCAATGAATACGCTACCAGTGAGCCTGCACCCGAACCACGGCCCGGCCCGACCGGACAGCCGTGCGTTTTCGCCCAGTTGATAAAGTCTTGTACGATAAGGAAATAGCCGGGGAATTTCATCTGGATGATGATGTTCAGCTCAAAATCCAAACGTTCCTGATATTCCGGCATTTTTGCCGCACGCTCCGCCTCGTCGGGATAAAGCTGAACCATGCGTTCCTGCAAACCCTCATTGGACAGTTTCACCAAATAATCATCCAGCGACAGACCGTCCGGAGTAGGGAAGAGCGGTAGGAAGTTTTTGCCCAATGTGATGTGCAGATTGCAGCGTTTGGCAATTTCCACCGTGTTTTCCAAGGCTTCAGGTAAATCGGAGAAACGTTCGGCCATCGTTTCCGGCGGAATGAAAAACTGGCTCGGCGTAAAATCGCGCGGACGTTTCTTGTCCGTCAGTACCCAACCGCCCGCGATGCACACCCGCGCCTCGTGCGCGTTGAAATCATCGCTGCTCATAAACTGGGTTGGATGCGTTGCCACTACCGGTAAGCCCAATTCTTCCGCCAGTTTCACGCTGCCCGAAACGCAGGCTTCCCATTCAGGGCGTTCGGGCAGGCGTTGCAGCTCTAAATAAAACGCATTGGGGAACCACGCCGCATATTTCAACGCCGCCGCACGCGCCACGTCTTCATTGCCGTTCAACAGATTCACGCCCACTTCGCCGTAATGTGCGCCGCTCAAACAAATCAAGCCGCTGTTGTCGCCGTTTTCCAGCCATTCGGGATTGAGTTCCGCATGATGGATATTGCGGTCTTTGCCGACATAAGCCGCCGTCAAAAGCTCGCTCAAGCGCAGATAGCCCGCATCGTTGCGGATAATCAGCATGGCGCGGAACGGCTTGTCGGGCGCATTCGGATTGCCTATCCATACATCCGCCGCGCCGATGGGCTTAATCCCTGCACCGCGGCAGGCTTTATAGAATTTCACCAAGCCGAATTCGTTCATCAAATCGCTGATACCCAAAGCAGGCAAACCGTATTCCTGCGCTTTGGCAATCAGTTTTTTAATCCGCACCATACCGTCGGTAATCGAGAATTCGGTATGCAGGCGCAGGGGGATATAGGTCGGCTCGGTCATGGCAAAATCGGCGTGAACAATAAAAGGCGTATTGTAGCAGGGTTGGCAGCTAAAGGCCGTCTGAAAACCAAATGTAATGGGGTTGGATAAAGCAAATAAAACAGAAGAGGCTTTCTTTCAGACGGCCATGTTAAAATATCGCCATTATTGAAAAGGATTGAATGATGGAAGCAACAGTCTATCTTGAAGACAACGAATACATCGCTTTATGCGACCTGTTGAAATTGGCCGGCCTTGCCGAAAGTGGCGGACAGGCAAAAGCGTTTATCGCCGAAGGGCTGGTGTTGCGCAACGGCGAAACCGAAACCCGTAAGACCGCCAAAATACGCGGCGGCGAAGTGATTGAATTTGACGGCGCACGCTTGGAAATTGCCGATGGATACGACCCTGAAGAATAAAGCCGAAGCCATCTTGGGCGAACCGCTTTTAGACGAACCCGTCCGCCCCGAGTCGTGGGAATGTTGCGGCAGTGAATGCGGCGATGCCTGTATCCAGACAATGTATTGGGCGGAAAAAGCACGTTATGATGCGCAACAGAGGAAATTGAAAGAAGCGGGTTGGGTAGGCGGCAAAGATAGTGCAAAGGCCGTCTGAAAACGATTGGCTTGATGTAAATCGTGTTTTAAATAATGCTGCATTAAAGCCAATGCCGTCTGAAAGTTTCAGACGGCATTGGCTTTTTTAAAGTTTAAATTAAGATTTTGTTACCTCGGAAGTGGTTGCATTTTCAGGTGTGTCAGGTGCAGCATCGGCAGGAGCCTGATAATCTGTATTTTGCGATGAAGAGGGTTCGGTATTGTCATAGTTATCATGTTTATGATGCTTATCATGTTTACCAAAGTGTCGTTTGTCTTGATCGTCATCTTGTGTTACTGCCAATACTTTGCCGTTTTGAGCATCAACTAAAGCTTCGTATTCGACGCTATCTTTCAAGATTTCTACTTTGTAACGACCTCCCAAATGTTGTTTGTATTTGTAATCGACATCTTTAACGACGCCGCCCACTTCTGCTACTGCTGCTGCGGCTGCTTGCTGGCCGGAAACCTTTGCAAACATACCTTCTTTGAAAGCCATGGTACCTGCCGCACCGGCAACGCCCAAACTTGAAGCAATAATACCGGCAATGATGAGTTTTTTTGAAATAAAAGCGTTAATGCGTTTCATGATTTTCTTTCCTACTGTGTTGTTGAACGATGAATGCATTCTATGTCTCAACAATTAGCTGAATATGAGCAAAACGCTAAGATGTGTAATTGGTGACAATACTAAAATTAACATTTTAATAATAATGGAGAACGAAGCCGCGCTTTCAGACGGCCTTGCTGATATGTTGTGATGGCATATTTGGCGGAGATTGTGGTTTGCGTGTGAAAACAAAAAAAGCGTGATGAAAAAAAGGCATGTGTGAGACATGCCCCCGAATTAAATGGTAAACGCGATGGCGAGAAAACAAATGACGGAATAAGATTTGCGGTTGGTCAATTCATCTTATTCCGCCTTGTTTTACAATTACTCAGGCGATGTTTCGCCTGCAAGATTCTCGATTTCTTCGCGATGCGCGTCAAACCATGAACCGACCACTTGATTGACTTCGTCCATGCCTTGTTTTTTCAGGCTGGAGAACAGTTGAACGCTGATTTTTTGACGCTCGGTGTAGGGTTTGAGTGATTTTTTTACCGCCGCCAAAGTTTTAATCTGGTCGTTTTTAGACAGCTTGTCTGCTTTTGACAGCAGGATATGCACAGGGCGACCAGTGATGTGGAAAAAGTCCAGCATTTGAATGTCTAAAGCCTTAAGCGGATGGCGTGAGTCCATAATCAAAATCAGGCCGATCAGTTGGCGACGTTGTTGCAGGTAGTCGCCCAAGAGTTTGACCCAGTGCGCACGAATGGCCTCCGGTACTTGCGCGTAGCCGTAGCCGGGCAAGTCGACCATGAAATTGCCGTTTTCCAGTTCAAAGAAATTAATGTGTTGGGTGCGGCCCGGTGTTTTGGAAACGTAGGCAAGACGCACATGATTGGTTAAAGTATTGATAGCGCTGGATTTGCCGGCATTGCTTCGGCCGACAAAGGCAATCTCGGCCGGCGTGTCGGGCAGGTCTTTCAGATGGTTGACCGTTGTAAAGAATTTGGCGTTTTGAAAAAGGTTCATCAGTATTTCCTTGCATGGAAACAAAACTGCAACATCATAATTTGTATCGGGCATTTATGTTGCAGCAGTTTGGTAATTTGAGTAGTAATTTAATGTAAACTTGGTATAGAATAGCACGTTTATAGAATTATCGGTTTTAATCGGGAAAATTCCCCGGTATTTGAGTATAAAAAAGGCATTGACGCGGTACGCAATGCTGTAATCAGGAGCACTCCATGAAACGATTGACTTTATTGGCCTTGGTATTGGCTGCCGGTGCGGTTTCCGCTGCCCCTAAAGCAGATGCTGAAAAAGGCAAACAGGTAGCGACTACTATCTGTGCGGCGTGTCACGCAGCCGATGGTAACAGCGGTATCGCAACTTATCCTAAACTGGCAGGTCAGGCTGCGGCCTACACCTACGGTCAAACCATGGCCATCAAAGACGGTACCCGTACGCACGGTGCTGCCGGCGTAATGAAACCGATGGTGATGAACTTGTCCGAACAAGACATCCGCGACGCTGCCGCCTACTATGCCAAACAACAAGGCAAACCGGGCGAAGCCAATCCTAAAGAAAACCCAGAGCTGGGCGCAAAAATCTATCGCGGCGGCCTGAGCGCTAAAAAACTGCCGGCATGTATGTCTTGCCACGGTCCTAGTGGCGCAGGTATCCCTGGCGGCGGTACTGAAATCCAAGCCTATCCTCGTCTGGGCGGCCAACACAAAGCTTACGTTGTCGAGCAAATGAAAGCTTACCAATCCGGCCAACGCAAAAACGCCATCATGGCCGATATTGCCAACCGTCTGAGCGAAGAAGAGTTGAACGCAGTAGCCAACTTCATCCAAGGTTTGCACTAATTTCGTTTTGAAACGAGCTTATTGATACAGGCCGTCTGAAAACCCTTCAGACGGCCTTAGCCAATATAGGCCGATAAGCCTGATTGGTTTTTTCAAATAGCGACAGCAAGATTTTTACTACAATATGCAGTATTCTTCCTTTCGCATCATAACGTCCATCGCAGCCCGATTGATTGGGTTGTTCAAAGCCGACAGTTGAAACATGAGTAAATCTTCATCATCCGTCCCACTCATCCGCAGACCTTGGTTTGCCTTTTTCAGCTCCATGCGTTTTGCCGTCGCCCTGCTTAGCCTGTTGGGCGTGGCTTCGATTATCGGTACGGTCTTGCAGCAAAACCAGCCACAAGTCGATTATTTGGTGAAATTCGGCCCGTTTTGGTCGCAGATTTTCGGCTTTTTGGGCTTGTACGACGTGTACGCCTCGGCGTGGTTCGTTGTCATCATGATGTTTTTGGTGATTTCCACCGGATTGTGCCTGATTCGCAATGTTCCGCCGTTTTTGCGCGAGATTCGTTCGTTCCGTGAAAACGCGAAGGAAAAATCGCTGGCGGCAATGCGCCATTCCATCGTTTTAGACGGACAGGTGACGCCTGAAGTTGCGCAACGTTATTTGGAAGTACAAGGCTACGGCTGCAAAACCGTTACGCGTGAAGACGGTTCGGTTTTGGTGGCGGCGAAAAAAGGCGCGATGAACAAATGGGGCTATATCTTTGCCCATGCCGCGCTGATTGTGATTTGTTTGGGCGGTTTGATAGACAGCAATATCCTGCTGAAAATCGGTATGCTTACCGGCCAAGTCGTGCCGGACAATACGGCGGTTTATGCCAAAGACTTTAAGCCCGAAAGCGTGTTGGGAGAATCCAACCTGTCGTTTAGGGGCAACGTCAATATCGCGGAAGGGCAGAGCGCGGACGTGGTGTTTCTGAATGCGGATAACGGCATGCTGGTGCAAGACTTGCCGTTTTCCGTCAAATTGAAGAAATTCCATATCGACTTTTACGATACCGGTATGCCGCGCGATTTCGCCAGCGACTTGGAAGTCACAGACAAAGCGACCGGCAAAGTCAGCGAACACACCATCCGCGTCAATCATCCTTTGACGCTGCACGGTATTACGGTTTATCAGGCAAGTTTTGCCGACGGCGGTTCGGACTTGACGTTTAAAGCGTGGAATCTGGCTGATGCCGACCGTACGCCGGTCAAACTTAAAGCGACTTCCATGCGTGAGTTTCCGCTGGATTTGGGCAAGACCTCTTATAAACTGGAATTCGACCAGTTTACTTCGATGAACGTCGAAGACATGAGCGAGCCGTCTGAAAAAGAGCAGAACCTGAAATCCGCCATTAACGATGTTCGCTCCGTCCGTCAAGAAGGCAAAAAATACACCAACATCGGCCCGTCTATCGTTTACCGCATCCGCGACAAAGCAGGGCAGGCGGTCGAATATAAAAACTATATGTTGCCGGTAAAACAAGATGAAGACTATTTCTTCATTACCGGCACACGCAGCGGCTTGGCGCAGCAATACCGCTGGTTGCGCATTCCGATAGATAAAAACGGTAAAATCGATACCTTTATGGCTTTGCGCCAATATTTGAAAGACGATGCGGCACGCCGTAAAACCGTTGTCAACGCCGTTAAAGGCGCGCCTGCCGAAATTCGTGAGCAATTCATGGCGGCGGCAGAAAACACTTTGTCGATTTTTGCCAAAGGCGGCTATTTGGCTTTAGACGAATTTGTTACCACCAATATTCCGAAAGATCAGCAGGAAAAAATGCAGGGCTATTTCTATGAGATGCTCTATGGCGTGATGAATGCCACTTTGGAAGATACGATCAGCACATACAACCTGCCGGCTTGGCCGCAAGATGAAAAACGCAACCGCTTCCTGCTGCATGCAATGGATGCTTACACCGGTTTGACCGAATATCCCGCGCCGATGATGCTGCAACTGGAAAGTTTTACCGAAGTGCGCTCTTCCGGCCTGCAGATGACCCGCTCGCCGGGTGCATTCCTGGTGTATTTGGGTTCGGTATTGCTGGTGTTGGGTACGGTGTTTATGTTCTATATTCGTGAAAAACGTGCTTGGCTGCTGTTTTCAGACGGCCGTATCCGTTTTGCCATGTCTTCCAGCCGCAACGAACGCGACTTGCAGAAAGAATTTCCGCAACACACACGGCAATTGCAGCAGCTTGCCAAGGATTTGAACCATGAATAACAAACATCAGGCCTTGCCCGAGCATGAGCTTCTGACACACAAATCATTTATCCGAAACCTCAACCTTTTCGACTGGGCATTTGCGCTGCTGATTGCAGTCGGTGCGTTTATTGCCCAAACCCAGTCCGGTCTGCACATGGACATCTACGAAATGGTAATTTTGTGGGCGAGTGCCGGTATTGCCGTTTTTCTGGGTTGGTTTTTCAAACCGATGCGCTGGTTTATCCCTGTGGGCGTGTGCTTGGCGTATTTGGCCGTTGATTTGTATGGCGGCGACATCAAACGCGCAGACGGCTTCCTGCTCAAATACCTGTTAAGCAGCCAGTCGGCGATTATGTGGCAATGCGCGTTTGTGTTCTTCGCCTTGTTTGCCTATATCATCGGCGCGATAGCGGCGGTGCGCAAAAATGTGCCGTCCAATACGCTTTTGGGCATGGGTACCGTGTTTGCGTGGGTTTCCGCGATGGCGGGCTTTGTCGGTTTGCTGGTGCGCTGGCATGAAAGCTATCTGCTGCGTCCCGATGCCGGCCATATTCCGGTTTCCAACCTTTATGAAGTATTTATCTTGTTCTTGGTCATTACGGCGCTGATGTATCTCTATTACGAAGGCCGTTTTGCCGTACAAAAACTGGGCGGATTTGTCTTCAGCTTTATGGCGGTCGTAGTCGGATTTGTCTTGTGGTACAGCGTTTCGCGCGAGGCGCATACCATTCAGCCGCTGATTCCTGCTTTGCAGTCTTGGTGGATGAAAATCCACGTTCCGGCCAACTTTATCGGCTACGGCGCATTCTGTATCGCCGCCATGCTGGGTATTGCCGAACTGTTGGCGCTCAGAAAAGAAGATGCGGGCAAAAAATCATGGCTGCCGCAATCTCAAGTTATTGAAGAAGTCATGTACAAAGCGATTGCCGTCGGTTTCCTATTCTTCACCATTGCCACCATTCTCGGCGCATTGTGGGCGGCCGACGCGTGGGGCCGCTATTGGAGCTGGGACCCGAAAGAGACTTGGGCATTCATCGTTTGGCTGAATTACGCGGTCTGGTTGCATTTGCGGCTGGTGGCAGGCTGGCGCGGCAAAGTGTTGGCTTGGTGGGCGGTCATCGGCCTGGTCATTACCGCCTTTGCCTTTATCGGCGTGAATATGTTCTTAAGCGGCCTGCATTCTTACGGCACTTTGTAAACCGCTTATTCCGCACTTTATTTCAGACGGCCTTTTTCCGTTTTCGGAGAAAACGCCGTCTGAATCGTTTTTAATCATTTTTTCAGACGGCCTCAAACCATGTTGGTATTAGGAATTGAATCATCTTGCGACGAAACCGGCGTTGCGCTCTACGATACCGAGCGCGGCCTGTTGGCGCATCATTTGCACACACAAATGGCGATGCACGCCGAATACGGCGGCGTTGTCCCCGAATTGGCCAGCCGCGACCATATCCGCCGTGTGGTGCCGTTGACGCAAGGTTGCTTGAAGGAAGCAGGCGTAGGCTATGCCGACATCGACGCGGTTGCCTTTACGCAAGGCCCGGGCTTGGGCGGCGCATTGCTGGCCGGTTCGGGCTTCGCCAATGCGTTGGCATTTGCCATCGGTAAGCCCGTTATCCCCGTCCACCATCTTGAAGGCCATTTGCTCTCGCCCTTGTTGGCAGACGACAAGCCCGAGTTTCCATTTGTCGCTTTGCTGGTGTCGGGCGGACATACGCAATTTATGGCTGTACGCGGTATCGGCGATTACACCTTGCTGGGTGAGAGCGTGGATGATGCGGCAGGCGAGGCGTTCGATAAAACGGCCAAGCTGTTGGGTTTGCCTTATCCCGGCGGTGCCAAATTATCCGAGCTGGCCAAACTCGGTACGCCTGATGCTTTCACATTCCCACGCCCCATGCTCCATTCGCACGATTTGCAGATGAGCTTTTCTGGTTTGAAAACCGCCGTTTTGACCGCTGTCGAAAAAGTCCGTGCCGAAACCGGCAGCGATGAAATTCCCGAACAGACGCGTAACGACATTTGCCGCGCTTTCCAAGATGCGGTAGTCGATGTGTTGGCGGCCAAAGCCAAAAAAGCGTTGTTGGATACAGGCTTCAGAACTTTGGTGGTTGCCGGCGGTGTGGGAGCAAACTGGAAACTGCGTGATGAGTTTTCACGGTTGACCGTCAAAATGCCGTTTGAAAAAGGCAAACCTAAACCGCAGGAAGAAAAAATCAATGTTTATTTCCCGCCGATGGCATACTGTACCGACAACGGCGCAATGATTGCCTTTGCCGGTGCGATGCGTCTTGCCGAGCGTCAGGCTGTCGGTGCATTCAATGTCAAACCGCGTTGGCCGCTGTCGGATATTGTGAAGCAGGGCTGATGTATTAGACTGCTTCGATGCAATGAAAGGCCGTCTGAAAACCTGAAGATATGGTTTTCAGACGGCCTTTAATGAAACGGATGTTTGCGGTACAACTTCATTCAAAAAGATGAGTAATTTTTTCATCCGTTTTTTCTACAATATTAACTTTGATTGATTGCAAAAGGCAGTCTGAAATGACGAATTTATCCAAAGGTTTGCTGGCTGCGATAGCGTCCAATTTGTTGTTTGCCATGCTGTTTCTGTACGGCGTATGGATGCAGCCGATGAGTGGCACAGAAATTTTCGCGTGGCGTATGGTGGCGATGTTGTCGGCTTTATGCGTGCTGATGACGATGGTCAACGGTTGGCGGGCGGCGGCGCGGTTTGCGAGCAATATCGGCCGCGATTGGAAGCGGTGGCTATTGATTGTATTGCCGACGCCGATATTTGCCAGCCAGTTGTGGCTGTTTGTCTGGGGGCCGGTCAACGGGGAAGGGGTAAACATCGCCATGGGTTATTTCCTGTTTCCTTTGGCGATGATGCTGGGCGGACGGATTTGGTTTAAAGAGCGTTTAAACCGATTGCAGACGGTTTCCGTTGCGTTGGCGTGTGCAGGCGTGGCATGTGAATTGGTACGGTCGGGTGCGTTTTCGTGGACGACTGTATGGGTGTTCGGCACCTATCCGTTTTATTATCTGCCACGCCGAAAACTGGGTGTGCCTTCTTTAATCGGTCTGACTTTTGATTTGATGATGATTACGCCATTTGCGTTGGCGTATATTATATTTGCAACGGATACGCCGGCGATGATTGCGGCCAAACCGGTTTTAATTTTCTTTATTGTGTTGCTAGGCTTCAATAGCGCAATATCTATGCATTTGAATTTGAAGGCGAGTCAGTTGTTGCAGGTTGCGGTGTTCGGCATGTTGAGCTATTTGGAGCCTGTATTGCTTTTTATTGTGTCGATTGTATGGCTGGGTGAGCCGGTGCAAAAAGGCGCATTGATCGGCTATGGCCTGATTTGGTCGGGATTGTGCGTGATGATTGTCAATGGCTTGTTGGGAATGAAGAAAGAAAAGAAATTGGCTAAAGCTTGATGATAGATTAAGGCCGTCTGAAAACTGAGTTGGTCAATATTTTCAGACGGCCTTTGATATTGAAAGGGACGTATCGGATACGCCCCTTTTGTTTTACCAGCTTTGGGCGACACGGTCGGCTTCTTGCATGCGTTCGACTGTGCCGACGTCCAACCAAAGGCCGTTGTGGTGTTCGCCGCTGATTTGGCTTTGGCTCATGGCTTGACGCAACAGAGGGGCAAGTTTGGCAGCCTGATGCGCCGGGGTATCTTTGAAAAGTGCGGGATGATAAACGCCCACGCCGCTGAAAGTCAGGGCTTGGCCGTCTGCAGATGAGGCGGATACCAGGCCGTCTGAAAGCAGGCTGAAGTCGCCTTCGGGATGATGGGGCGGATTATCCACCAGCCACAAATGGGCGAGAAGGTTGTGTTCCTGCATACGCTGGGCAGCCAGTCGTGCAGCTTGGAAATCAATGTCAGTCAACACATCGCCATTGACGACCAAAAACGGCTCGTCGCCCAAAAGAGGCAGGGCGGTGGCAATGCCACCGGCGGTTTCCAGGCCTCCGGCGAGTTCTGGAGAATAGGCAATGCACACGCCGTAGTCCGAACCATCTTTCAAGGTGTCTTCAATTTGTTGGCCAAGCCAGGCGTGGTTGATGACGATTTCATTGAATCCGGCCTGCTGCAGGCGGCGCAAGTGCCAGCCGATAAGCGGCGTGCCTGCTACTTCGAGTAAGGGTTTGGGCGTATGGTCGGTCAGAGGGCGCATGCGTTCGCCACGACCGGCGGCCAGTATCATTGCTTTCATGGGTGTGCCTATAATGTGTGAAACAGAAAAGGTCTCAGGCCGTCTGAAAAATGAAACCGATGTTTCAGACGGCCTGAGACCTTTATTTATGCCAAAGATTTGAATTGTCTACGGAAATACAGCAATGCCGGCGCTTGCGTGTCGGTATTGCGGATTTCGTTGAGCTGAACGAAAAAGACGTAATGCGTGCCGATTTCGTGTTGATCGACAATGCTGCCGTGCAGGTGCGCCAGCGCGCCTTCGACTTCGAGCTGTCCGGTTTGTCCTCTATGCCAAATATGGTATTCGAAGCGTTCTTCGGGCGAGAGGTCGGCCAGTCCGGCAAAATGTTCGGCAACATCCTGCTGGCTGTCGTTGAGCGTGTTGATACACAAATCACGGTTGCCTTGCAGGATGGGAATGATGGCGGATTGGCGGTTGATGCACAGCATGACCGTCGGCGGCTCATCGGTAACGGCAGTTACGGCAGTCATAGTAATGCCATAGCGTCCCGTTTCGCCGTCTGTCGTGATAACGTGTACGCCGGCGGCACAGGAGGCCATGGCATCTCGAAATGGTCCCTTGAGTGTGTGTGTTGAGTCTGTCATCCGGCTTTCTTTATTTTAATGCCTGTTCGATTTTTGCCAGCTCTGCCAAGAGTTCTTTGAGTTGTGCCATTTTTTCTTTGGACAGAACTTTTTCAATCGCATCGTAGCGTTCGTCAACCAATGCACCGATGGATTCATAGAGTTTCTCACCTTCGGGCGTTAGTTTCAGATAAACACGGCGTTGGTCGTTGGAAGGCTTCAGGCGAACGGCCAAACCTGCTTTTTCCAGGCGAGTCAGAATGCCGGTCAGGCTGGGGCGAAGGATGCAGGCCTGATTGGCCAAATCTTGAAAGTCGAGTGTGCCGTTTTCCGCTAAGAGCCGGATGATACGCCATTGCTGGTCAGTGATATTGGCTTGGTTCAGAATAGGGCGGAATTGGGTCATCAATGCTTCCCGTGCCTGAATCAGACCGATATTGATAGATGCATGTTTAGATTGGTTGGGCATTACTAAGTCTCCGGTGTTATCAAAAATCAAACCGTTGAAGCGTGAGGTAGATTGATAAAGGCGAATATTGCTGTTTTTTTAATGCTGCCGTCGGCAGCCGGGTTTATGGGAACAAAAGCATCACTGCCACAATATTAGATGAGAATCTCTAACAGTTTGTTTTGATAATAATGTTTCCAATTGTTCTTATGGTTATATCTTAGTCTATTTTCTTTATAATCTCAACAAAATGATATGTTATTGGGAAAGCGATAGTTTATTTATTTATGAAATTGAATTGTTTGAATGTATTCAGGTGAAATTATTCTTTAGATTTCCTATTTTTAGTGGATTTTCAATGAATTTAGCTGAAGATATTTGCCAAGTAAATTCTGATTTTTAATCCGATATAACTGGAAAGTCCGGATGTGTGATGAATCATTTTGCCATCTTTTAATATGATAATGGTTGGTGTGACGGCTATGTTCCATTTTTGAGCCATCAGGCCGTCTGAATCGTTGAAGTTTGGAAAGGATAGATTGTTTTGTTGCATATGGTGGGCAATGTCCGCGTCACTTCCGGAGCGCAAGGCTACGCCCAATGTTGGGATATTGTCTTGGTGCAGTTTTTCTATGGTTGATGATGTGTATGAACAAATACGACACCAGCTGCCCCAAAAATAAACGACGGCAACCCGATTTTGGCTGAAGGATTGGAGGGAAGTGGTTTGACCATTGGTTAAAGTCAGTGTTTGTGCTGCCGACTGCAAAGGTTGGTCAGGCTTGCGCACCCAGTCGACAATCAGGGATAAGAAGATGAAGAGAATCACAGCCTGAAGCAATGATTTGGCGTAGTGGAGCAGGGTTTTCATCATATATTGCGGGGATATTGGATTATTGTTTGATAAATGAAAAAAGCCTTGCAAAGCAAGGCTTTTTGATTCGATTCTGAAAACGTATTAACGTTTGGAGAATTGTTTTGCGCGACGTGCTTTGCGCAAACCAGGTTTTTTACGTTCAACTTCACGAGCATCGCGAGTAACGAAGCCTGCTTGAGACAGGGCTAGTTTCAGAGCTGCATCGAAGTCGATCAGTGCACGGGTGATGCCGTGACGGATGGCGCCGGATTGACCAGTTTCGCCACCACCGGTTACGTTAACTTTGATGTCGAAAGATTCGGCATTTTCAGTCAGAACCAGAGGTTGACGTACAACCATGCGGCTGGTTTCACGTGCGAAAAATTCGTCAACGGGGCGGCCGTTTACGATGATTTGGCCGGTACCTTTAGTCAAGAATACACGAGCCACTGAACTTTTGCGGCGGCCTGTGCCGTAGTAGTATTTACCGTTCATGTCGTGTCCTTATTATTTCAGTTCCAAAACTTTAGGTTGTTGTGCAGCGTGGCCGTGTTCGGCGCCGGCGTACACTTTCAGTTTTTTGATCATGGCGTAGCCCAGAGGACCTTTAGGCAACATGCCTTTTACGGCTTGTTCCAAAGCGCGGCCAGGGAATTGCTCTTGCATTTCACGGAAAGTACGCTCGTAGATGCCGCCTGGGAAACCAGAGTGACGGAAGTATTTTTTGTCTTCGAATTTAGCACCGGTCACGCGCAGTTTGTCTGCGTTGATGACGATGATGTAGTCGCCGGTATCAACGTGAGGGGTGTATTCGGGTTTGTGTTTGCCGCGCAGACGGTGTGCGACTTCGGCTGCGACACGACCCAGAACTTTGTCTTCTGCGTCAATGACGAACCATTCGCGCTTCACCTCGTGGGGTTTTGCAGAGAAGGTTTTCATGGTTGGAATCCAGATATATATAGAAAGTTATGGATTTTAAAGAGGAGATTGGTTTTTGTCAATCTTAATCGAACGTGTTTGATGCATGAATATGCGGTTTTTTCAGACGGCCGGAAATCTTTACGAAAGTCTTTACTTGGAAAGGGAAAAGCCACACCTGTCGGTATGGCTTTTTTAGGGAATCCCCACGAGTGCCGTTTAGGCTGAATCCGCTTGAACCTTGCTGACAAGGCGGTCACCTCGGGTAGTTTCGGGTGCGTCCGATAAACGGACGCTCGCGCCCACTACAGCTCCCGGCAACCTAAAGCGAACGTATTGGTTCAAAGGAATGTATGCCTTCGCGAACACCGCAGGGAAAAGGGGAAAATCAGTTTTACTCCAAGCGCGCCAGTGCTTTTTGGCACGCGTTGTTCATGTCGGTTATTCTACGCTCAAATTCACCGATTGCCAAATCGTCGTTGAGGGTAGCTTTCAAGAGGTCGTGTACAACGTTGAGGGCTGCCATGACGACGATTTTGTCCGTGCCGACGATGCGGCCGCTTTCTTTAATCGCATCGCTTTTTTTGTTTAGCATTTCAACGGCTTGCAGGAGGGTGGCTTTTTCTTCACTCGGCGTGTTGATGGTGAAGTTGACATTCATGATGTCGAGATTGACTTGTTCGATACTCACGGGGCGTCCTTTTATTGTTGTGTTTCTTGGGGCAATCGGGCAATGAGGCTGCGGATTTGGTCTGCACTTTGGGCCAGCGCGTTGCGGTAGTTTTCTTTTTCGGCAGTCAGGTTGTCAATTTTGCTTTGCAGGTCTTCTTTGAGTTTGCCGACTTGAACCAGCAAGGCTTCGCTGAGTTCGTCAATAGCTGCGTCGTGTTGGCGTTTTTGTTGCTCTTGCTCGAGTTTGAGTCTGTCGATTTCTTCGTTGAGGCGGCGGTTTTCTGAAACCAGTGTTTCAAATTTTTGGACAAGTTGGTAAACGTTGATTTCCAGATTGTTCAGTGATTGGTTCATGTGTTTCCCTTCAGACGGCCTTATGGCCGTCATATTGTGCGTCAGGCCGTCTGAATGGCAGACGGCGCGACAGTTTATTCGAAGCGCGCGCTTCGTTCCATCAGTCGTTCAACGACTTGCTGCGGGGTCATTTCTTTGCGGATGAGTTGCAGCAGGGTTTGAGTGATGGGCATATCGATTTGGTATTTGGCGGCGGTATTGAAGACTTCTTCAATGGTGCTGACGCCTTCGGAAACGTGGCCGATTTCGACAAGCACTTGATGCAACTCTTTACCCTCTGCGAGGCCGAGGCCGACGCGGCGGTTGCGCGAGAGTGCGCCGGTACAGGTCAGGATAAGGTCGCCGATGCCTGCCAAGCCCATCATGGTTTTGGGTTGCGCGCCCATGGCGATGGCAAGGCGGGTGATTTCGGCAAGGCCGCGTGTTACTAAGGCTGCGCGTGCATTGAGGCCGTATTCGAGGCCGTCTGAAAGGCCGGTGGCAATCGCCATGACGTTTTTAACGGCACCGCCCACAGCGACGCCGATGACGTCGGTGCTGCCGTACAGACGCATCACGTTGGTGTTCAGTTGGGCAGTGGTTTCCTCCACCCAGTCTTTGTTTTCGGAAGCAAGCACGACGGCGCAAGGTAGTTGGGCTGCAAGTTCTTGGGCAAAGCTCGGACCTGAGAGAACGCCGATTTTTTTATTGTTAGGCAGGACTTCTTTCAGTACTTGGAAAGTCAGAAGGCCGGTATCTTGTTCAAAACCTTTGCAGGCGGCGAGAACGGGAATATCGGCGGCGTTATGCTGTTTGAGCAGCTCGGCGCTGCTTCTGAGTCCGGCTACGGAGGTGACGATCAGGGCAAGTTGGCTGTCTTTCAGCGCTTCGCCCAAATCGGCATGAGCGGTCAGGGACTCAGGGAAAGGGAAGCCGGGCAGGCCGCGTTTGTTTTGGCGTTCTGCTTGCAGGGTGCGGATTTGGTCGGGATTGCGTGTCCAAAGGGCAACTTCATTGTTGTGGTGCGCAAAGTGCAACGCGAGAGCTGTACCCCACGAACCTGCGCCGATGACGGTAATTTTCATGTTTCTCTTCCATATGGGAACGGGGCTTACTTTAAAACAAACGGCTTTGGGGTGCAAGGGCGGCGTTTGTGAAAAATTTTTTGTGCCGTTTAAAAAGCCTTAGGCCGTCTGAAAGTTCAGACGGCCTGCTTCGGTTTATGATTTATTGTTACCGGAATGGTAGGCATCGTAGGCGTAGTAGTCGTAGCTGTTGTTGGCTTCGCGCTTCATGCCGTTGAGGACGACACCTTTGATATTGATGTGGTTTTGTTTGAGGCGTTCGACGCTGGCCTCAAGCTCTCGTACACGCGTGTGCGCATAACGGCTGATCATCAGGACGGTGCCTGCATGTTGGCCGATGATGACGGCGTCGGTCACGGCCAATACGGGCGGCGTATCCAGTACAACGTAATCGTAGCGTTGGCCGGCGTTGGCGAGCAACTCGTTGAAACGGTTGTCCATCAAAAGCTCGGACGGATTGCTAGGATAGCTGCCGCTGCTGATGAGGTGGAGGTTTTCAATGCCGGTTTCTTGTACGGCTTTGGCCGGAGCGGCTTTGCCGTTGAGGATATCAGACAAGCCGAACTCGGGGGTAAGGCCGAAGAGTCGGTCGAGGTAGCCTTTGCGCATATCGGTATCGATAAGCAGAACGCGTTTGCCTGACTGCGCCATTACGGTGGCGAGGTTTGCGGAGATAAAGGATTTACCTGCTTCAGGCGCGGCACCGGTAATCATGAGGACGTTGTTAGGCGCGTCCAGCATGGAGAAGTAGATATTGGTGCGCAGGGCGCGGATGGCTTCGACGGCAGTATCGGCTCGGTCTTCGCTGGCCAACAGATAGTTGGAACGGCCGCCGGTTTTCTTGAATTTGCTTTTGAAGAAGTCGCGTTTTTGCTGGGTTTTGGAGTGCGGAACAAGAGCGACGACTTCCAAATTGAGGTTTTCGATTTCTGCAGATGAAGTAATGCCGTTTTTCATGCGGTTGCCGATCATGAGCCACAAAGCAGTCAATGAACCTGCGGCAAGTGCGCTCAGGAGTGTGATGACGGCTTTGCGCGGGGCAACGGGGTTTTCAGGAACATAGGCATAATCGACGATGCGTACATTACCTTGCGCACTGGCTTTCATGATGTTGAGTTCTTGTTGTTTGCTCAACAGTTGGACGTAGGTAGCCTGGTTGGTTTCTACGTCGCGGGTCAGGCGGATAACTTCTTGTTGGGTATTCGGCAACTCGGCAATTTGTTGGTTGATTTTGTTTTTAGCGCGCTCGAGAACGGCAAGTTTGTCCAATACGGCTTTATAGGAAGGGTGTTCCGGTGTGTACAGCTCGGCCAAACCTGCTTCTTCGGTTTTGAGCAGGGTAATTTGGGTTTCGATGCCGGTCAGGCTTTCCAATGCGCCTTTGGACTCGAGCGGAATGTCGAGAGAGCCTGATTGTTGGCGGTAGGCATTGAGTTTGTTTTCAGCGTCTTGCAAGGTTTCTTTCAAGCGTGGCAATTCTTCGCTGATGAAAGCCAAACCGCTGGATGCAACTTGAACGTCGCGTTCACGGTTTTGCGCAACGTAGTTGTCGGCAATGCTGTTGAGGATGACGCTGGTACGCTTAGGGTCGGTGCCGGTAAAGGCAAGGTTGATGATGGGGCTGGTTTTACCTTTGCTGATAACAGCCAGTTTGTTTTGGATGTTTTCGATGGCGCTGATGCGGGAGAACTTGGTCAACGCAAATTCTTGACCCGGATTGGCCAGTATTTGATCGATTTTGAGGGTGGTGTGATTGTTGATTTTCAGAGGCACGCCGACCTTGCCTTCGACGACGCGTTTGTCAGGCAGGGTAAGGGTATAGGCCTTGTTGCTTTTGGTGGTCAGCGTGAAGGTTTTGTTGAACCATTCGTCTTGTACGGTAAAGCTGCCGACGGTCAATTTAGGATCGGGGTCGCCGCTGATGTTGTGCATCAGGCTGCCGATAACGGGTGTGTATTTGGCTTTGACTTCTTGGTCAAGCTGAAGGTCATCGACGGTTTTACCCAGCACCAGGCGTGATTGAACCAGCTCGACTTCTGCTTCAGACGGCGTGGTTTGGTTGTTGAAGATGCTGTTGATTTCGGTCAGGATTTGGTTTTGTCGCGTTTCAATTTCCAGCATGGCATCGGCACGGTATTGCGGAGTGGATGCCAGGCTGAAGGCTGCGCCAAGAACGCCGCCTGCAAGCAGGGCAGCGAGGATTTTGTATTTATTTGTCCAAATTACGCGCAGCTGTTGGCCGAAGTCGATGTCGTCGTTGTCTGCGCTGTAAGGTATGTAGGTCGTTTTTTTCATTGCTTGCTTTCTTGTTCATGCCGGTTTTATACCGGTTGAGTTTTTCCGTTTAGTTTGGTTTTCCAAGTGTCTGCGGCAGCATTGAGCTGTTCAAAAACGGCTTCAAACATTTCGCTGCTTTGTTTGTATGGGTCAGGTACGGTTTTTTTAGGTAACCATTGGGCAAACAGCATGGTTTTGCTGCGTGCCGGCGAATGGATGTCGGCCACCATATCGATTTGACTGGGCTCCATCACAAGAATCAAATCGGCCTGCTCGCACATTTGGGCGGTCAGCTGGCGTGCCGTATGGCCTGCAACGATAACGCCGTGTTTGAGTGCGGTTTTAATGGCTTGGAAATCGGCATCCTTCCCTGCCAGTGCTTTTATGCCGGCGCTGCTGATTTGATGGCCGGGTAGTTTTTTCTGCATGATCCGCTCTGCTGTAGGGGAGCGGCAGATGTTGCCTAGGCAGACGATGAGTATGTTGTGGTACATGATATTGTTTTCGGTTTATGGTCTGAAAAAAGCGTGAGTCAGACTATAAGATACTGCTTTTCCGTTTGTGTGGTGTGTACGGCTTTTGTATGCCGTTTATGTAATTGGTTTGGATTGTGCGTAATTTTGTATCCTGCTGTCAAACGAGGGTCTGACAGCAGGAACCACTGTTTATTTAAATGTATTGTCGAGGGTGTTGACGTTGCTGATGGAGTTGGTAATTTGTGACATTACGCGGTTCCAACGGGTAACCGGGGCGGCGGTAACGTAAACGGTATCTTCCGAACGCAGTTTGAATTCGCTGCCCAGTGCATAAGAAGTCGCATCTTTCAGGTTGAGCTGATAGATGTGGATAGGTTTGGCCGCATCTTCTGGTGCGCGGCGGATCACGAATACGCCGGTTGCATCAGCATAGTTTTGGTTCATGCCGCCGACTTCGCCGAGCGCTTGGGTCAGGTTGAGGCCGTGATTGCCGATCGGCAGAGTGGCTTGTTTGCCGACTTCACCCATGATGTAGATTTTGTTGTTGCTGCTGTTAGGAACGTAAACGATGTCGCCATGGCTGAGAAGATGGTTTTGCGACATATCGCCGTATTGCAGCATGTCTTGCAGGGAGAGGGTGCGGTCGACGCCGTTGTGCGTCCATTTGATGTGTTGGGTGTCGGCACTTTGGGTGACGCCGCCTGCTTGGTTGATGGCATCCAAAATGGTCATCGGGATATTGGTAATCGGCAGCTGACCTGCTTGGTTGATGGCACCGGATACTGAAATACGTTGCGAACGGAATTCGGTAACGTTGATCGCTACTTGAGGATTTTTAATGTAGCGTTTCAGAAGGCTGGTTAGGGTGTTTTGCAATTCGTCCAAAGTTTTGCCTTTGGCTTGAATTTTGCCTGCCAATGGGTAAGTGATGTAGCCGCCCTCATCTACCCAGGCACCACGGCTGACTTGGTTGGTTTGCGGGTTGCTTTGCTGGATAGGGGAGTTGAGGTCGGAGTGCGCCCAAACCATGATATTGAGGACGTCGCCGCTGCCGATGCGGTAGCGGTAAGCACTTTTTCTTTGCTCCAAACCTTGGTTGTTTTGGGAAAGTACAGGCGGCTTGCGCATTTTTTCAATCAGGTTGGGCGTGATGGGGTAAACGGCAACGCGGCTGTCGAGGTTGGTGTCGGCTGCGGTGTCGGTATCGGTGTAAACAATGGTTTTGGTTCTGGTTTTGATGGTTGAACCAGGAATGACTGTCGTGCTGTTACAGGCAGTCAGTGCGAATAGAGTAAGCAGGGAGAGCGTTTTTTTCATGTAGTAGTCCTTGCGGGATGTTGTCCGGGCCGTCTGAAAATGTTCAGACGGCCTTATTGTCTTGTTGCCAAACCAAGTCGCAGATACCGTCTTTGGGTACAAAGCCTGTCGGTGCACGCAGCAGAAGCTGGCGCAGGCTGTCTTGGTCGCTTTTTAGGCAGGCAGTATGGAGTTCCGACAGTATGTCAGATAATTGCGTCCATGGAAGCATTACTTCACTGGCGGTCATAATACGGGGATGAGTGGTTTTTTGTACCTCGTCGCCGATGAGCAGTTCTTCATAAAGTTTCTCGCCCGGGCGCAGGCCGGTAATCTTGATTTCGATGTCGCCGTGGGGGTGTTGCTCGTCTTTTACTTTGAGGCCGCTGAGGACAATCATTTGGCGGGCAAGGTCGATGATTTTGACGGATTCGCCCATGTCGAGGACGAATACATCGCCGCCTTTACCCATTGCGCCGGCTTGGATAACCAGTTGCGCCGCTTCGGGAATGGTCATGAAGTAGCGGGTAATGTCTTGGTGGGTCAGGGTAATCGGGCCGCCTTCGGCAATTTGTTTTTCAAATACGGGGACAACGGAACCGGACGAACCCAATACATTGCCGAAACGTACCATGCAGAAGCGTGTTTTTTGTTCCGGCTCGGCGGCAAGGGCTTGCAGGCAGAGTTCGGCCATGCGTTTGCTGGCACCCATGGTGTTGGTCGGACGGACGGCTTTGTCGGTGGAAATCAAAACAAAGGTGGAAACACCTGCATCTACGGCGGCCTGTGCGCAGCAGAGTGTGCCGAACACGTTGTTTTGAATGCCTTCGATGGTGTTGAACTCGACCATAGGGACGTGTTTATAGGCTGCGGCATGATAGACGGTGTCGACGTGATAGGCCTTCATGATGCTGCTAAGGCGTTCTTTGTTTTGAACCGAACCCAAAAGCGGTACGACTTCGACTTGGCTGCCTTGCGCTGCTTGGGTTTCGCGCAATTCTTTGTCTATGCTGTACAGGGCAAATTCGGACAATTCAAATAACAGCAGTTTGCTCGGACGGCAGTTGAGAATCTGACGGCAAAGTTCGGAGCCGATAGAACCGCCTGCGCCGGTCACCATCACGACTTTGTCGCTGATGTCAGCACTCATCAATTCAGGGCGCGGTGCCACAGGGGCGCGGCCGAGCAAATCGACCACAGAGATTTTTTTCAATGAGCTGACGTTGATTTTGCCGTCCACCAAATCCTTCATGCCCGGAATGGTCAGGACTTCGCATTTGTATGCTTCGAGGCGGCGGATAATGTCTTTGCGTTCTTCAGGCGTAGAACTTGGAATCGCCAGCAGAATTTTGCGGACGCCGTAGCGGCTGATCAGCATCGGGATTTCGTTGGGGTTGTAGACGGCAAGGTCATAGATGACGGTGCGTTGGATTTTCGGGTTGTCATCGACAAAGGCAATGGCCGAGTATTCGTTAACCTGTTTGATGGCTTCCAACAACTGGCGGCCGGATTGGCCTGCGCCGTAGATGATGACAGGGGTCATCTGTTTGCGGTGATGGTCGGTCAGAATCGCACGCAGGATCATGCGCGAGCTGGTGACGCCGACCACCAAGACCAAGAAATAGACGATGGGCAGGGCAAGGTGTAGTTTTTGTTCAAAAATCAGGGTGGTCAGGCAGAACAAGACTGCTGAAATGATGCTGCCGAATGCGGCGGCGGTCAGGACGCGGATGCTGACGAAGCGCGTGACGGCGCGATAGAGGCCGATACGGATGAAAAGGATGATGGTCAGCACAGCGGTGCTGCCGAAAGCCAGCCAGTTGGCGATACTCAACCATTCGTCGGAATATTGCACTTTGAGGCTTTGGGCAAACCAAAACGCCACGAATATCATCAAGATATCGTGGATGACGAAGAAGGTTTTTTTAAGGTTGCGCGGCAGAGCCAGCAGGGTTTCCAAGTTCATTTTATATTTCTTGTGTCTGAGTGTTGTAATGTGGCTTGGTACGGATTGTTTGAAGCAGGCTGTTTTATTTTTTCAGACGGCCTGAAGTTTCAGGCCGTCTGAAAATGATTATGCCGTGGCTTCAGTCAATACGGCTTCGATGTTTTCTTTGCAGAACGCAATTTCTTCATCGGTCAGGGTTGGGTGCACCAAGAACATCAGGCTGGTGTCGCCCAACTCGACAGCGTTTTTCAAACGCTCTTTCGGACGCCAAGGTGTGTTGTCGAAGGCTTTTTCCAAATACACTTCGGAGCAGCTGCCTTGATAGCATGGGACTTTGCGCGCGTTCAGTTCATTGACGATGCGGTCGCGCGTCCAGCCGTCTTTCAGGTGTTCGGGTTTGACGAAAACGTAGAACTTGTATTGCGCGTGTTCGATGTAATCGGCCACTTCGACCAAACGGATGCTGGCGAATTTGCCCAAACTTTCTGCCAGTTTGGCGGCGTTTTCTTGGCGGCGCGCCGTCCATTCGGGCATGCGTTTGAGCTGGATGCGGCCGATGACAGCCTGCATTTCCAACATGCGCCAGTTGGTACCGAAGCTTTCGTGCAGCCAGCGGAAACCGGGTGCGTGTTCGCGGTGGTACACGGCATCGTAACTTTTGCCGTGGTCTTTGTACGACCACATTTTGCTCCACAGCTCTTTGTCGTTGGTGGTTACCATGCCGCCTTCGCCACCGGTGGTCATGATTTTGTCTTGGCAGAACGACCAAGCGCCGACATGGCCGATGGAGCCGACGGATTTGCCTTTGTATTTCGCACCGTGCGCTTGGGCGCAGTCTTCGATAACCCACAAGTTATGTTCTTTAGCCAAAGCCATGATGTTGTCCATTTCGGCAGGCATACCGGCAAGGTGAACCACGATGATGGCTTTGGTGTTTGGCGTCAAAGCGGCTTTGATGGTTTCGGCGCTGATGTTTTGGCTGTTCAAATCGACATCGGCGAACACCGGATTTGCGCCGGCGGTCACGATGCAGGACGCTGAAGCCAAGAAAGTGCGCGAAGTGACAATCACATCATCGCCTTGGCCGATGCCCATTGCTTTGAGGGCTACGTCCAAAGCCAACGTACCGTTGGAAAGGGCGACGGCGTATTGCGTGCCGACAAAAGCAGCAAATTCTTTTTCAAATTCGCGACATTCCGTACCTGTCCAGTAGTTGACTTTGTTGGACAGCAGGACTTTGGAAACAGCATCGGCTTCTTCTTGAGTAAAGCTTGGCCATGGGGAGAGTGATATATTAAGCATTTGTTTTTCCTGCAAAAAGACTGGTTGAGCCTTTGGGGGCGATTTCTTCCAGCAGTTGGCGGTTGATCAGGGTGTATTTCTGACCGTTGATTTCGACGTATGCGCCGTCGTAAGGAGGGAACCAGAAGGCGCGGATTTTCTTCTCGATATTGTCGCCGTCGCGGATTTGCTTCATGGCTTCCATTTCGTCACGGCTGACGTAGCGGCCACCGATGTTTGGCGTGGTCGGCAATTTGGTTTTCGACTCGATGGCGCGGGTGATGATGCGTCGTGCGAAATCTTCCAATGCCTGCATGGTTTTGCGTTCGAGCGATTGGGCGGTTTCTGTTTCAGCGTCAATAGGGAAGCGGTCCACCTCGATGATTTCGCCGGTATCGATGGAAGCATCGACGTAGTGGGCGGTATTGCCCCATTCGTTCAACTCGTCCATGATGGCCAGATTGTAGCCGCCAGTACCTTTGTATTCGGGCAACAGCGCAGGGTGGAAGTTGATCGTGCCTAAAGTCGGAATGCTCAGGAATTCATCACGCAGCTTGCGCCAGTAAAGGACAGACAAGCCCAAATCGTATTTCAGACGGCCTTCTCGCATTGCTTCCAAAGCCGTATCGAAGGTGTACAGGGGCAAGCCCAATTCCTGTGCGGCAGCCGTGGTCGGCGAGCCTTGCAGATGGCTGTCGGTCAAGACACCGACGATTTCGATATGGTCTTGTTTGGTCAAAAAACGAAGCAGGTTGGCGGAAACCTGTTTACGACCCATAAATAAGATTTTCATGGAGAAATGTCCCTTATGCATTTGCTTTTTCGGTGGCGGAAGTTGTCAGTGTAGTCAATTCTTCCAGGGTGTTTATCCAAAGGGTGGGCTGGTATTCACGACCGTATTGCTCGGGCTCGGCTTGATGAATATTGTGCGGCTTAGGCATGATGCCTATGGAGAGCCAACCCAATTTGTTGGGTGCGACAAAATCTTTTTTGATGTTGTCGCCGATGTAGATGAAACGTTTTGCAGCCGGATATTTGTTTTGCAGGAAGACAAAACGCTTATCGTCGGGTTTTTCCGATTGCATGGCTTCCGAAATCAAAATGTCGTCAAACAAATCGGTCAAACCCAAGGCCTGTATTTTCAAACGCTGTGTCAGACTGCGGCCGTCTGTAATCAGGGCGCGTGCGGCAAAAGGGCGCATCAGCTTCCGTAAAAAAGACGGTTCGACATAGGGTCGGATAACAGGCCTGTGTAGGCGATATTGCCACAAAAGTGATTGTTTCTCTAGTTCGTTTAATTTGCAATGATGACACAAATTGTCGAGCCAGTCTTTACTTTTATTGTCTGCAATTTCATTTAGTACGTCGGCATCGTATTGTGGGTAAAGCGACGTAATTGTCCCTACAACTGCCTGTATTCCCGAGCATTTGTAGTCGTACTCAGAGTAAAGCGTATCGTCAAGATCGAAGACGATGACGGATTCTTCCGGTTTAATCATGTTCTCTTACCAAAATCTTAGCATCATAACGAAGCATGATTAAATTGTTTTCCCAGTCGTCGGAGAAAGGGATGTCTTGGCCGCCGATGTATTCTTGAATCAGCCAGCCCGGATAGTTGCCGCCTGCGGCGTAAGTCAGCGGGAAACCACCGCCGAAACGAGGGTTGATTTCCACACCGTAGGTCGTGCTGTCGGTTTTGCTGACGAAGAATTGCGCGGTAATGCAACCGCGTGCGCCTTCCAATACGGCCATTTTTTCAACCAGCTCTTTATACAGGGCATTGCGTCGGGTTGCGCCTTTGCTGACTTCGCCGGTGCGCACTTCCAAACGTTCGCGAGGAATGGCGCATTTCAGACGGCCTTGACGGTCGTAATACATATCGACGGTAAATTCGGAAAAAGTATTCTCAATATCGATGTATTGGGTGAACATCATTTTCGGGTCTTCGGTAATGTCGACAGTCAAATCAGCCAGTGTGTTGATTTTTTTCGCACCGATGGCGCGGCTGCCGTCATAAGGCTTAGTAAAACATGGGAAAACCAGGTGGTCCCGTTCGTAAATTTCAGGGGAACGGATGCTGTATTGTGCAAACAGGCCTGAGGTCAAGTGCTTGTCACGGCACAGGGTAATCAACTTTGCATCGGAAATGACAATATGTATTCCTTCAGCTTCAAAACGGTCACGTGCTTCGGCCAGTTTGAGCAGCTCGGTATCGATGGTTGGCACAATCAGACCGATGTCGTGTTGTTTGGCCAGCTCGAAAATGCTGTCAATGTATTCGGCTGCATCGATACGCGGCACGCTGAAAGCGCGGTCGGCAACATGGCAGGCAGAAGACATGTGGGGGTTGAGGTCAGTGGCAAAAACGCCGATGCCGTCTGAAAAACGTGCGGCTTCGGTTTGAAAGTCCTGCACCAATTCGACACGGCGACCTGCCGACAGAATCAGTATATTATTTTTTTTCATCAGTTTTGTTACCCGTGAAATAAGGCATTGTGGCTTCTCCTTCGGCTGAGATGCCTTCTTTGACGAAGACTTTTTTAACTGTCAGGAACAAAATTTTTATATCCAGCCAAAAGCTAAAGTTGTCGATGTACCAAACATCATGGGCGAATTTTTCATCCCATGAAATGGCGTTGCGGCCATTGACTTGAGCCCAACCGGTCACGCCTGGTTTCATTTCGTGGCGGCGGTTTTGAAAGTCGTTGTACAACGGCAGGTAGTGCATCAGCAGCGGACGAGGGCCAACTAGACTCATCTCACCTTTTAAGACATTCCATAATTCAGGAAGTTCGTCCAAACTGGTGGCACGTAATTTTTTGCCGAAATCGGTCAGGCGTTCGCTGTCCGGTAGTGGGTTGCCGTCTTTATCGAGTGCATCGCGCATGGAGCGGAATTTAATCATTTTAAACGGCTTGCCATCTTTGCCCGGCCGCTCTTGGATGAAGAACACGGGCGAGCCTAGGTTTTTGCGGATGAGGTACACCAAAATCAAAAACACAGGCGACAGGATAATCAGTCCTGAAGCGGAGGCAACAATGTCAAACAGGCGTTTGAAAAATTTATTCATGAGCTAATCTTTCAATCAGGTTGACGATTTTTTGATAGGCAACGTCGCGCTTGAAACGGCGGACGATTTCTTCGGACTGAACAGGATCGCTTTTGCGCTTCAAAATATCTTTGGCGGCTTGAACGAAACCGTCCACATCGCCGGAACGGTAGTTCGCATGCGGCAGCAGGGTAAGGACTTCGGCAACTTCGTTGTTGACCTGGCTGTTCAGAATCGGTTTTTGCAAAGCCATATAGTCGGAGAGTTTGTTGGTAATCGATGCCATTGAATAGGACTGGATGGCGTTGATGGCAATGTCGCAGCCCTTGGCAACCGACATCATTTCTGCATAGGGAATGTAGCCGTAAAACTTGATGTCGTCGCAGGCGTATTGTTTGAGCCTGTCCAAATCAGGGCCGCCGCCCATGATGTGCAACTCGACGTTTTCGCCGGCGTCCAACAGCTTGAGAACGCCTTTGCACACGGTTTCCACGTCATAGCTGTAACTGAGCGTGCCCAAGTAGAAAAAGCGGGTTTTGTCGTCACCAAAATCTTTGGCAGGCGCGGCATCGAGTTTCGGAAAGTCGGCACCGATATAGACGACTTCGCCGGGTACGTTCGGATTGGCTTCTTTGGCGCGGTCGAGATAAGTCTGCGATACGGCAACCAGCGCGTCGGCGTAGCGGTAGGCTTGGTTGGCGCGTGAAGCAAAGGGCAGCAGGTTGTGCGGTACTTTTTTCAAAAACGGTACGACTGAGGAGAAAGACTCCGGCCATACGTCCTGCACATCGACAATCAGTTTGTAGCCCAAACGCGCTTTGTGTTTGCCCAACAGCAGGTTGGTGGCAATCAGCGGATAGGCAGAAAAGACGACGTCTTGTTCGCCCGGACGGCAGTTTTCCAACCATTGTTCAAAATGTTTGACGAAGTGGTGATGGCTGGCCAAGCGTCCTAAAGACACGTTTTTGCTGTATCCACTTTCTTCCAACAGCATGACTTTCAGACGGCCTTGTGAGGCGGCCTCGGCATCTTCGGGCCGTCTGAAAGATTTGTTATAGTGCTTGAAGTTGCTGGTAATCAGTAACACGTCATGCGACTGCGACAACAGCTCGGCAAGATACCAGAAGCGGTTGAAATGCGGCTCGGAAGGCAGTGAGCAATAAGGGGCGACGATGGTAATGTTCATGTTTCAGACGGCCTTACATTTCGTACGCAGCCATGGTGGTGCGGTAGATTTCGTCGTCGGAGCATAAGGTTTCGACGTGTTTGTGCAGGGCTTTACCCATTTGACTGCGCAACTCTGGATGCTTGATGAGTGTATCGACGGCTTCGATAAATGCTTCGTCGTCGCCGAAAGGAATGCAGTAGCCGGTTTGGCCGGTAATGACCATTTCCGAAATGCCCGCCATGTTGTAGGTCACGACAGGCGTGTCGTAAAGACCGGCTTCCAAAATATTGTTGCCGACACCTGCGCCGTGGTCGCCCACGCAATGCGGTGTGTTCACCAAAATATCGACTTCTTTGAAGTAGCCGGTCAAGTCGCGGACGCCGCCGAGGAAGGTGACTTTGTCTTCAATGCCTAAACGTTTGGCTTGGGCTTTGAGGTTGTCCATTTCTTCGCCGATACCTGCAACGTTGAGGCGTACAGGCATACTGCGGTCAACCATTTTCTTCAAAATATCCAACATCAGATGCACGGCGCGGACGGTGTCCAAACGGGAAAGCGTGCCCAGTTGGACATAGTCTTTGGCTGTTTTTTCAGGAATGAAATCTGCTTTGTGCAGGGCATTGTAGGTGTAGGTGATGCGGTTGGCAGGGAAACCGTAGCGGATGAGTTTTTCACGTTCGTGTTTGCAGTTGCCGATGATGTACACGCCCAGCTTGTCGAAAAGCTTGGCAATTTTCGGATAAGTTTCCGGATCAAGGCCGCGCGCGTGGTAGAACACTTTGGTTTTCGGCGAGGCAAACTTGGCCGCAATGGCGCAGGCCGGAACGATACGCGCCATTTGGCAGTGAATCACATCGGGCTTCTCTTTTTTCAGCAGTTTCATATAGGCAAACATGCCTTTGACGTAACCCCAAAGACCGCCTTGGTAAAAATCAATCGGCTGCCAACGGATGCCCAATGCTTGCGCTTCCTGAATCAAAGGGCCGTCTGAAGAGGCCAATACGATATCGTGTCCGCGTTGTTTGAGCAGGCGGCCGAGGCGGAAAGTGGCGTTTTCAGTGCCCCCGAGGCCAGACATGGAGGTAGTCAGGATGATTTTCATGATATTCCCTTTGTTTTAGATGGGGTATAGCTATATGTGTAAGCGGCCTGATTTTGTAATTTGGATGCGACAAATGCGCTGTAAATGTAAATCAGCAGGCAGGGTAGCCAGATGAAGGGCATACGCAAAATGGTGGACGGAATAAAACCTGCCAACAAGAAAATGCCCAAAGTTACCCAAGCCAGTACGCGTGATTTGTTGGTTAGTGCACGGCTTGAGGTAGTGTAGAGGAAATAAAACGCTACAAATGCAATAAAACCGAGCAGGGAAATTATGCCGAAACCCAAATACAGTTCGATGATGAAACTGTGCGGATTTTCAAAACCCAGGCTGTTACTCAAGTGGCCGCCAAAATAGTCGCGAAAATTTTTTGGTCCGTAGCCGGTTAGCAACAGGGGCGGATTATTCCAAAAATAGTTGTAAATCTCCTGACGGTAGGACACAGAGTTGTCGCTGTCTAAATCGAATAGAAAAAGGTACACGCGGCTGGAAAAACGTTCAAGAAAAGGGTTGCCGTTAAGTGACAGCAAAAATTCCGCGATGACACGGGATGGAATCATCGATAATGTTAACGCGAGCAGTCCTGTGGCAATAACGGTAATAAAACCATTTTTACGATAAGCTATATAAATGAGTGAAATCAAAAGGTAGCAGGCAATAGCTGTGCGTGATACGCAAACAAAAATGGCCATACCTAGTAGTAAATATAATCCCCAGCCCAGTAGTTTCTCTTTGTGTTTGCGTCCTTGCAGTTGAAAGAAAAATAGGATGGCGGGTGCGAGGCAAACGGCAGTGGCAGCAAGGTTGTTGGGGTTGAAAAACAGCCCTTTGAGCGAACCTTCTTTAATGGCCAGTTCATCACTGGCACTGACAAACTGAATGCCGGTAATCAATTCCACAAATGGTGGAACGGCAACATAAAGGGCAAAGACCAATAAAAACTTCTGAATAACGCCCAATGGATCTTCAGCGCGCATAAGCACTTGGTAAAACAAGTAGAAAAAAACCGGCACCGCCATAAAAAACAAGATGTCCATATATTGAGTCGGTATCAGCGATGTAATGCCCATGTGGATGGCCGGCCAAATACACATGGCAGCCAGGGCGCAGAGCATGACAAAAATTTTGCGTGGAATATGCTTGCCCTCCAAAAAGAATACGGCAAGGCCAATCAATACAAACAACAACGATAAAGGATTATCGATGCGCGGTACGCCGATTTTAAAAGACAGCGCAGGCCCCAGCATATAAGCTGTAAACATGATGTATAGGATATAAGTGTATAAGTTCAGACGTTTTATTTTCATAGTCGTGCTGTTGTTATCGTAGAGACATGAATCTTAAGTTGGCTATTTTGCCGAACGGTTTAATTTGGCTTTGATTTTTTCGGTTGCGGCAAATAGTGCGTGTTTGTATTTTAGGAACAGGAAACCCAGTCCGACTGCCCATGCCAGCGCAAACCAAATGTAGTTGTCGCGCGTACCAAGCCAAGTGTAGGTAAGGCAGATTATCAGGCAGAGCGTTGAGTTGGTATAAATCTTCAGGCGCGGCAGAGGCTGCCACAGGCGTGAAGAGAATTCGGTTTTCAAGATGAAAAACAGCCAAAAAGCCGTTGCGCTGGCCATAGCCGCACCTTTTGCACCAAATTTTGGTACCAACAGATAGAGTAGGGCGGTATTGGCGAGAAAGGCAACGATGTTGATGACGGTAATCAGCCAAGTCGAGCGGACGACGTTCAAACCGATGCCGCTGACTTCGGTCAGCGTGTAAAACAGGGGGAAGAGCATACACGAGAGCAGGATAAATTGAACCTGCGTGTATTTTTCCGGCAGTATCCAGGTCACCATCGGCGAGAAAATTCCGATAAGGCAAATCATTGCGCTGATGAGGACGGTCATGGAAAGCGTGATATTGCCGATTTTGTCCAGATTGGTTTTTTCTTCTACCCATTTGAACACCAAAGGCGCCCAAATGGTGGAGAACACGCTTTGGAAAATCAGGGCGACGGCACCAAAGCTGACCGCCATCGAATAAATACCCAACTCATCCAAGCCTGAGATGTTTTTGAGGACAAAACGGTCAATCGAAGTCAGACCCCAATAGGCCAAGTTGCCGAATGCCAGCGGCAGGCCGTAGAGCAGGCCGTCCCGATGCAGCTCGGACGACCATTTTGCATGGGAAACGGCTTGCAAGTCTTGGCGCAGCTGATATATCAACAGCACAACGGTCAGCACTTGGGCGGCGGTGTAGGTAAAAACCAGCGAAGTAGTATTGGTAGGTAAGCCGGAAGCAATCACGGCAAAAACCAACACCAAAATCAAGAATTTCGGCGCAAGCTGGCTGACGGAAAAAGCCAGTGCTTGCTCTTTCATCCGCAAAATCAAGGCTAAAAAACGGATAATCAGCGTGGTGGCTAAGAAAATCAGGAAGAGAATCCCCAAATTCGCACTGGGGATGTCGAAAATGATTTCAGACGGCCATGATGCGTTTATCAGCAACACTAAAACCACAACCGCCACCGTCAGAATCAATGGCGATAAAAAAACGGATTTGAACAGCGCGGCCTTGTCTTTAACGGCGTAATAGTCGCGAATATAGGATTGGTCCAGCCCCAGGCCCAGCAACAGGATGCTCAGTCCGGCAATGGTCTGCAAGAGTACGATACGGCCGATGTCTTCCGCAGGGAAGTACCATGAGATGAGCGGCAGGGAAAGCAGGCCGAAAGCGGCGCTTCCTATCGGGCCCAATGCGTAGCCGAGGATTTTTTTCGCGTTCATATTATTTGTTTTCAGACGGCCGGAAGTTCGAGCTGAGCGTTTTTCGTAAGAGATGCGTTGTTACCGTTGCCGGTTTCCCAAGGCCGTCTGAAAAAACAAATGGCCTTGGGAAACCGGCCGCCGTCCTGGTCGGGGAAACCGGAGGCAGCCGGATGCGTCTGAAGCAAGATTATGCTTTGATGACTTTAGGATTTTTCACTGGGAATTTGCCGCGCGTATCGACAATCAGTTTGGCATGTTCGGTAATCATGTCATAGTCGAATTTGTCGTGATCGGTGGTTAGAACCACGCAGTCGTATTGGGCGACAGTTTCAGGGGTCAGCGCTTCACTCTTCAAGTCAAAGTAGTGGTGGCCTGGGATGTGTGGGAACTCTGGAACGTGCGGGTCGGAGTAGGAAACCACTGCGCCCAGTTTGTGCAGGCGGTCCATCACTTCCACAGACGGGCTTTCACGCATATCGTCCACGTTTTTCTTGTAGGCGATACCCAATACCAAGATTTTGCTGTCTTTGATGGAACGGTTGTGGTCGTTCAAAGCCAGGCCGACTTTTTCGATAACGTAGTCGGGCATGTGGGAGTTCACTTCGCCTGCCAGCTCGATGAAGCGGGTATTTACGCCGTATTCGCGGGCTTTCCAAGTCAGGTAGAACGGGTCGATAGGGATACAGTGGCCGCCCAAGCCAGGGCCCGGGTAATAAGCAACGAAGCCGAACGGTTTGGTTGCGGCGGCATTGATGACTTCGTGAATGTCGATGCCCATTTTGTCGGCAACGATTTTCATCTCGTTTACCAGGCCGATATTTACGGCGCGGTGGATGTTTTCCAAAAGTTTGGTCAGTTCGGCCGCTTTGGTGGAGCTTACCGGAACAACTTTATCGATGGCAGGTTGGTACAGTGCCAGGCCGACTTCCAAACAAGCAGGGGTATGGCCACCGATGACTTTGGGGATGGTACGGGTTTCGAAGTTAGGGTTGCCCGGGTCTTCACGCTCGGGAGAGTAAACCAAGAACACGTCTTGACCGACTTTCAAGCCGCCTTCTTCCATGCGTGGCAGCAATTCTTCTTCGGTAGTGCCGGGGTAGGTAGTAGATTCCAAAGACAGCACTTGACCGGCGCGCAGGTAAGGTTTGACCGCATCGGTAGTGTCAATCACAAAGCTCATGTCCGGCTCGCGGTATTTGTTCAGCGGAGTCGGTACGCACAAAATGACGGCTTCTACTTCGCCAATGCGGGAGAAGTCGGTCGTTGCTTCAAACAGGCTGTTGGAAGCAGCGGCAATTTTGTCGGAAGGGATATGCTCAATGTAGCTTTCGCCTTTGTTGAGCTTGTCGACTTTGTTGGTGTCAATGTCGAAACCCAAAACTTGGTAACCGATATCCACATAGCGCAACATCAGTGGTAAACCGACGTAGCCTAAGCCAACGATGCCGATTTTTGCGGTCTTATCGGCAAATTTTTGTATCGTAATGTTTTTCATGATGTCTTTCGTTTAATGAATGAGTAAATCGGGAGTGTTTTCCCGATGCCTGAGTTGTTTGCTGCAACCGCATAGCCATAGCCGGCTGCCGTATCGTGTGAAGCCTTAAAGCCATACTTATAATTCTATTAGACGAAATCATAAGCACTTATCTGATTCGTCTCAATCAAAAAAGTTTAACGGTCGTTTAGACGGCCTGTAAGGTATGAAAAAGGTATTTTTGAATATTGAATTTTTAGAAATTACACTCAACTAAATGTTTTAATTTTAAATATCTCTTTGTCAAATGCATGGTTCATGAAATTAAACTACCGTTTATGCCGTTTAAAACCCTCCTAGAATAAAAACTTTTAATAAATTTTCATGGCTTAACTTATCTTAATAATTCATTATTTCGTGATGAAAAAAAGGAAAATTTGTAGACAATCAGCTTGAGGATAGTTAACTCAAGTCAAAGTTTTAAATTGGAATACGTTATAGTCATTGTAATATATTGACGAAAAAGCACATTTATTGCTACATAAATGATAGATGGATTCTATTGAAATGGTTTAATTATTAAGTTGGGGCAATTAGGTGGATTTTTTCCGGAGGACCCATTTAATGTCCTGCCCGATGATTTCTACCGATTGACTTTGCCAGGGGCCGTCTGAAAGTAGGGCGGCCGGATTTTCAGGAAGGGAGAAAAGAGGTTTGCCTGCGCCTAACAGTTTCGGCGCTTGGTAGAGGACGATTTCATCTACCAAGTCATCCTTCAGGAAGGCTGAAGCAAGTGTTGAGCCGGCTTCTACCAGAACTTCGCCAAAGCCAAGCTCTGCCAGTTGCGGCATGAGGGAAAGAAGATTGATGCGGCCGTTGATGTGTTCAGACGGCCTGATGATGCGGATATGTTCAAATGCGCTTAGAGCCTGCAAACGTTGTTCGTCTGAGGAAAGGGTAACGATAACGGTCGGGCTGTTGGTATCGGTAACGAGGTGGCAGTCCAAAGGAATTTGCAGTCGGCTGTCTAAGACGATACGCGCAGGCTGGCGCAGGGTGGGGAAGCTGCGGACGTTGAGTTTCGGGTTGTCGGCAAGTACGGTACCGATACCGCTCAAAACGGCGCAACTTTCGGCACGGAGAATTTGTACGTCTTCGCGCGCCGCTTCGCCGGTAATCCAAAAGCTGCGGCCGTCTGAAAGGGCGGTTTTGCCGTCCAGACTGGTGGCGCATTTAAGGCGGACAAACGGTTTACTACGCTCAATACGCGACAGGAAACCGCGGTTGAGCTCGCGCGCCTGCGCTTCCAGCAAACCGCTTTCGGTACGGATTCCGGCGGCTTCCAGCATGGACAAACCTTTGCCTGCGACCAATGGATTAGGGTCGGTCATGGCGGCGACCACGCGTGCTACGCCGGAATGAATCAGCGCTTCGGCGCATGGCGGCGTGCGGCCGTAATGACTGCAAGGTTCCAGCGTGACATAGGCTGTTGCGCCTTTTGCCGCCGCTTGGGCCTGCCTCAATGCGTGAACTTCGGCGTGCGGCTCACCTGCTTTGACGTGGAAACCTTGTCCGACGATTTGGGCGCCGTGTGCAATCACGCAACCTACGCGGGGATTGGGGGAAGTAGAAAACCGCCCAAGCTTGGCCAGCTCGAGGGCGGTTTGCATCATTTGGGTATCAAGTGCGGAAAACATGGTTTCAGACGGCCTTATTTGGCTTTGCATTCGGCGATGACTTGGGTGAATTCGGAAACGTCTTTAAAGCTTTTATAGACGGACGCGAAGCGGACATAGGCAACTTGGTCGATTTTTGCCAGCTCCTCCATCGCCATTTCGCCGACGATGCGCGAAGCGACTTCTTTTTTGCCCAAACGGTAGAGGCGTTGCTCGATAAGGGCAACAGTTTCATCGATTTGTTCTTGCGTGACAGGGCGTTTGTGCAGCGCGCGCTCAAGGCTGGTCTGCAGTTTGTGCGCATTGAAGGGAACCCGTGTGCCGTTGGATTTGATGACTTGCGGCATCCGCATTTCAACGGTTTCAAAAGTGCTGAAGCGTTGTCCGCATTCCAAGCATTTGCGGCGACGGCGGATGCTGTTGGTGTCTTCCAACCATCGCGAATCGGTTACTTGAGTGTTGGGGTGTTGGCAAAACGGGCACTTCATCGGGTTTCCTTGTCATACGCTCGGCAAGGTCGCTAAGCAATTGAATTTATTGTTTGTGACCTATTATTGTAGCGGATTGCGTTATTTTCGTATAGTAAAGGCTTTGACTATGGATTAAGTATAAAAAGGCCGTCTGAAAGGGCAACTTGAGCGAAGTTGAGCCTTTCAGACGGCCTTGAGTTTTTCAGCCAATCAACCGTTAAACCGATACGCCGACGGCACGGGCGATTTCCAAACCTTCTTCCGCACTCATATAAACCGGATTTTCGGGGCGGTCGCTGAGGACAATGTCGCCGTCTTGAAACATCACCAATTCATTGACTGCCAATTGCGACCAGGTTTCATCTCGCGTCAGGGGCAGGGTGGCGATGACGGAAACTTTATCGTTCGGGGTGGTCACTTCAGAAAAATCGACCATGACATCATCGTCCAGCAGGCGTGCTTTGCCAAACGGGGCTTTGCGCACGATGTAGTGCAGCAAGGTGCTGGCATGGGCAAACAGGCAGTCGCCGTTGGACATGACGAAGTTGAACAAGCCGTAGCGGCGGATTTCATGGGTCAGGCCGGCGATGGCATCAAACAAAACTTCAGGTTCGGGTTTGGTGGTAAAGCGACTGCGCAGGCGGTTGAGAATAAAGCAGAATGCGCGTTCGGAATCGGTTGAACCGACGGCATGGTAGTACTCGCCCTGCTCGGGAAAAAAATCAATCAAATGGCCGTTGTGTGCAAACAGCCAATATTCGCCCCACATCTCACGCATAAAGGGATGAGTGTTCGCCAATGAGGTCTGGCCTTGTGAGGCCTTGCGGATATGGGCGATAACGTTTTCGGATTTGATTTGGTAGGCGCGTACCAAGTCGGCAACGGGAGAGTTGGCGCTGGGCTTGTCATCGTGAAACAAGCGCACGCCTTTGCCTTCAAAAAAGCCGATACCGAAACCATCGGCATGGTGGTCGGTAATGCCACCACGGCGGCGGAAGCCTTCAAAAGAAAACATGATGTCTGTGGGAGTGTTGCAATTCATGCCGAGCAGTTGGCACATGGTGTTAACCTTTATTCTGGGTATTTATAGGGTCATTATGGTGTATCGGGCAGGCAGTTTCAATATATTCTTTGCCATTGTTGGGTAGGTAATACAGGCTGTATCGAATTAAAAATAAAGAATTTCGCTTTGTAGGGGATTGTTAGGACATTTACTAATTCTGTGCTAACACTTCCCCTATAAAATGCTTTGCAGAACAAAAAGACCTCCTCACATAACGATATGTTCTACTCACAACGAAACATAATTTCCCTCACCATCGTTTTACCTCAAGGAGTGTTCAATGAAACTGAATCTGCAAAAAACCACCGCTGCTGTTTTGGCTGTTGTATTCAGTGCAGGCGCATTTGCCGCCAACAATTACTACAACCCATTTGATTATGGTTACCAAAACTACAAATATGGCAAAAAATGGGGCAAGCCTGCATCTGAAGCTGAAGGCGAAAAAGTGATGAAACACGCTGCTTACCGTTCAGGCGTGTACTACACCAACGTAAACCGTATGCCTGGCAATGCAGACCGCAATGGCGTGAAAACCGTACAGGTTAACGACGCATATACCCGTCAAAACCTCGGCCGCTATGCGTTCAACACCATTAAGAGCGGTGACTCTGAAGTATACTACGGCGAGTGGGTCGGCAAAGAATACGCCAAAGGCACCAACCGCGGCGTTTTCTACTCCGGCGACAAACGCGCTACCTCTATGCCTGTATCCGGTGTAGCCAACTACGCAGTTAAAGGTATCAACAACTACACCGGCAACAACCCGATGGTTGGTACTTTGCGCGCAGACTTCGGTCAACGCGGTTTGACTGGTTCTATGAAAAATAACGCTGTACAGATGGACATCCATTCCCGCATCAAGCCATCCAGCGCATCATTTGAAGGCTACGCTCGCGCCAACGGCCACTTCGGTAAAACCGAAGGCCACTTCTTCGGCAACGGTGCAAGCGCGTTGGCTGGTGTTGCCAAATTTAAGACCGACCGCAACTTGGATACAGCATACGGCGGCGTAAAACGCTAAAATCCGTCTTTAAGTAAAATAAAGCCTGCCATCTGCAGGCTTTTTTAAACACTTGCCTCCAAATCTCTCAAGGTCGTCTGAAACTTGCGACCGGAAAGCCGACACCATGTACAAACCGTCTGCCTGCCTGATTCTGCTTCTTTCTGCTCCCGTCCTTGCCGCGCCACGTTCTGACTTTTCAGACGACCGTACCGCGCAACGCCTGTGGCAGAGCACCCGCCAAACCATGCAGGAACAGGAACAAAAAGTGCGCGAATATCATCTCGATATTTCTGCTCCGCATATCAGGCAGACAGCTGAAACAGATCCCGAAGCCGACCAAGGCGAAGCCCTGTTTAACGCCGTCAACCACAGCGATTGGCAAACCGTTCGCCCGCTGCTGGAGCGTTATACCCAGCAAAAAGAATACGATCCCGATATCGCTTCGTTTGCCCGCGCCTCATTGGCTCGAGGCGAAGGTAAGTGGAAAACAGCCAAACAAGAATACGAAACCCTGCTGCAACGCCACCCCGACTTCACACGCGGACGGCTTGATTACGCACGCCTGCTTTTTGAAGGCCGTCTGAACCGCGAAGCCTCTTCTGAATTTGCACGCCTTCA
Organism: Neisseria sp. HMSC061H08; assembly: GCF_001836795.1. Lineage (NCBI taxonomy): Bacteria > Pseudomonadati > Pseudomonadota > Betaproteobacteria > Neisseriales > Neisseriaceae > Neisseria > Neisseria sp. HMSC061H08. Next base: position 234,762 of record NZ_KV830588.1, on the reverse strand, counting down.
AAACGAAGACTTGCCCGAAGCCGTCAAAGAAAACATCACCCATTTCCAAGATGCTTTGAACCAACGTCAAAGCTGGAAGGGCAGCCTTTCCGTCGGTGCCGTCCACAACAGCAACATCAATGAAGGCAGCGGCAAAGTGTGGTGTAAAACCGAAATCGACGGCGAATGCTGGGAAGAATTTTCCGGCGACAAACCCATTTCCGCCAACGGCATCAAATACGAAGCCGCCGCCGTCCGCCGCTGGCAGATTAAAGGACACCACGGCATCGCTGCCCGAGCGCTCGGCTACGGCCGCTTCTACCGCGATCATCGGGACTTTAACGAACACACGCTCAACTTCAGCGCAGGCTACCAGTTTGAAAACCACCGCCACACCTTTGCCCTCGCCCCGCTCGTCGAATGGAACGGCAGCGGCGGCAAAACCCTCAACCGCGCCTACGGCGTACGCAGCGAGTGGAACCTCGACAAAGGCAGCTGGACGTGGAACACCGAAGCCGAGTGGAAACACCTCTCCTATTCCGACAAAACCCGTTTGCTCGACGGCAGCCTCCTCTCCGTTTACAACACCTTGTCTTATTTTCCGCGCAATGACCTCATGCTCTACGGCGGCATAGACTGGCAACAACGCAAAACGAAAGATCCTGTGGACAGCTATCGCCAAATTTCTGCACGGTTGGGTGCGGCAAAAATATTTGAGGCCGGTTTCGATGCTTCAATTTCTGCGACTTTCGGTATCCGCAGCCATAGGGAAGAGAATGCCGTCCTCGAACAACGCCGCCGCGACAAAGAACAAACCTACCGCCTCAGCATAGGCGCTGACCGCTGGAAATTCGCCGGCCTCAAGCCCGTCCTCAGTTATAAATACCGCCGCGTCAACGGCAACACCGACTGGTTGTACAGCTACAAACAAAACGAAGTCGGTTTGTCGCTGGTGAGGTCGTTTTAACTTGCGGTAAACAGGCATAAAAATGAAAAGGCCGTCTGAAAGTATTTTTCAGACGGCCTGATTTATAATGGAAACGCTGATTTTAAGAATATTGAACTTTAGCTGAATGGAAACAGGTTGCTTAAAAACTAGGGGCTGTATTTTCGTTTTGAAAATTTAGAAAAATTCAGACGGCCTTAAAGTGTTTCCAGACAGGACGGCATTGTTCGGGTAAGTCGGGGCAGGCGCCGAGTATGCCGCCGCTGAAGTCGTTGGGGCGGTGGAAGTCACTGCCTGCGCTGGCGAGAAAGTCGAAACGGTCGGCAAGCAGGGCATAGTTGAGGCGGTCGTTTTTACAGCAGTTACCGCTGTGCACTTCAATTCCTGCGCCGCCGAGATTTTTAAACTCTTGAAACAGGTTTCGTTTGGCGGTGGCGGATAATTCATAGCGCATCGGGTGGGCGATAATGGCCATGCCGCCCGCGCCTGTAATCGCGGCTACGCAGTCTTCCAATGTGGCCCATTCATGTCTGACGGAACAGGATCTGCCGTCGCCCAGATATTTGGTAAATGCCTGCTGTTTGTTTTTGACATGGCCTTCGCGGATGAGGAATTCGGCAATGTGGGTGCGGCTGGCCATTTCTTTGTTGGCAGCCAATGCGAGTGCGCCTTCATACGCGCCTGTTATGCCTTTTTTCTCCAGCTTGGCCGCGATGGCTTCCAATCGTTTCAGACGGCCTTTGCGGACTTCTGCAAGCAGGTTTTGCAGGGCTTCGTTGTGTTCGTCAAAGTCCAAGCCGACAACGTGGATGGTGCGGCCGCGCCAAGTGACGGATATTTCCACGCCGTTGACGAAGGGGAGGCCGAGGGTATCGGCTTCGGCACGTGCTTCGGCAAGTCCGCCGGTATGGTCGTGGTCGGTTAGGGCGAGCAGGGTGCAACCGTTTTGACGGGCGAGTCGGACAACTTCGGTTGGAGACAACATGCCGTCTGAAACGGTTGAATGGCAGTGTAAATCAATCATGGTTTTGCTTTGAATTTTCTCAAAAAAGGCCGTCTGAACGTTTCAGACGGCCTTGCTTTAGAACATTAGAACAGAGAGTCCAGTTGTTGTTTGTTATTGTTGCCGGTATTGCTTGGCAGAACTGGGGTTTCGTCTAATTCTTCACGGGCTGGCGCAGTGTTGCTCTCGGCACGGCGGCGGTTTTCATTCGGAACCGCGCGACGGGCAGATTGAGCGGGATGCGGAGCAACGCCGCTGTTGTCCAAGGCCAGGTCGGAGCTAGTGGTCATGCGTTCGCGCATATACACTTCGCCACCGTTCGAAACCACGCCCTCAGGAGCTTTCATCGGTTTGACGCTGGTACCTTTCAGGGCGAAGCGCATATATTCTACCCAAACCGGTACGGCGATTGTACCACCATAGCCTGCACGACCCATGCTGCGCGGTTTGTCAAAGCCGATATAGACGGCAGTCACAACGCTAGGGTTGAAGCCGACAAACCATGCGTCTTTGTTGTCGTTGGTGGTACCGGTTTTACCGGCGATGTCGGCGCGGCCGAGTGCGGCTGCACCGCGTGCGGTACCGACACGGACAACGTCTTGCATGATTTTGTACATGATGTAGGCGTTGCGCGGGTCAATGGCCTGAGGTGCGTTCTCACCGGCTACCAAAGGTTGCATTTGCGCTCTCAGACGGCCTTGGCTGTCGTAGATTTTGTCGATGACGTGGGCAGATACTTTGTAACCGCCGTTGGCAAAGACGCTGTAACCTTCTGCAATACGCAACGGCGTGGTTTCGCCTGTACCCAAAGCCATAGACAGGCTGGCAGGAATTTCAGACGGCTTGAAGCCGAAGCGTTGGATGTATTGTTGCGCGTAACCGATACCGATAGACATTAGGATGCGGATGGACACCATGTTTTTCGAAGCGGTCAAAGCCTGGCGCAGCGTGATGTAACCGGAATAGCGGCCGTCTGAATTTTTCGGGTTCCACACTTTGCCATTTGCACCTTTGCCCGGCAGGGAAATCGGCGCATCGTTAATCATGGTGGAAGCAGTCATGCCTTTTGCCAAAGCGGCGGAATAAACGAACGGTTTGAACGTAGAGCCGGGTTGGCGCATGGCTTGAGTTGCGCGGTTGAAGGTTTTGCTGTGGTAGTCGTAGCCGCCGACCAATGCGCGGACTGCGCCCGTTTTCGCATCTAAAGACACCAATGCGCCTTGTAGCAAAGGCTCTTGAACAACGGTAAAGGTATCGCCGCTGCCTTTAACGCGAATGACGGAGCCGCGACGGATGCGGTCATCCCCCATTTTTTCGTTGTTGACGGCACGGGCGGCAAAGCCTAAAGCGTGGCTGTTCAGCGTCACTTTACGGCCGCTTGGCAACTGAATCTGTACACCTTTACGGGAGGCTTCCAATACAACTGCCGGAATCATTTTATCGACGGTGTAAAGCGTAGAAAGGTATTGGCTGACAGTTTCTTCTACGTTGTCGCTTTTGCTCAGGTCGATGTAGTTTTCTGCACCGCGGTAGCTGCTGCCGCGGTCGAAATTGCGCAGAACTTTACGCAGGGCTTCAGTGGCCACGCGCTGGTGTGCGGTGTCGACGGTGGTATATACCTTGAAGCCTTGAGTGTAGGCATCTTCGCCGTATTTCTCAAACAGCTCTTGACGCACCATTTCGGCAACGTACAGGGCGCTTTGATCGATGTTTTGTACAAAACGCTCGTAATGCAACTCTTCTTTCAAAGCCTGATCGCGTTGCTGCAGGGTAATCATGCCTTCTTCCAGCATATTGTTCAGAATATAAGCCTGACGCAGTTTGGCACGCTCAGGGTTCACAATCGGATTGTAGGCGGAAGGGGCTTTGGGCAAGCCAGCCAGCATGGCGGCTTCGGCCAATGTTAATTCGTTAACATTTTTATTGAAATAAATTTGAGCGGCAGATGCAAAACCATAAGCGCGTTGACCCAAATAGATTTGGTTGAAGTACAGCTCCAAAATCTTGTCTTTGCTTAAAGACTGCTCGATTTTGTAGGCCAACAGTGCTTCGTTGAATTTACGGGTGAACGAGCGCTCGCTGCTCAGGTAAAAGTTTTTAGCAACCTGTTGCGTAATCGTACTGGCACCGGATTGGACGCCGCCAGCCATGACGTTGCCGATCGTGGCGCGCGCCACACCCCAAACGTCCACGCCCCAGTGGTCATAGAAGCGTTTGTCTTCGGCGGCAATCACGGCATTTTTCAAAACTTTGGGAAAGTCCCCGATTTTGGTGAATTCACGCCGTTGCTCGCCGTAAACGCCAATCACTTGGCCGTCTGAAGAATAAATCGTCAGCGGCATTTTGGGTTTGTAGTGTTGTAAAGTGTCCAAAGACGGCAGCTTCGGATAGGTGACCAAAATTGCAATTGCAATCAGCCCCACGCCGAAAAGAGCCAGTCCTAATAAGAGACCCATGCAGGTCGTTATAATCTTTTTAATCATGACTAGGTAATAATTTTGCCATTAATGGCGATAAATAAAGTAAAATGGGAAACGATTTCTATCAGCCACAGTCAATACTGTGTAAAGAATAAGAAGTCCTTTACGGATAACGAAACAGTTACTCACTCCTAAATGATACAGGGAAGTCAAATCATGCGCTTATTTAAAAGCACGAAAGATACCAAAACAGGCAAGGCTTCTAGCGGATTGAACAACCGCTCTGCCATCGGCGTCGACATCAGCCAACATGCCATTAAGATGGTACAACTGACAGGCCGTAGTTTAAACCAAATTCAGCTGGAAAAATACGTTATTACCAAATTGCCTAAAAATATTGTCAAAGGCAACAAAATTCAAGACTACGATCAGCTTGCTACTTACATCCAACATACTTACACACAATTACGCAGTTCTTGCAAAAATATTGTTGCTGCTGTGCCACAAAATTTGGCGACAGTTGAGCAAATTATTTACAACCCGCGTGATACCGATTTGGACTTGGAAGAGTTTATCGAGGCGGAAGTCGGCCAATTTGCGCCTATTGAAGAAATGAACTACGACTTTCAAGCTGAAGAAGTCGGTTCAAGCCAGCATGTTTTAGCTGTTGCCGCCAAAAAAGACGATGTCGAGCCGCGCATTGAAATGTTTGAAAATGCCGGCCTGCCTTTGTCCGCTTTGGATTTGGACTCGCTGGCGCAACGCAATGCCTTCGTCTATTGGATGAATACGCATGCTCCCGAAATGGCAGAGGAAAAAGTTGCCGTGTTCGGCATTCATGCGACTCAAATGTATGCCCTGATTCTGCAAAACGGCCGTATTCTCTACAAGCAGGAAACGCCGGTCAGTACAGAGCAGCTCAATCAGCTGATTCAGCGTACTTATCAGGTAACGGAAGAAAAAGCCGCTCAAATGATGGCTTCCCAAAACAAGCCTTCCGACTACCAGTCTCAGATTGCCGACCGTTTTAATGTGCAGGTTGCACAAGAAGTTCAGCGTGTTCTGCAATTTTACTATACCACGCAGGCCACTGATTCTTTTCACAATATCAAACACATCCTGCTGACCGGCTTTACCGCGCAGCAGGCAGGTTTGGCAGAAAGCATTTTCTCGCAAACCAATACGCCAACAGAATATCTGCATCCGATTTCATATGTGGAACGCAGTGCAAAAGTAGAATTGCCGCAGTTTCAAATTGATGCGCCGTCACTGACTTTGGCGTTCGGATTGGCATTAAGGGGACTTTGAGAACATGATCGAATTAACCAGAATCAACCTTCTTCCGTATCGGGAAGAGATTAAACAGCGCAAGCAGCAGCAATTCAAAATATTGATGCTTGGCGCTTTTGCCGTGGGTTTGGGCTTGGCGGCCGCAACTTATCTCGGTATTGACAACGCCATCAGTAATCAAGAAGGGCGCAACAACTTCCTGCAAACCGAAATCGACAGACTCGATAGGGAATTGGGCGAAATTGATAAACTTCAGCAAGAAAAAGAAGCCTTCTTGGCTAAAAAGCTGAAAGTGGAAGAATTGCAGGAAAAACGCTATCAAGCGGCCTATATCCTTGATTCTTTGAATACGCTTACGCCCGATAATACTTATTTGACCGCGTTGGAAGCCGAAAGCCCGACCAGCTATAAAATCAGCGGCCATGCCATCAGCGACAATAAAATCGCCGTTATGATGCGCTCCCTGCCAAGTACAGGTATTTTCTTGCAGCCTGAATTGTTGAGCATTAAAAAAGTAGATAACTACCAAGAATTTACTTTGAAATCTTCAATCAATCAGGTGAATACGCCGGCTCCCGCACCGACTGCTCAAAGCAGCGGTGAAGTGGCCGAACCTGTGGCCGAACCTGCTCCGGAGGCTCAATAATGGCATCTAAAAACCTGAAACAATTGGACGTACAAAACCTGTATCTGCTCAATATGCCTTCAAAACTTTTGCTGGCAGGTTTATTGATTGTCGGCATGTTGGCTTTGGGCTATGTCGGCGTCTTTAAAGATCAGATTGAAACCTTGAATACGCAGGAAGCCAAAGAAGATGAGCTGAAGGAAACCTTTACGCGTAAAAGCATTCAGGCGGCGAGCTTGAACAATTTGAAGGCTGAATTGGCTTCGATCCGTTCTGCATTCGACGTTTTGTTGAAACAATTGCCGACCGATGCGGAAATTCCGAACCTGATTCAAGAATTGCATCAGGCAGGCTCAACCAACGGATTGCGTTTGGATAGCGTTGCACCGCTCCAACCTGAAAACGATGGTCCGATTCAAAAACTGCCGTATCAGATTTCCATCACAGGCAAATACTCACAGATCAGCCAATTTACCCGTGATGTAGGCGATTTGTCGCGCATTATTACTTTAGATTCTTTGAAACTTGTGAACGCAGGCGAGGACAAAGAAGGCAAAGGCAATAAAGGCGAGTTGACATTGAGCGCGATTGCGACGACTTACAAAGCCCGTCCGGCCGAAGAGATTGCTGCTGAATTGGCTGCGCAACAGGAACAAGAAGAAGGCAAACCTGCCGAGAATGAGCAAAAATAAAAGAATAGGGAAATCATGAAAAAAATCATCTTACTCTTAAGTCTTCTTCCCTTGGCAGCCTGTACGCAAAGCTATGAAGATTTGACTCAATGGATGACGCAAACCCGTCAGGAAGCAAAATCCAAGATTATTCCGTTTGAAGAGCCGACGGTTACATTGCCTAAGCCGTATAGCCCGCCGAACTTTAAAGGCATGAATGCGTTTGATTCACGCCGTTTGGACACTGCGCCTAAAGGCGGCAATGCGCCGGATGTGAACCGTCCGAAAGAAACATTGGAAGCCTTCAGTTTGGAAAATATGGCCTTTGTCGGAACGCTGCAAAGCGGCGGCAAAGTTTCCGGATTTATCAAGGTTAACGACCATGTTTATACCGTTTATCCCGGAAACTACATCGGTCAGAATTACGGCAGAATCCAAAGTATTACCGAAGACAAAATTATCTTGACCGAGCAAGTTGAAGACAGCTACGGCAACTGGGTGTACCGGAAGGCCGAATTGCCATTGAGCAGTAAAGAGGCGGATTCTTCCAATAGCTCCGATAGTTCGAATTCAAATTAATTTAGGGGTCTCACTCGATTATGAAAACCAAGCACATGACAAAATTATTTGCCGGCTTCAGCGTTGCCCTCGCTGTTCAGACGGCCTTTGCAGGCAATATTACCGATATCAACGTTTCCACTTTGCCTGACAACCAAAAAATCATCAAAATCCGTTTCGACAAAGACGTCACTACACCTCATGGTTTTGTAACATCTACTCCGGCGCGTATCGCATTGGATTTTGCCAACACCAATATCCGTTTGCCTCAGCCTGTTTTGGAATATGCCGACCCATTGCTGCATCAAATTACTGCGGCACAAAACAATGACCGTGCACGCGTGGTTTTGGGTTTGAACAAAATCAGCCAATACAATACTGAGATTCGCGGCAACGAAGTTTGGGTATTTGTAAATGAATCTACTGATCAAACCAATGCTGCCATTGCCAATGAACGTGCGGCTACGCCGTCTACCGCGCGTGCTGCTCAGACTTATCAAGCCGTTTCAGCAGCCAATATCGATTTCCGCAAAGGCGCACGCAATTCCGGCATTATTGAATTGTCCGCCCCAGGTTTTAGCGGACAGCCGGACATTAAACAGCAGCGCGACCGCGTGGTTGTGACATTGAAAAACCATACGCTGCCGACACAAGCGCAACGCAGTTTGGATGTGGCTGACTTCAATACCCCTGTACAAAACGTTACGCTCAAACGTATCGGCAATTCTACCCAGCTCATTATCCGCAACAATAATGCGAATTGGGACATCAATACCAAAGCTTCTTCAGGCCGTTTTGTATTTGAAGTATCGCCTAAAGCCGCCAATACCGAATCCGGCGGCTTGAACCACAATGCGAACAAATCGTTCAAAGGCCGTAAAATTTCTTTGGATTTCCAAGATGTAGAAGTTCGTACCATCTTGCAGATTTTGGCGAAAGAATCCGGCGTGAATATTGTTGCCAGCGATACCGTCAAAGGCACCATGACTTTGTCCTTGAAAGATGTACCTTGGGATCAGGCTTTGGATTTGGTCATGCAGGCGCGCAATTTGGATATGCGCCGTCAAGGCAACATTATCAATATCGCCCCCCGCGATGAATTGTTGGCAAAAGACAAAGCCTTCTTGCAGGCTGAAAAAGAGATTGCCGAATTGGGTCCGCTGTATTCTCAAACCTTCCAGTTGAAATACAAAAACGTGGAAGAATTCCGCAAAATTCTGCGCTTGGAAGAATACGACAGCAATAATTCCAATACCCGCAATACTCTGTTGAGCAACCGAGGCAGCGCCTTAATCGATCCGGCTACCAATACGCTGATCGTGACCGACAACCGCGGCGTGATTGAGAAATTCCGCAAACTGATTGATGAATTGGACGTTCCAACCCGTCAAGTGATGGTGGAAGCGCGCATTGTTGAAGCAGAAGATACCTTCTTCCGCAACTTGGGCGTTAAATTTGGTTCCGGTGGTGCAAGTGGCCGTAACGCATGGGGCAGCAACTGGAGCAATGCACAAACCAACTACAATACCAATGCCTCGTTTAACCGTGGTGATGTCCGCTATCCTACTTGGTCTTTGGATCCGAACGTCAGCCTGCCGACCGCAGCCGCAGTCAACAGCATTGCGCTGGTGCGTGCGTTCTCGTCCGGTGCATTGGGTTTGGAAATCAGCGCGTCTGAAGAACAAGGTAAGAGCAAAACCATTTCCAATCCGCGTGTGCTGACACAAGACCGCAAAGAAGCCAAAATCGAATCCGGTACGGAAATTCCTTACCAAGAAGCTTCTTCCAGCGGTGCGACTTCGATTACCTTCAAGAAAGCCGTTTTGGGCTTGACCGTAACGCCGAATATTACGCCTGACGGTCAAATCATCATGACTGTGAAGATTAATCGCGATACCCCGATCGACTGTACCGTGGATTCTCTGACAACCAAGTGTATCAACACCAAACACTTGAATACCCAAGCCATGGTTGAAGATGGCGGTACGCTGATTGTCGGCGGTATTTACGAAGAAGAAAGCACCAATGCAGTGAACAAAGTCCCTGTTTTGGGCGATATTCCTGTTGTCGGCAATCTGTTCAAATCACGCGGCAAGCGTGAAAATCGTCGTGAGCTGTTGATTTTCATCACGCCGCGCATTATGGATAATGTGGGTAACAATCTGCGTTATTGATTTTAGAATAACAAACAGGCATACCTGCAAAGGTATGCCTGTTTTCGTTTTCAGACGGCCTTTCGTTTCAGGCCGTCTGAAAAACCACGAACTTTTCCAAGAAACCGCCATATCGTATAAAATGACCCACATGGAAAAAATCAACGGTAATTTAATTTTAATCGGGCTGATGGGCGCGGGCAAAACCACTTTGGGCAAGCAGCTTGCCCAAATGTTTGAATGCCCGTTTTACGACAGTGACTACGAAATCTGCACTTCTTCGGGCGTATCCATTCCGACCATTTTTGAGATGGAAGGGGAGGAAGGCTTCCGCAACCGCGAGACCAATATGCTGAAAAAGCTCGCTTCCCGGCGCAACATCGTTTTATCGACCGGTGGCGGCTCCGTATTACGCAGTGAAAACAGACAGATTCTGCGCCAAAACGGCATGGTTGTTTATCTGCATGCCAGCCCCGAAACCTTGCTGGAGCGTACTCGTTACGACAGCAACCGGCCGCTGTTGCAAGTTGCCAACCCTTTGGCCAAACTGCAAGAGCTGTATGACCAACGCGATACGCTTTACCGTCAAACCGCCCATCTCGTCATTGAATCCGACAGCTGTCACAAAACGCTCAAACGCCTGATACAGGCTTTAGACGAATAAACACGCTTTGCAAAGGAACACCATGCGCACCATGACTGTCCAAACCCCGTCCCATCAATATCCCATCTTTATCGGGCATAAACTGATTGAGCAGGCCGATACGCTGCTTCAGACCTATTTAGGCAAAAAAGCAGCCATCATTACTAACGAAACCGTTGCGCCGCTTTATCTCAAACAGCTTCAGACGGCCTTAGACAGACTGGGCGTGCCGCATTTCAGCATCATCCTTCCCGACGGCGAAGAGTATAAAAACTGGCAGACGCTCAACCTGATTTACGATGGTCTGATGCAAAACCGTGCCGAACGCAAAACTACTTTAATCGCTTTGGGCGGCGGCGTGATAGGCGATATGGTCGGCTTTGCCGCGGCGACTTATCAGCGTGGCGCACCTTTTATCCAAGTACCGACCACATTGCTCAGCCAGGTCGATTCCTCGGTCGGTGGTAAAACTGCCATCAACCATCCGCTCGGTAAAAACATGATCGGCGCGTTCTACCAGCCGCAAGCCGTTTTGGCCGATTTGACCGCCCTGCAAACGCTGCCGCAACGCGAACTTTCCGCAGGTATGGCGGAAGTCATCAAATACGGCGCATTGGGCGATGCCGAATTTTTTGCCTGGTTAGAAGAAAATATGGCCGACCTGATGGCGCAACATCAAGAAAAAATGGCAGAAGCCGTTTACCATTGCTGCAAAATGAAGGCTGATATCGTTGCCCAAGACGAAACCGAGCAGGGCATCCGCGCATGGCTTAATCTCGGCCACACTTTCGGCCATGCCATCGAAGCCGAAATGGGCTACGGCGTATGGTTGCACGGTGAAGCCGTTGCCGCCGGTTGCGTCCTTGCTTCCCGTTTGTCGCAAATTTTGGGCAAAACCCAACAAGCCGATACCGACCGAATTGCCGCTTTAATGGAAGCTGCCTCCCTCCCGTCTGCGCCGCCTGTTTTCTCATTTGAAAAATGGATTGAACACATGAGCCACGACAAAAAAGTCAGCAGCGGCATCATGCGTTTTGTCGGTTTGGAATACTTGGGCAAAGCCAATATTACCGAAATTACCGATATGGAAATCCTCCGCCAAACCTTGCAGCCGTATTTGTGAGGAATGAATGAGGTTTGCTTTAAAATATAAAAAGGCCGTCTGAAAGTCATGTTCAGACGGCCTTTGGTTTTAAAGCGTTTTGATTCATCAGATTAAAGCTAGATAAACCAATTTGGGCGGGCCAATTATTTAAAGCGTCTTTTTATCCAACTCGGCAATAATCAGCAAGCCGCTGTCAAAGCGTCGGCTGTCGGCCAGTTTCAGACGGCCTTGATGGCGTTTGACAATGGTGTCTGCGATGGACAGGCCAAGTCCGGTGCCTTGTTGTTCGGTGCCGAGAATACGGTAGAAAGGGTCGATAACGCGTTGGCGTTCATTGGGGGGAATGCCGGGGCCGTTGTCTTCCACCCAGATGTTGAGGTATTCGGCGGTTTCGTCAAAGCCTAAATCGATGCGGCCGCCTTTGGGAGTATAGCGGATGGCGTTGTCGGTCAAGGTTTTGATGAGGGTGTAGATTTCGGTGTCGTCGGCGTGGATTTGGCAGTCGTTTTCGACGGCGACGCCGATGTCTTGACCTTTAGCCAGCGCCAGCGGCATGAGTTCCTGCAAGACGCGGCGGAACTGGTTTTGCAGGCTGATCAGGGTTTTGGGGCGTTGGGTTTCGGGCGCTTGGGCGCGTGCGAGGGAGAGGAGTTGCTCGAGCAGGTGGCGGTTGCGCTGTATGCTTTGTTGCAACAGGGCGGACTGCTCGCGTGCTTCGGCGGACAGCCGCATATTGTTGAGCCGCTCTGCCTGAAGGGAAAGGGCGGTCATGGGGCTGCGCAATTCGTGTGCGGCATCGGCAATAAAGCGTTGCTGTTGGCGGACGTTTTCATCGGTACGTTGCAACAGGTTGTTAATGGCGACGACAAAGCCTTGGATTTCGCTGGGAATGTCTTGCGTGTCCATCGGCGAGAGGTCGTTGATTTGGCGCTGCTCCAAATCGCTGGACAGGGTCTTGACGGAACGCATGGTGCGGTGGGTAATCCAGACAGTGAGCAGGATAATCAGGGGCAGGGCGAGGAGCATGGGGAGAATGCTCTGCACGGCAGCCATTTCGGCCAGCTCTTCGCGGTAGTCGCTTTCCTGCATGACGGCAATGCGGCCCTGTTTGGTGGTGCGGGTGTAAACGCGGTAGTAATCGTCGTCGTCATCGGCCTGAATGGTGTGCAGGCCGTCTGAAATCTTCTCAGGCAGGCTGACAATGGGGTTGGGCGTATTGGGAAATTGAACGGAAATCTTGTTGTCGTTGTCGAGCGAGTGTTTCTCGTCATCGGCATCGCTCGGGTCGAGATAGTTCGCGACTTGGCGCAACAGGTCGTCTTGAACCTCTTGGGTCTCGTGATAAGTATCGTAATATGAAAATATGCCTGCAAGAATGGAGAGGGGCAAGAGCATACAGATCAGGGCGAGGCTGATCCGGACTTGCAGGGATTGTTTGATGGTGTGGATAAGGCGTTGCATGGTTTGTGTGTTGATATTGTTTTGGTTTTTCAGACGGCCTGGTTGTTTTGTGCAACCAGCCAGCCGACCCCGCGGACGTTTTGAATCGCTTCTTTGCCGAGTTTTTTGCGTAAGGCGTGAATCAGGAAGTCAACGGCGTTGCTTTCGACTTCTTCGCCCCAGCCGTAGATTTTATCTTCCAAATCGCTGCGCGACAGAATCATGCCCGGACGCAGCAGCAGGGCTTGGAGGACGGCAAATTCTTTGTTGCTGAGCATGATGGCCTGCTCTTGCCCGACCACTTCTGCCTGATGGGTGGAAGGATTGAGCATGATGATGCCGTTGGTCAGCAGCGTTTGCGCCTGTCCGCCGTGTCGGCGCAATACGGCGCGCATACGGGCTTGCAGTTCCGCCATGTCGAAGGGTTTGACGATGTAGTCGTCTGCGCCGCCGTCTAGGCCGTTGAGCCGGCTGTGCAAATCATCGCGTGCGGTCACGATTAAGACGGGAACGGTACAGCCGCCGTTGCGGATTTGCGCCAATACGTCCAAACCGTCTTTGCCGGGCAAACCCAAATCCAAGAGTAGCAAATCGTATGCCTGCGCCGCCACTGCTGAGGCAACTTCCGAACCGAGGCTGACCCAATCGACAGCGTAGCCGGTGTCTTTCAGGTTGGCACTGACGGCTTGGGCAATCATGGCATCGTCTTCAACCAATAATACGCGCATGGAAGTTCTCCGGAGGATGGGTGGACAGTGATTATAACCGCACTCAATTAGTAAAAATTTAGGAAGGGTTGAAAAACTGATTTTTTGCAAAAGATGAGGCCGTCTGAAATTTCGTTTTTCAGACGGCCTGTATGCTTCAATTCCGATTATTTAGGGTTTTTCTCAATCAAGGCAACCAGTTGGTCGATATAGCCTTGAACAAAGCCGCGCGCAGATTCGATAAGCTGGCTGTTATCGTCAAACAGGGTAGGCGAGTTGCCGAGAAACACTTCCGGTTGGCCGGTCAATGGCATATCGAAATACGAAAGGGCAAGGCGCAGATTTTTTTGCGCGCTATAACCGCCCATTTTGCCGACAGAATGACTGATGATGCCGGCAGGTGTTTTTTTCCAGGCAACATCGGCATTGGGTTTGGAGCCGATGTCGATGGCGTTTTTCAGGCAGGCCGGTACGGTACGGTTGTTTTCGGAAGTCACGAATAATACGCCGGCAGAGGCTTTGATGGTTTCACGGAACTCGGTATAGCTGGATGGAGTGGGGAAGTCGGTAACGGCAGGATCGTCGTAGTCGAAGTTGTATAAAGGTAAATGGCCGATTTCGACGATTTGCGCTTCGTAGCCTTCGGGGAACATGGGAATGACGTTTTGTGCGACTTTTCGTGCGAACGAGCCTTTACGCAGGCTGCCGACCAAGATGCTGACTTTCTTTGACATGTTTTTCTCCTGTTTAATAATAAAAATGAAAACAATTCTAAATTTTAGTGTTATCTGGGGAAGCGGTCAAGGTTTCAGACGGCCTGTCAAAATGGTTTATGCTAAAATAACGGTTTCGCTGATATTTCAAATTATTATGCACGCTTCTGATTCGCAAGAGGACGCAACGGCACACGAATACTATGCCGACAATCCCGACTTTCCAGCTAAAACCATTGTCGCCACCTTATTCATCGGCGCATTTTTCGGCTATCTCAACGACACGCTGCTGAATGTCGCGCTTACGCCGATTATGAAAGATTTTGGTGTCGATAAGACCACGGTTCAATGGCTGACAACGGGCTTTTTGCTGGTTATGGGGGCATTTACGCCGATTACGGCAGGCGTGATTCAATGGTTTGAAACGCGCAAAATGGTGCTGTTTACGCAGGCAACGTTTTTAGCAGGATCGCTGATTTGCGCGTTTGCACCGACGTTTGGCGTATTAGTGGTCGGTCGGATGGTGCAGGCAGTGTCTGCCGCGTTCTTTGTTCCGCTTCTGTTTAACGGCGTGTTGTCGATTTTCCCGCCCAACAAGCGCGGAACGGCGATGGGTGTGATTACCATGATGTTTACCGCCGCGCCTGCAATGGGGCCGACGCTGTCGGGCATCATCATCGACCATACGCATTGGCGCGTGCTGTTCGGTTTTACCGCGCCGTTTATGTTGGCGGCGATGATGCTGGTGGGCAAATATTTGACGGTCAATTTGAGCAACATCAGCCGTCCGAAAATTGATATGTTGTCGGCTGTGCTGTCGATTGCGGGCTTCGGCGGGTTGGTTTATGCGAGCAGTAATTTTGCCCATATGCCGCTGCTGGAATTTATCCTGCTCTTTGCTGCTTCCGTTGTACTGGTGGGTTGGTTTGCGCACCGTCAGTTCCATTTGGCTACGCCGTTGTTGAACCTTCGTGCGTTTGAATACAAACAGTTCAGATATTGCGTTGTGATTTTGGCTGGTGCGATATTCCTGTTCTTGGGCTTGGAGTTGATGGTGCCGATGTACACGCAGCAAGTGTTGATGCTGACCGGTACGGCAACCGGCCTGATTCTGATGCCTGCCAGTATTGCCCAAGCGGTTGCCGCGCCTTTGTTCGGCAAATTGTTGGACAAAAAGGGCGGACGCTTTGTCGTTTTGCCGGCAACAGTGATGCTGGTGGTGTCGTTGGCGGTATTGTGGCTGTTTTTGCGGATTGATACGCAAGTGGTGATGTTGACGGCGATGTTTACGCTGTTGGCGCTTTCCGTGTCTGCTTGTGTAACCGGCGAAACTCATGGTCTGAACGCGTTGCCGAAAACGCTCAATCCGCACGGTGCGGCGATTCTGACCACCATCAACCCGATTGCCGGTGCCATCGGCGCGGCGTTTTTTGTCGGTGCAACCAATATCGGCGAGAAACTTTCCAGTGCAGATATGCCGCAACAGGCAATGTTGGATGGTATCCATTTGGCGATGGGTTGCGCTTTGGTTGTCGGTGTCGTGGTCGTCATGTTTGCTTTGCGTTTGAAAGCGCATCAGAAATAAATAAAAAGGCCGTCTGAAACGTTCAGACGGCCTAAGTACCTCGTAAGAATTTATAAGATTTTTGTAACACAATGAAGTTGAAAAGTATTTTATCAATCAGCCTGATGATGGCGGTTTGTCCGTCATGGGCTTTGGATTTCGGGCGTATTCCTGAAAATGAAATTTCCGTTTATGTGCAGGAATTGGACAGCGGCAAAGTGATTGCCGAACACCGTGCCGATGAATTGCGCAATCCTGCTTCGACCATGAAGCTGGTAACGGCGTTTACCGCGTTTCGTATGTTGGGTGGCGATTATCGTTGGAAAACCGAGTTTAAAACCAACGGCTCGATCAAAGGCGATACGTTGAAAGGCAATGTGTATTGGGTGGGGAGTGGCGATCCTGTGTTTGACCAGCATGATTTGGTGCAAATGCAGCAACAGATGCGCGATAAGGGCATACGCCATATTGACGGACATCTGATACTCGACCGCAGTCTGTGGGGCGATGTGAAGAATCCGGATGATTTTGCTTCCGATTCTGCCGAAAGCTTTATGACGCCGCCCGATCCCAATATGTTGGCGTATAAAACCGTTGAACTCCGTGCTGAAAAAGAAGAAGACGGAAGCTTGGTTATCCGTACCAATCCGCCGCTGCCAAATCTGAACATTCAAAACAAATTGACGCTTGAGAATAAAGAAGGGAAGTGCAGTGTTTTAAAAAACCACATGAAAACTTCCTATAAAAACAATACGCTGACCGTATCAGGCAAGCTTCCGGAAAGCTGCTTGGGCAAAGAGCTGTATCTGAATATGTACAGTATGAAAGAATATGTCGGCAAAAGTTTTGTGAACCAATGGCGCCAACAAGACGGTACGGTTTCAGACGGCCTGACAACAGGTGTCGCGCCTCATGATGCGCATGTGTTGGCAAGCCATCTATCCAAACCGCTTACCGATATCCTCACCGATATGAACAAGCATTCCAATAATCTGATTGCCCGTTTGGTTTTCCTTAAATTTGCCGGAAACATGTCTGATTACAAGCTGGCGCAGACTAAGGCCGCCTCTATCGTAAAAAGCGAGCTGGCGGTTGCCGGTATCAATACGGAAGATCTGGTGTTGGAAAACGGCTCAGGTCTGTCTCGCGTAGAACGGCTCAATGCGCGCATGATGGCGCAAATGTTGGAAAAAGCCTACTTCAGCCCGTTTAAAAACGAGTTTATCAGTACGCTGCCAATTGCCGGTAAAGACGGCACGCTTAAAACACGCTTGAAGCAGCCCGGTGAAAACCTACGCCTCAAAACCGGTACGCTTAAAGATGTTCGCGCACTGGCTGGGTATTGGTTGGGCGAAAAGCCGTTACTGGTTGTCGTCATTATCAACAGCCAAAAATCAACCGATTATTTACGCGACTTGGATAAGCTGGTGTCTAAAATTGTTCAGCCCGGTGGCGAACATTGGATTGATGCTAAGGCTTCCTGCATGATTAGGTATCAGACTTGATAAGCTAAAAAAGGCCGTCTGAAAATGTATTGACGTTTTCAGACGGCCTTTGTGTAAGATGGGAGGCAAGTATTTATGTCTATTTTGAAAGATGATTTAGGGATTTGATAAATAAGCGTTTGGTGTGAATCAGCTTGAGATGGATGGTTTTTAGGATTCAAACCATATGTCTGCTTTATTGTGTTGTCCTGTTTATACTATCTAAAAAGCTCGATTCTTTATAAATAGGTCATGCATGTGCCTTTGCCCTTGTTTTGCTGGGTCCGGGCAATTCGGTCGGCAGCCCTGTACTTTATTTTGGAGAGTTTCTAAGCCTGGCGGCAAAACCTATTGGGGCTGGGGGCGAATAGAGATGTAGGATATTTATTACGTCGGATTTTATTGCGCGGCCATGCGCGATTACAAAGGGGATGTACCAAATGGATTTTATGCTGGTTCTAATGTGGCTCAATCCGCTGCCAGTTACCTAAGTCCTATAAGTGGCGGCTTTATGGCTTCCGACCTATATCTTTTTGTCCGCTTCAACACCTACGGCACGCCGTTGCCCGTTTGGATTTTGCGCAGTGTCCAGCCTTCGCCGGACAAGCAAAACGGCCGCGATGGTTTTACTGCGTGTTTGCGCGGTAATACGGTAGCCGAATAAAAGATAAGGCCGTCTGAATAACACATTCAGACGGCCTTTATACCGTTTGTTTCTTTTTTATGCCGTTTGTTTTAGAATACATTATTTAAAATAAATATGGAGAATGAAATGGAAAACTATTACAAACTTCTTGGGATTATGTCATCTGCAACGGAAGAAGAGATTAAACGGGCTTTGAGGCGCGCTGCGGGGCGACAGGAGCTGGAATTGGATGAGATAAGATGGTGTCGCGAGTATTTGCTGAATCCGGCGGCAAAGGCGGAATACGATAAAATCCTCCATGCCGAAAATCCCGATCTTGCTAAAGAAGAAAGCGAAAAAGCGAAGGAAAGAGAAAAGCTCAGACGGAAAAATAAAAAAAGCGAAGGGTCTGATTTCTTTAAATTGATCGGCACCGGGATTCTGGTTTCCATCCCGATACTTTGGTTTACATTCAAAAACGGCGGTACGTCATCTAAGCCGAGCGTATATCAGGCGCAATCAGCCTGCGAAAGCGCGGTAACAGGTATTTTAAAATCGCCTTCTTCGGCTGATTTCGGAGGGTGGCAACGACGTGAAAATGCTGATGGGTCGTTTGAAATAAGCGGATATGTCGATTCGCAAAACAGTCTCGGGGCTATGCTGCGTGCGCGATTTAGCTGCTCCGTCGATGCAAGTGGCAGTCAGGCGAAAATTACTTATTTCCGCTGAAATTAATAAAACAAAATAGAAACAAGCAAGTGGGTGCAACTATGCCAAGCCCCGATTTTCGGGGCTTTTGTTTTAATTGGGTTTTAAAAACCAAATTAAAAAGAAAGGCCGTCTGAAATGTTTGAAAGGCATAGGGTACAGACGAAAAAAATACCGGTAAAAACCGGTATTTTTATTTTTAACTTGATGGCGCGGCGGACGGGGCTCGAACCCGCGACCCCCGGCGTGACAGGCCGGTACTCTAACCAACTGAGCTACCACCGCGCATCCATTGTCAGGGACAATGAAAAGGAAAGTGGTGGGTGATGACGGAGTCGAACCGCCGACATTCTGCTTGTAAGGCAGACGCTCTACCAACTGAGCTAATCACCCGTAAAAGGAAGATACTGAAAAATCAGTATTTTTAAATAATGGCGCGGCGGACGGGGCTCG
>NZ_KV830588.1:115590-215575 GCF_001836795.1 Neisseria sp. HMSC061H08 | reverse complement strand
CTCTAACCAACTGAGCTACCACCGCGCATCCACTGTCAAAGACAATGAAAAGGAAACTTGGTGGGTGATGACGGAGTCGAACCGCCGACATTCTGCTTGTAAGGCAGACGCTCTACCAACTGAGCTAATCACCCGTGCGCAAAATTGCGAAGACGCTATTAAACCAAAAAATCCTGATGCGCGCAAGATTTATTTGCTGATTATTAGATATCTCCCTGCAAGCACCAGTTTTCAAAGGAAATAATTTCTTCCTGCTTGCCTGCGACAATCAAAATATCGCCGTTTTCCAAAACAAAATCAGGATCAAGTTCTTGGATTTTTCCGGTATTGCGGCGGATAAACAATAGTTTCAGATAATGCGCTGCCAATGGCAATTCACGGATGGTTTTACCGATGGCGTGTGCCTCGCCGTGCAATGGGAAAGCGTGGCGGCAGACGGCCTTGCTGTCTTCGTCGGAGAAGCTGTCATCATCACTGCCGACAAACAAGTCTTGCAACGATGCATAGCGGCTGTGACGGATGTGGGTTATGGTTTGATAAACATGGTTGTAGGAGAGGCCGTGGCCCAACATGGCATAGCTTGCCAGCACCAGGCTGGTTTCTTTGGTATCGGAGACGGTTTCTTCCGCGCCCATTTCGGTAAAGGTTTTGACGTAATCGTCATTGGTGGCGCGAACATAAACCGGCATGCTCGGATGCATGGACATGATGTTGCCGAGAACATGTTGTGTTTCATGCATATTGTTCAGCGTGATGACCACCATTTTGGCGCGTCCCAAGCCGGCGGCTTCCAAGACTTCGCGGCGTTTGGCATCGCCAAAGGAAACCGGCTCACCTGCGTTGCGTGCCACTTGTACGCGGGCAATGTCCAAGTCAAGGGCAAAGTAGGGGATGCCTTCTTGCGCTAATACACGGGCAACCGATTGACCGCCGCGTCCGAAACCGATAATCAGGACGTGTTCGGATTTGCTCATGGTTTCCACCAGCATGGAGTGTAAGTCCAAGGCTTTCATGTCCCAGTCGGATTTAACGAAGCGGCTGACGATGGCATCGCTGCTGCCCAAAATGAATGGCGCGGCAATCATGGAGAGCAAGACGGCTGCGGTGGCTGCTTGTTCCAATTCGGGCGAAACCATATTGATTTTGCTGGAAATGGCCAGCATCACGAAGCCGAACTCGCCGCCTTGCGCCAAATAAAGCGCACTCTTGAGGCTGTCGCCCACAGGGTTTTTCATGCGCAAAGCGATGATGAAGACGACCAGTGCTTTCAAGACCAACAGGATTGCCAACAAAATCAGGATTTGCTGCCAGTTGCCGATCAGCGCCTGAATATTCAGCTTCATACCGACGGTAATGAAGAAGAAGCCAAGCAGGATGTCGCGGAATGGACGGATGTCGTCTTCTACCTGAATACGGTATTCGGTTTCGGAAAGCAACATACCGGCGACGAATGCGCCCAATGCCATAGACAGGCCTTCAAGCTCTGTCAGATAGGCCACGCCCAAAGTAACCAGCAAAACGTTGATCATAAAGAGTTCGGACGATTTGCGTTTGGCAACCAGTCTGAACCAGCGTGACATCACTCGGCTGCCGACAACAAACAAAATGCCCAAGGTCAGCAACATTTTCAAACCGGCCAAGCCCAGCTCTACCCACAAGTTGCCTTCGCTGCCGCCAGCAAGCGCCGGAATCAGAATCATCAGCGGTACCACGGCAATATCTTGCATCAGCAAAACACCCATGGCCATTTGACCATGCGGCTGACCCAGCTCGGTTTTCTCCGACAGAATGCGGCTGACGATGGCGGTGGACGACATGGTCAGTGCGCCCGCAGTGGCAAACGCCCAGTTAAACGGCGTGCCCATTGCCATCAAAATGCCCATAATCGAGAGCATGGTAATGATGACTTGTAAACCACCCAAGCCGAATACGAGGCGGCGCATGGCTTTGAGTTTGGGTAGGGAGAATTCGAGACCGATGCTGAACATCAAGAACACAATGCCGATTTCGCCCAAATAGTCGGTGGCGTAGCTTTGCGGAATCAGTTTGAACATACCCGGACCGGCAATAAAACCGACCAAAAGATAACCGAGCATGGAAGGAATGTTGAACTTGCGACAGCAGATAACCGTAATAACGGCAACCAACAGAACAATGACAATGGGACCGAGGGAGAATTCGTGCATAGAGTGGGCGGCCTTTCGTTAAAAGTAGCTATTGTTATATAGGCCGTCTGAAACACGTCGAAAACCGACAGCAAATCCAAATAAAAACGCACAGAATGAACTTCATTTCTGCGATTTGATTTCCCGTATCATGCTTATTTGGACTTACTGTTTCGAGCGTTATCTAACGGATTATTAAGATTATATCAAGATAGAATGTAAAGTAGTGTTTTGATTGACAAAAAGGGCCGTCTGAAATATTCAGACGGCCTTTAAATAAACGGTTTAAGGCATCAACATGCCGCCGTTGACATGAAGTGTCTGACCGGTAATGTATTTTGCCTGTTCAGAAGCCAAGAACAAAACTGCATCGGCAATATCTTGCGCTTCACCGAATTTGCCCAAAGAAGTTTGCGCTTCAAAGGTTTTGCGGGTTTCTTCCGGCAGGGCGCGGGTCATATCGGTGTCGATAAAGCCCGGGGCAACGCAGTTGACGGTAATGCCGCGGCTGCCGACTTCACGCGCCATAGATTTGGAGAAGCCGATTAAGCCTGCTTTTGCCGCTGCATAGTTGGTTTGCCCGGCATTGCCCATCACGCCGACAACAGATGTAATGTTAATGATGCGGCCGGCACGCTGTTTCATCATACCGCGCAATACGGCTTTGGAGGCACGGAACACAGATTTGAGGTTAACCTGCATGATGTCGTCCCACTCTTCCTCTTTCATGCGCATTAGGAGGTTGTCACGGGTAATGCCGGCGTTGTTGACCAGAATATCCAGTTTGCCGAATTCTTTTTCGATGTCGGCAATCAGGTTTTCGATGGTTTCAGGTTCGGCAGAATTCAATGCACGGCCTTCGCCGCCCCATTGTGCCAAGCGTTCGCCGATTGCAGCCGCACCGCTCTCACTGGTGGCTGTACCGATAACTTTTGCACCGGCCGCAGCCAAAGTATCGGCAATCGCCGCACCAATACCGCGAGAAGCGCCGGTTACCAAAGCGATTTTGCCGCTCAAATCTTGTGTACTCATGTTTTATTCCTTAATTGCGATTGGAAAAATGGTTTCAGACGGCCTTATTTACCTAGGGAGGGTGCTTGATACCGTCGTTTGTTGATTCTTCGTAATAAATATTCTTTGTAGTATGCCCATGCTTGCTTTTTTTGTCCTTGTTTCCAAAGTCGTTTGGCTGCTTGTCTAAATTTCCTTTTAGGATTTGGAAAGGGCAACCAAGTTGATAGAGGTTGTTCTAGATATCCGTTATTCCATGGGGAATTCTTAAAATATTGATCATATGCGGGGTGGAAGCCTAATTGATGCCACGGTTTGATATGACCAACAAAATGGACTAAGCGGATATTGTTGGGATTATCGATCAATTCACTGTATTTTTGATGCCAATGTATCCAGTTAAAGTTTTCTGAAAGCCAGTGTACATGACCTATACAGGCTAAATTCAAAATATCTTGATCTGGGCAGGAGAGTTTAAAATTTTGTTTTTCTACGGCTTGCATTTTTTCAGACAAAATTTTATCTATTGCCATATCATTCCATTTGTCAATATTGAATAGAATGACCCCGGAGTTGAAATAAGGCTCAGTATCTGTAAAACCAAATTGATTGAGTTGTTTTATATATGCTCTGTATAAGATTGCATCAGGTACGGCGGCAATCAAAGAATTTGAAATGTCGATTTCAAATAAATCATCAATGTTACCCAAGCACAGTACATCAGTATCTAAATAAAGTGCAGTATGAGCAATACCTTTTAATAAGCAAGGGATACTCATACGGTAATACATAGCGATAGTAAAATAATGAGTAGTTTGCAGGGTAGAAAAGTATTCTGTATTTAAATGGTAAACGCTTATTGCGTAGTTTTGATTTGATGTTTCAATTTGATCGAAAATATTAAAATCATAACCTTCTGAACCACTAACTAACAAATGAAAATGTATTGGGCTGGTATTGTTTTGCAATACAGAAAGTAACGCAGTGCCGATGTGTTTGATATAGTTTTGATCGGCTGCATAAACAATATGTTTCGGCTGTTCAATGAATTCTCGTTTGCGGATATGAACAGTTTCTAATACCAATTTTTCTCTATCAAACATTTAAATTCTCCACAACTTCTCTATTGATTTCAGGTAATCTGATAGGGATATTCGGTTCAATATCAAATGCGCAGCTGATCCAGTTGCTGAAGCTGTATTTGTGTTTCAGGCCGGGGGCAAGCGGTACGTACGGCAAGGTCAGGAAGGCTTTGAGTTCTTCAAGGTTGCTTCCGTCCCAGTAGAACATATTGTTCGGGTGATAAAAATCGTAATGTACGATGGTCGGATTGGTCGTAATCAGTTTTTTGTCCAATCCAATCGCTTCGAAAATCCGCAAAGAGAGGCCGTAGTGCTTGCGGTTGAGGAAATCTACCAATACAGAGGATTTGGCCGCTTCTTCTAAGTTTTGACGATAGGAGAGGGCGTTTTCAAATGAGAAGAATTCGACTTCGGGAATGCCTAAAGCCGCTTTTTCTTCTTCGATTTTCTTACTGGCCAAGCGAAAATCTATTTCTAAACCGATTGAACGCGCAGCTTCGCAAAATGCACGGATGTCATTGTTGCGGTCGGCAGCGTACGAACCGATAAACAAGATTTTGTTTTGCGGGTTTTCAGACGGCCTGAAGCTGTCAAAGTAGAAGCTGGTGGTTGGAAAGAGTTTTTCGGTGTATTCGGGATGTTTGCCTTGGTCAAACGGATCGAAAAAGTAAAATTTGTCGAAAAATTCGATGTTGTCGAAGTCTTCTTTTAAGAAGGTCAGGGCTTCCCAGTTGTAATACACCATTAATTTTGAATGCGCTCTGAGCTTGGCGATGAAGTCTTTCGGATAGGCACCCAGCCAAATCATGAAGCAATAATCCGCTTGTTCGGGATGTTCGCTTAACAGGGAATTGAGGCGTTCTTCTACGGCGCGGAACATGGTCCGTTTTTTGAAGTCTTTTTGTCCAAGAATATTTCGATACCAGATTTTTTTCAGCCGTTGAAATACATTTTTGTATTTGAACTCTTTTTCTTCATAGGTCAGGGACAGCACTTCAAATCCGCATTTCTCCAAGTTCTCAATAATGAGTTCGTGGATTTTGAAGAGTTCCGGCATGGCGAGAATGACTTTTTTCTTACTCATAATGTATTCAATATAATATTTTGTCAGGCAGGTATATTTGCCATAGGCAATAGAGTTAATCAATGCCGAGCAGGCGGTTTAGCCATTGTGTAAACGAATAATAGGCTTTGATTTCAGGGGCAGGTTGCTGATACGGACGTGCCAAAAACTCAGGCAATGCGTCTAAATTACCGCCGTCCCATACGAACACGCGGTCTGGGTGGTATAGGTCGGTTTCCAAGATATGTTTGTTGGTGGTAATCAGTTTTTTATCGAAACGCAACGCATCAAAGATACGGAATGATAAGCCGTAATGTTCGAATTGTGCAAAATCGACGACTGCGCCGCAACTTTGCACTTGGCTGAGGTTTTCTTCAAAGCTGAGGATGCTGCTGCGGTCGAGATAGCGGATGCCGTTGTGTCCGAAGGCTTTTTCAGCCCTATCGTCTTTGCAGTAGATATGAAAATCCAAGGGCAGGTTGAGGCGTTCGGTTTCTTGGATAAAGCGTTTGGTTTGTTCTTCGCGTCTAAGTTCGTAGCCGCCCAAAAAGTAGAGTTTGTTGGTGGGGGCATATTCCGCCACGGGAAAGTCAAAGTAAAAATTGGTGGTGGCTTTGAAACGGCATTGTGGATATTTTTGAATATCATCGGGATCGAAAACCCAACATTGATCAAAATAATCCAAATATTCAATAATGTCTGGGAAACGGCCTACGCCATCCCATTGATAATTCACGCAAACATTGCTGTGTTCGCGGATGGTGGCGATGATTTCTTTTGGGTAAATATTGGCGCGGATACAGAGCGCATAATCGGCTTTTTTGCCGTTTAACAAGGCCAATTTTTGTTGAATGTTGTCGAGGTGGCGGCTGTATTTGAGGTATTTTTTATAGTTGCCGTCTTTGGTGATGTGTTTGTGGTAGAGGCTTTTGAGTCTGCTGCCCAAGTTCGGGTAATAGGAATCTCGGTCGTCATAGCACAGATTAATGACATCAAAACCAAGAAAACGCAGATTTTTTTCGATACATTGATCCAGTCCATACATGTAGGGAACGGCAAGAATAATGGTTTTTTTCATAATGTATTCGGATTGGAGTAGGCTGATTTTTCAGACGGCCTTGCCTGACAGGATAAGGCCGTCTGAAAACGTTTTAGTGGGCTTCGATAAATGCAGCCACTTGATCGGCATTGGTCAATGCGCTGCATACGGCTTCTTTGTTGATACGTTTGGCGAGGCCTGCGAGGACTTTGCCGGGGCCGCATTCGGCGGATTCGGTGATACCTTCGGAAACAAGCGCGTTGACGGTTTCTGTCCAGCGCACCGGGCTGTACAGTTGGCGTACCAAGGCATCTTTGATTTTGTCGGCATCATCGTAAGAGGCAACATCGGCGTTATGGATGACGCGGATTTGCGGTTGTTTGATGGTGATGTCTTTCAGTGCTTCGGCAAGTTTTTCCGCTGCAGGCTGCATGAGGCTGCAATGTGAGGGTACGGAAACAGGCAGCGGCAGGGCGCGTTTGGCTCCGGCTTCTTTGGAGGCGGCCATGGCGCGTTCGACTGCGGCGGTATTGCCGGCAATCACGACTTGGCCGGGGGAGTTGAAGTTGACGGCTTCAACGACTTCGCCTTGTGCAGCTTCGGCACAAATGGCTTTTACTTGTTCATCTTCCAAACCCAAAATAGCGGCCATTGCGCCTACGCCTTGCGGTACGGCAGATTGCATAAGTTCGGCGCGCAGACGGACCAGTTTGACCGCGTCTGCGAAATTCAATGCGCCGGCAGCGACGAGGGCAGTGTATTCGCCGAGACTGTGACCTGCAACGACTGAAGGGATTTTACCACCGGCTTCCAAGTAGGCGCGGTAGGTGGCAATACCGGCAGCCAGCATGATGGGCTGGGTGTTGACGGTTTGTCCGATTAATTCGGCATCTTCGCCGTTAATCATTGCCCACAGGTCTTGACCCAATACGGCGGAAGCTTCGTCAAATGTGGCTTTAACGATGGCTTGCTCGGCAAAGCCGTTCATCATGCCTAGGCTTTGTGAGCCTTGTCCGGGGAAGAAGAATGCGAAAGACATGGTAATTCCTTATTGGTTTGAATGTTTGAGGGTGTCTGCCAGCAGAAGGAGGGTGGCGACAGTATTGGTTGCGGTGGTCAGCCGGAAGGTGCGGACAAATCCGGGTTTGCTGGTTTTATGCCGGAATATGAGGCTGCCGCAATAACCGCCCGGCCAGCCACCAAGCAGGTTGAGCAGGTGCAATTTTGCTTCGGGTATGCGCCTGCCGTGCTTGCGTGCGCGCTGTTTGTCTTGGTAGTAAAGCAGGAAAACGTATGCACTTAGCGCGAGATAGGCAATTGCCAGTTTGGGCAATATTACAGCCGTTATGCTTAAAAACAGGCTGCTGATGCAGAGTGCAAACGTTAGGGATTTCATGGGTTTGAGCAGAATAGGCCGTCTGAAAGAGGTGTTCAGACGGCCCAATCGTTAGTATTTCACTAAAACCGCACCCCAGGCAAAACCGCCGCCGATGCCTTCGAGCAAGAGGTTTTGTCCGCGTTTGATTTGGCCGTTTTTAATGCCGACATCCAGTGCCAACGGAATGGAGGCTGCGGAAGTGTTGCCGTGGTCTTGGACGGTCAAGATCACTTTGTCCATGCTCAAACCCAAGTGTTTGGCGGTAGAGTCGATAATGCGCTTGTTGGCTTGGTGCGGCACAATCCAATCGATTTGATCAGCGGTGTAACCGGCTTCTTCGATAACGTCATCTGCGATTTTGGATAGCATTTTGACGGCAAACTTGAATACGCCGGGGCCGTCCATGCTGATGTAGGGCGAACCGCAAACCTGGCCGTTGGCGATTTGTCCGGGGACGTTCAAAAGGTCGAGGTAGTTGCCATCGGCTTTGAGTTTGCCGTGGATGATGCCCGGTTCGTCAGATGCGCTTAAGACAACCGCGCCAGCACCATCACCAAAGAGGACGCAGGTGGTGCGGTCGTTCCAATCGACGATGCGGCTGAAGGTTTCCGCGCCGATGACCAAAGCGTTTTTCGCCATGCCGCTTTTGATGTAGGCATTGGCAGTGGTCAGGGCATACATAAAACCGGCGCACACGGCTTGTACGTCAAAGGCAGGGCAGCCGTTGGCAATGCCCAATTTTTGCTGCACGATGGTTGCCGTAGAAGGGAATTGCATATCGGGAGTGGCTGTGGCGACGATAATCAGATCGATATCGTCAGCCTGCAAATCGGCATCTGCCAAGGCGCGGCGCGCTGACTCGGCGGCCAAGTCGCTGGTTTTTTCGCTGTCGTCTGCAATATGGCGAAATTTGATACCTGTACGCGTGGTAATCCACTCGTCGGAAGTGTCCACTTTTTTTGCAAGGTCGTCATTGCTGACGCGGTTGGCAGGAAGGTAGCTGCCTGTACCGGAAATTTTGGCATATTGCATGAGAACGGCCTTTTTAGAGAGTTGATTCAGATAGTCGGGTATTGTAAGCGAAAATGGGAAAATTCCCAATATTAAGAATGAAGTCGGTGATTAAAGATAAAAACAGGCCGTCTGAACATTTTGAAGTTTCAGACGGCCTGTGTATATCAGCCTTAAGCTTCCGTTGTTAGAGCAGCGGTTTCTTCCAGTTCGGCTGCTGCTTTGGCGGCTTCCAAAGCGGCCAACTGGGTGGCTACGCCTTGTTCGATTTGAGCGAGGCCGGCAGATTTGGCTTCGTGGTAGGCCTCTTCCAAAGCATAACGGAAGCCGACTTCGTCGGTTCCACCGTGGCTCTTAATCACAATACCGCGTAAACCAAGTAGGATGGCGCCGTTAAATTTGCGCGGATCCAATTTGCCTTTCAAGCCTTTGAGTGCGGGCAGGGCGGCAATGGCGGCAAGTTTGTTGAACAGGGTGCTTTGGAATTCACGGCGGATGGCGCCGCTCATGAATTTAACTGCGCCTTCGATGGTTTTGAGCATAACGTTGCCGACAAACCCGTCTGCGACAACGACATCGGCTTCGCCATATAAAACGCCGTTGCTTTCGATATTGCCGATAAAGTTGAGTTTGCTGCTGCTCAACAGTTTAAAGGTTTGTTTGACGGCATCCGTACCCTTGATGTCTTCTGTACCGACGTTCAAAAGGGCGACGCGCGGGCTGCCTTTTTCTGGGTGCAACGCGTGTACCAGCTCGCTGCCGATGATGGCAAATTGAACCAGTTGTTCGGGCGTACAGTCGACGTTAGCTCCCAAATCCAAAGCCAGGGTAACGTGTTCGCTGTCGGAAGGCAGGAATTTAGCGATGGCAGGACGCTCAATGCCGGGAATGGTTTTGAGGACGAATCGGGCGGTCGCCATCAGTGCGCCGGTATTGCCTGCCGATACGGCGGCTTGCGCGTTGCCTTCTTTGACTTGGTTGATGGCGATGCGCATGGATGATTCTTTTTTGTTTTTCAGCGCGGATTGCGGCGCTTCATCCATTTCGACGACTTGCGCTGCATGGCAGACGGTAATGCGGTCCATAGGTGCGCCTGCCGAGCTTAATGCTTGGCGGACTGCTGCTTCATCTCCGACCATAATCAGATGTACGTCGGATTGTTGTTTTAGGAAATCCACTGCACCGGGGACGGTAATCGCAAGGCCTGCATCTCCGCCCATGGCATCTACGGCCAGTGTAATCATGTTGTTCTCCGGTTTGTGTGTTTCAGACGGCCTCAGACAATAGGACAAGCACACTCATCTGATTTTCAGGAGATTGAATTGAAAATCAGATGAAAAGGCTTGTTGCGACGGTCGTGCCAGATTTATTGGTTTTGCGCGGCCAATTTGTTGTGTTCGTCGATGTCCAGCGCGTCCCAAGGATAGTTGATCCACCAGTCTTCAACGGTGATGCCGCTGAAATAAGGGACGCCTTCGGGAATTCTGCCGACTTTGGCTTTAATTTTTTCATGCAATACTGCCACGCCGATGGTGCCGAAATCTTCTTTCAGCAATTCGGTCAGGCAAAATTCCATGGTAACGCGGCTGTCGTCTACTTCGTCAACAACCAGTACGTTTTTGCCTTTCAGTACATCGGGAACGGGATCGAGCCATTGGACCTTTTTCACTTCCTCGGTCACTTGACCTTCGTGATCGTTGTCGTAGTAGGCTGTGGTCACGGCGTAAATCGGGATTTCCAAGAAGCAGCGCAACATGCGGGCAGGGATGAAACCGCCGCCGCCAATGGCAATCATGGCATCGTATTTGGTGCCGGAGTTTTGGATTTTTTCCGCCAATCCTTTGATTACGCGGTGGATGTCGTCGTAGGTGTACCAGATTTTACGTTTCATGGTGTGCTTCCGAAGAGGAAAATACAGGGTGCAATGCAAAAAAGCCAGTCATTGCATGGCAATATTCTGGCTTTTTCAGTCAGACGAACGGATTATTCGCCTTTAGCTTTTACCACTTTACGGCCACGGTACATACCGTTTGGAGAAATGTGGTGTGGACGATGCACTTCACCAGTTGCGCTGTCGACAGACAGAGAAGGCGCAGTCAGAGCGTCGTGTGAACGGTGCATACCGCGTTTAGAAGGGGATTTTTTGTTTTGTTGAACGGCCATTTCAAGCTCCTAGATAAATAAACTGTGTCCTAATTAACTGCTTTTCAAACCTGCTAAAACAGCGAAGGGGTTTGGTTTGTCCCGATTGACTTCGTCCAGTGTTCCATTGTTGTCGCAGTCTTCGTGTCGAGGGGAGAAAGGGAGCGACATCAGGATTTGGTCTTCAACCAGAGTCCGCACGTCAAGCTCTTTTTCGAGCAGCATGCCTTCCAATTCTTCATCGGCAAGCATGGCTTCGTCCAAACTCTCTTCATCGGCAAACAGGACGATACGGCTGGTTTCATCGAGCAGAAACGGCATGGGCGTAATGCAGCGCTGGCAAATCAGGGGCATGTCGGCTTTGACGTTCAAATCGAGAAACAGACGTTGCAGCCGGTCGCGGCCGCCTTGCAGCGTAAACGACACGCGCGTCTGTTTGTCGGCCGGATAATCGTGCGAACTTACTCGTTCATCCAATTCTTCGAGCAGGAAGCTGCCTTGCAGATTCTGCCCTTCGGCGGCGAAAACTTCTGGGTCAATCAAATTAGGGTATGACATAAACGGAGTATGATATAATTTCGGCGGTCTAACGTCAATGTTTTTAAGTAAAAATATGGAAGTAAAACTGCCTTTGGTTTTAGGGTCGACTTCGGTTTTCCGTTGCGGACAGCTTCGCCGTTTGGGTGTCGATTTTCAGACGGCATCGCCTGATTTTGACGAAACGCCTATTGCGGGCGAGCATGCGGGCGAAACGGCGCTGCGTTTGGCTAAAGGCAAAGCCCGTTCATTGGCGGCAGCTTTTCCTGCCGCGCTGATTATCGGCGCAGACCAAGTCGCATGGTGCGAAGGACGTCAATTGGGCAAACCGATGAACGTCGCAAATGCACAACAGATGCTGGAAAACTTAAGTGGAAAACGGATTGAATTTTACAGTGCAATCGTGCTTTTGAATACTGCCACGGGCAAGGTTCAGCATCATGTCGATCATACGGTGGTTACCATGCGCCAGTTGTCGCAGGAACAAATCAGCCGATATTTGGAACGCGAGCCGGATGCGGTTTATTGTGCCGGTGCGGCGAAGAGCGAGGGTTTGGGCGCTGCTTTGTTGGAGCGTATTGAAAGTACGGACCCAAATGCTTTGATCGGTCTTCCGATTTTCCGTCTGATTGATTTTTTGAAAAACGAAGGTGTGGAAGTTTTATAGTTTGAGGCCGTCTGAATGTGTTCAGACGGCCTGAGATTTTTTGGAGCTGCAAGAATGAAACCGATTTTGTATTTGATTCCTACCCCTTTGGGTGCGCCTGATACGCCATGCCTGTTGCCGCATGAGCAACAGGCGATTGTCGGGCTGACGGATTTTGTCGTGGAAGCGGAAAAAACAGCGCGCGCGCATTTGAAACATTTGGGCGTAACTACGCCTATCCGCGAGCTGAATCTGCAAACGCTGAATGAACACACGGATTTGAAGACTTTGCCGGAATTGCTGAAACCTTTGCAAGAAGGGCGCAGTATGGGTATTGTCAGCGAGGCAGGTTGCCCGGCTGTTGCCGACCCGGGCGCGAATTTGGTGGCGTTGGCGCATAAACACGGTTTTGAAGTACGACCTTTGGTCGGGCCGTCCAGTTTGTTGCTGGCGCTGATGGCTTCGGGCGCGAATGGTCAGAACTTTGCGTTTAAGGGTTATTTGCCGTCTGAAAAAAATGAGCGGATTCAGCGTTTGAAGGCTTTGGAACAACGTTCGCGCCAGCAGAATGAAACGCAGCTGTTTATCGAAACGCCGTATCGCAACGATGCGTTGTTGGCTGATGCGGTGGAAAACCTGCATCCTGAAACGCGATTATGCGTGGCTACGGACTTAACTTTGCCGACACAGGAAATCATCAGCCAGCCGATTGCGCAGTGGCGGAAAAGAAAAGAAATGCCGAATTTGAAAAAACGCCCGACGATTTTTGTGTTGCATGCCGCTTAAAACTGGATTGGGTTCAATTTCAAACTGTATTTGTTTGGGGAAATAAAAAAGGCCGTCTGAACAACAGACGGCCTTTGTGTTGCCTAAGCTTTTATCAAGAAACGACTTCGCCTTGGGCGCGTTGTTTTTCGATGCTGCGGTTGATGTGCCATTGTTGGGCGATAGTCAAGAGGTTGTTGACTACCCAGTACAGAACCAAACCGGCAGGGAAGAAGAAGAACATGATGGAGAAAATCAAAGGCATGACTTTCATCATTTTCGCCTGCATAGGGTCGGTTGACGGCGGATTCAGATAAGTTTGTGCAAACATGGTCGCCGCCATAATCAAAGGCAGGATGTAGAAAGGATCCGGACGGCTCAAGTCGGTAATCCAACCCAACCAAGGCGCTTGGCGCAATTCTACGGAGGCGAACAATGCCCAGTACAGGCCGATGAAGACGGGGATTTGCAACAGCATAGGCAGACAGCCGCCCAGCGGATTGATTTTCTCGTCTTTGTAAAGCTGCATCATGGCTTGTTGTTGCGCCATGCGGTCATCGCCGTATTTCTCTTTGATGGCTTGCAATTTAGGTGCGGCAGCACGCATTTTTGCCATAGAGCGGTAAGAGGCGTTGGTCAATGGATACAGTACGGCTTTGACGATGATGGTCAAAACGATGATTGCCCAGCCCCAGTTGCCGATGATGTTGTGCAGTTGGTTCAAGAGCCAGAAGAGCGGGGAGGCGAACCAGTGTACTTTGCCATAGTCTTTGGCCAGTTGCAGTTTGTCGGCGATGTTGGCGATAACGGAAGTGGTTTGCGGACCGGCATACAGGTTGATAGCGGTTTCGGCTTTTGTACCGGCTTGGATGGCGGCTAAAGGCACGCTGACGCTTGCGCTGTACAAGTTGTCGTTGCGGCGTTTGATGTCGATACGGCAGTCGCCTGCGGTGCAAACGCTTTGGCCGTCTTTAGGCTGCAAAATCCAAGTGGACATGAAATGGTGTTCAATCATGCCGAGCCAGCCGGTCGGCGTTTTGCGGATGTATTCGGCTTCGGATTTGCCGGATTTGGCATCGTCGTCCAAATCAGAGAAGCTGACTTTTTGGAAGCCGCCTTCAGGGGTATAAACCACCGGGCCGACGTAAGAGCGGGTGAAGTAGCCTTGGCCTTCGGGTTCGCTGTGGTCGCGGACGATGCGGTAGTCTGCGCTCAGGTTGATAGGTTGGCCGTTGCTGTTGGTAATGTCAAAGCGGACGTTAACCAAGTAGCTGCCTTTGGTGAAAGTATAAACTTTGTTGATTTTCAGGCCGTTGGTTTCAGGTGCGCTCAAGCGGACTTCAACTTTGTCGCCTTCCAAACTGTATTGTTTTTGCAGAGCGGTAAAGCTGATGCCTTTCAGAACGTTGTTGCCTTGTGCGTCCAAAAGCTCGGATTGGGCAACGTAGGTGTATTCCTTGCCGTCGTTAAACAGGACGAAAGGTTTGTGTTCGTCGCCGGTTGCTTTGTATTGCAAGAGGGTCAGCTGACGCAGGTCGCCGCTTTTCTCATCGATGACGGCTTTAACTGTGTCTGTGGTAACGGTAATAGGAGAAGCCGGGGCAAGCGCGGCTTCGGCAGCGGCTTTTGCCGGAGCAGTGGCCGTTTGCTGTTGCGCGGCTTGTTGCGCCGGATTAGGTTTGGGGCTGGGGAAAAAATGTTCCCAGCCGGCAAAAATTGCCACTGAAATGGCAAAAAACGCCATTAGTCTTTTAAAATCCATAAGAGATTCCTGGAATTGACGGATAGGTAATCGAGATGAAAACTGCTTCAGACGGCATTATATAGAAACCGACGGGAAATTAAAGGAAATCGTGTTCTTTAAATGGTTGACAGCAGCATTATGGAACAGGGTCATGGCCGTGTCCGCCGAAAGGATGGCATCGTGCGATGCGTTTGATTGCCAGCCATCCGCCTTTGAATGCGCCGTATTTTTTGACGGCTTCGACTGCGTATTGTGAACAGGTCGGGGTATAGCGGCAGCGCGGCGGAATGAGGGGGCTGATGCAGTATTGGTAAAAGCGGATGAGTGCAAGGAAGAGCTTGGAAAGCAGGGTATTCATCGGCGTTTTTTCATCAGCTGGGCAAGTTGGTCTCGGGCTTCAGGGGCGGTTTCCCGATTAAACGCCTGACGCACGCGCACAACAAAATCATGCGGCGGCAGTTGGTGTTGATTCAGCCTGAACCAGTCGCGGATGACGCGCTTCATGTAATTGCGGTCATGGGCGCGTTTGGCGGTCTTTTTGCTGACGACCAAACCAAGGCGCGGATGGCCGAGCGTGTTGTCTGCGGACTGGGAGACTTGCAGCAAATCGCGGCTGCGTCGGTTTTTCAACGCAAAAACGGATGAAAAATCATCCGTTTTTAATAAGCGATACTGCTTCGAGAAGCCGTAATTCAAAATTATACAGCCAGGCGTTTGCGGCCTTTGGCGCGACGGGCAGCCAATACTGCGCGACCACCGCGGGTTTTGGAGCGAACCAAGAAGCCGTGGGTGCGTTTGCGTTTGGTAACGGAAGGTTGATAAGTGCGTTTCATGATGTTTCCTAAAAATTGGTAGATAATTAAACCGTGAATTACACTCCAATTTGCCGCTTTTGTCAATCAATATAAAAACTTTTCGTTGGCCAAAGTGTGACAACGGGTTTTATGCATTAATAGAATTTGTGGATAAAATTTTGCGGCGGTTGTGGATAAAAAAGAGCGGAATGGGTATAATCGCCCAACCTTGCTTTTCTCTGTGCGCAAGGCCGTCTGAAAGCAGCGGGAGTATTGTAAAAATTTGATTTTTATCGGATTGCCTGTCTGCTCTGCCTTCTTGTATTTCCCAAATCTTCCATTTTCCGAGCTTAATCTCATGACGTTAGCTGAATTTTGGCCGCTGTGCCTTTGCCGCCTTCACGAAATGTTGCCTGCCGGGCAGTTTGCGCAATGGATTGCGCCTTTGACCGTGGGCGAAGAAAATGGCGTATGGGTGGTGTATGGTAAAAACCAATTTGCCTGCAATATGCTCAAAAGCCAGTTTGCCGCCAAAATTGATGCCGTGCGTGCCGAATTGGTGCCTCAGCAGGCTGTATTTGCGTTTAAGCCGGGCGTAGGTACGCATTATGAAATGGCGGCTCAGGCTGTTGCGCCGGTGCAAGTGCAAGAAGTCATTGAAGTTGAAGAGTGTGTAGAGCCTGTTCAAATGCCTTTGCAAACTGATGCGGCAGTAGAAGAAGACAGGCCGTCTGAAACGGTGTCCAAACCTGCCACAGCCAAGACGGCTGCCGAGATTTTGGCGCAGCGCATGAAAAACCTGCCGCATGAGCCTCAAGTGCAAACTGCCGCTCCGGCTGAGTCTAAAGCGGTTGCCAAAGCCAAAACCGACGCGCAACACGATGCGGAAGAAGCGCGCTACGAGCAAACCAATCTGTCGCGTGACTATACATTTGAAACTTTGGTGGAAGGTAAGGGCAACCGCCTTGCCGCCGCAGCCGCCCAAGCGATTGCTGAAAATCCGGGGCAGGGCTACAACCCGTTTTTCTTATACGGCAGCACGGGTTTGGGTAAAACACACTTGGTGCAGGCCATCGGCAACGAATTGCTGAAAAACCGCCCCGATGCCAAAGTGCGCTATATGCACTCGGACGACTATATCCGCAGCTTTATGAAGGCGGTGCGCAACAACACTTACGATGTGTTCAAGCAACAATACAAACAATACGATCTGCTGATTATCGACGATATTCAGTTCATCAAAGGCAAAGACCGTACGATGGAAGAATTCTTCTATCTGTACAACCATTTCCACAACGAGAAAAAACAGCTCATCCTGACGTGTGACGTATTGCCTGCCAAAATCGAAGGCATGGACGACCGTCTCAAGTCACGTTTCTCATGGGGTTTGACTTTGGAACTCGAGCCGCCCGAGCTGGAAATGCGCGTGGCGATTTTGCAGAAAAAGGCAGAAGCGGCAGGCATCAGCATTGAAGACGAAGCCGCATTGTTTGTCGCCAACCTGATTCGTTCCAACGTGCGCGAACTGGAAGGCGCGTTCAACCGCGTCAGTGCCAGCAGCCGCTTTATGAACCGCCCCGTCATCGACATGGATTTGGCGCGCACGGCTTTGCAGGATATCATCGCCGAAAAACACAAAATCATTACTGCCGACACCATTATCGACGCGACTGCCAAATATTACCGTATTAAAATCAGCGACATACTTGGTAAAAAGCGCACGCGCAACATTGCCCGTCCGCGTCAAGTCGCCATGAGCCTGACCAAGGAGTTGACCACCCTCAGCCTGCCGTCCATCGGCGACGCGTTCGGCGGACGCGACCACACGACCGTCATGCACGGCGTGAAAGCCGTAGCAAAACTGCGCGAAGAAGATCCCGAGTTGGCGCAAGATTACGAAAAACTCCTGATTCTGATTCAAAACTGAGTCAGAACCGGCTTTCAGACGACCCCTCTCTTAAAAGGTCGTCTGAAAACGCAAATACACATTGATTTTAACGGCGGCGAATCAACCATCGCGTCCGCCGAACCCGATTCAAAAACACCCGAAATAACCGATTCAAAAGGAATTGACCATGCTGATTTTACAAGCCGACCGCGACAGTCTGCTCAAGCCGCTGCAAGCCGTTACCGGTATCGTCGAACGCCGCCATACCCTGCCCATCCTCTCCAACGTCCTGCTCGAAAGCAAAGACGGTCAAACCAAACTCCTGGCGACCGACTTGGAAATCCAAATCAACACGGCCGGCCCGGAAAGTCAGGCAGGCGACTTCCGCATCACCACCAATGCCAAAAAATTCCAAGACATCCTGCGCGCCTTGCCCGACAGCGCCATCGTTTCGCTCGACTGGGCGGACAACCGTCTGACCCTGCGTGCAGGCAAATCACGCTTCGCCCTGCAAACCCTGCCTGCCGAAGACTTCCCGCTGATGAGCGTCGGCGAAGACATCAGCGCCGCGTTTTCCCTGTCGCAGGAGACTTTCAAAACCATGCTTTCGCAAGTCCAATACAGCATGGCAGTACAAGACATCCGCTACTACCTCAACGGCTTGCTGATGCAGGTTGAAGGCAACCAACTGCGCCTCGTCGCCACCGACGGCCACCGCCTTGCCTACGCCGCCAGCCAAATCGAAGCCGAACTGCCCAAAACCGAAGTCATCCTGCCGCGCAAAACCGTTTTGGAACTCTTCAAACTGCTGAACAACCCGTCCGAACCCATCAGCGTCGAGCTGCTCAACAACCAAGTACGCTTCCAATGCAACGGCACGACCATCGTCAGCAAAGTCATCGACGGCAAATTCCCCGACTTCAACCGCGTCATCCCGCTGGATAACGACAAAATCTTCCTCGTTTCCCGTACCCAACTTTTGGGCGCGCTTGAACGTGCCGCCATCCTTGCCAACGAAAAATTCCGCGGCGCGCGCCTGTTCCTGCAACCCGGCCTCTTGAGCGTCGTGTGCAGCAACAACGAGCAGGAAGAAGCCCGCGAAGAACTCGAAATCGCCTACCAAGGTGGCGAACTCGAAGTCGGCTTTAACATCGGCTACCTGATGGATGTGTTGCGTAACATCCACTCCGACGATATGCAGCTTGCTTTTGGCGATGCCAACCGTTCAACGCTGTTTACCGTACCGAATAATCCGAACTTCAAATACATCGTAATGCCGATGCGTATTTAAGCGGGGGACAAACAAAAAGAGCGTGTACGGTACACGCTCTTTTTTATAGGTTTGAATCAAAAGGCCGTCTGAAAATTGTTTTTCAGACGGCCTTTGATTAAACCGGGATGATTCGGTTAAATAGGAAAACTGGGATTAACGTGGACGTGGTTCGCAGTTTTTCACCAGGAATGAGCCGTTAGGGGCGTTCACGCCAACTACTTCAGAAGTAGTGTGGGTGTTTTTGTCGATGAAACCGGCAGACATTGCATAACCTTGACGGTTGGTGAAAGTAGTGCCAGTGCTGTCAGAACGTTTTTTGTTGACAACCAAAGAGGCTTTTTTGCCACCGGCGTTTACGTCAGCAGTAACTGCACGGCCACTACGGTCAAAGCCGTACATCACGTTCAGTGATTTGCCACCGTCACAATGGTAAGAAACGAAGCCGGCAGGTGCAGCGGCAGCAGAGAAGGAAACAGTAGCCAATGCGGCTGCAGTGATAACAGAAAGTAATTTCATGATCTAAGCTCCATATGAGGGTTGTGTGTTATCTTGCAAAGTGAGAAAGGGTTTTCGTTTGCAGATGAAGCATATTGTAGGCGTTTTGGTGGTAGTGACAATTAGGTAAATTGCAAAACAGTGTTTACTTATGCTTACCCGATTGTTTATTAATAGAAAGTTGTTTGTAATTTGGTGTTGCAAAGTGGCTATGCGGATTGTTGCGGAATATATACATTAATGATTCTTTAAGAAATATAGCAAAAGAATACAAAAAAGGCCGTCTGAATATTCAGACGGCCTTTGATATGAAGCGGTTTACAAGAAGAAAATTGAAGCGATAGTCACGGCGATGACGCCATAGATGCTCATCGGGATGACAGTTTTCTTGATGATCGCGCCTTCGGCGTTGTTTACGTTCAACACGCTGCATACGGCGATGATGTTGTTGATGCAGACCATGTTACCCATTGCGCCGCCAACGGATTGCAGGGCGAGGATGAGGGTAACGGACAGGCCGGTATCAAGCGCGATTTGTTGTTGAATCGGACCAAAGGTCAAGTTGGATACAGTGTTGGATCCGGAGAAGAATGCACCGATTGCGCCCAGGTATGGGGAGAAGTACACCCAGTGTTCGCCAGCCATATTGGCAAATTCTTTACCGATGATTTTCACCATGGAGTCGTCACCGCCAACCATCATCAGTTGAACCATAATCAATGCACCCATCAGGGCAAGCAGAGGTTTTTTGGTTTGGTTGAAGGTTGCAGCGTAGAAAGACCACGCATCTTTGAATTTGGTTTTGTACAGCAGGATGCAAATCCAAACGGTGAAGACAAACGGAATCCAAGCCGGAACGTAGAGGGTTTGGTAGGAAGCGTTTACGCCTTGGCCGAAGATGTTGCCGAAGGTGATGGTCAGGGAGTCGCTGACGGTGATTTTGGACAAATCAAACGGCAGTTGGAAGCTGAACCATTCTTCTTTGCTGGTCAGCAGGCCTTTGATGCCCAGCTGTTTGATACGGGTTATCACCAGCATGCCGATCAGCATACCCAAAGGAGCCAGTGCTTTGGCAACTTGTGCGAAAGGTACTTTTTCTGCATTCGGGTCTTTGGCGTAATCTTTGCTCAAGCCCCAGCCGCGGTTTGCGGCGAATACGGATACCATCAGGCCGATTGCGCCGGCAACCAGAGATGGGAATTCTTCATTGACCATCGCCAATGCAACGTAAGGAAGGGTACAGGAGAATACGGCGATACCGATGAAGCCCAAGTTTTTGCGGATTTCAGCCCAAGGTACGATGAAGCTCAAGCCGATCACAGGGATGATGAAACCAGCAAAGAAGTGCATTACGCCGGTTTGCATACCGATTTCCATAATGCTCTTTTGATCCAAGCCCAAAGGCGCGAAGCCGAACCAAGTCGGGGTACCTACTGCACCGAAGGATACGGGTACGGAGTTCATGACCAAAGTGAAGATGGCTACTTTTAATGGGTTGAAGCCCAAGCTCATCAGGATTGGCGCGGCAATGGCGGCAGGTGTGCCGAAACCGGATGCGCCTTCAATCATAAAGGCGAAAGACCAGCCGATGATCATCAACTGGGCAATCGGATTCGGGCTGATGGTGGCCAGCCATTTGCGGATGACATCGATACAGCCGGTGGTTTCCATCATGCGGTTAAACATAATGGCACCGAAAATTACGGTAATCGGGGTCAGGGTAGAGACGAGGCCGGACGCGGCTGTTGCGTTGAGCAACATGGCGTCGTCGCCGAAATAAAACAGTTTGATGGCATAAATCAGCGCGGCGGTAATCGGCAACGCGACGTAGGACGGCATACTGTTTTTCTTAACCATCAGCCAGATCAGCAGCACGATGGGAAAAATACTGAGAAAGAGAGCCATGGGATTATCCTCGGGGCAACAAGCATCATAACCGTCAATCAATGGCGGTTTGATGCGATGTGTTGAGTAGTTAATGTTTTTCGAATAAGGATTGCTATTTTTTTTAGATGCAACCAGTTATCAGGTAAATTGGTTTTACCAATTTATGAAAACTGTTGCACACTTTACGTAATCTTATGTAATCGGTCAAGAGGTTTGTAATAAAAAAGGCCGTCTGAAATAGGGTTTTCAGACGGCCTGAGAGCTTTGCCAGCAGTTCATTTGGTCGGATATCGAATGGTATTTACATTCAATATTTTGTAAAGATTTTGTTTTTAATTGATTTCAAACGAATTATTCTATTCCTGCCCATTTATGCGTTTGTACGCTCAATTGCCAATGTACGAGTGCATCGGGTCGGCTGTTTAACACACCGATTTGGCGGATGGTGTCGTAGATATTCATCACACCTTCTTGCTCGCAAGGCGAGAGGTAGTAATGTTGGGCGAGGATTTTGCGTTCCATCTCTTGGCAAAACGCAATGACATCGCCGTCGGCAACAATGCGCACTTCATTAGCTTTCTCGATGCAACTAGATTGATATTTGGCGGCGTAGCAGGCCTTAGGGCTGGTAGCAACGTAGTC
This sequence comes from Neisseria sp. HMSC061H08, assembly GCF_001836795.1. Classification (NCBI taxonomy): domain Bacteria; kingdom Pseudomonadati; phylum Pseudomonadota; class Betaproteobacteria; order Neisseriales; family Neisseriaceae; genus Neisseria; species Neisseria sp. HMSC061H08. Next base: position 194,013 of record NZ_KV830588.1, on the reverse strand, counting down.
GATTTGCGGCGGCGCGGGGTTGAGGCCGTTGGTTTCGATACACAGAAAATAGCCTTCGGCTTTGAGTGCGTTGAGCAGGGTATCCAAATGCGGTTGGATGGTGGGTTCGCCGCCGGTAATAATGATGTTGCGCGCCGTGTAGGTTTTCAGACGGCCCAAAATATCGGACAGGCTCATCATGCCGAATTTGAGGTAGTCGGTATCGCACCAGCTGCACGCAAGATTGCATTTGCCCAGGCGGATGAAAACGGCGGGCATGCCTGTATTCCAGCCTTCGCCTTGCAGGCTTTCAAAGATTTCGACAATGCGGTATTGGGGATTGTTCGGCGTGATGTGAATGGTCATGAATATTAGGTGTGCGGGATTGAATTGTTGTCGTGAAGCGTTTTGAGAAATCGGTTGAGGCAGCCATTCTTTCTGTCAGTTCAATAGGAAAGAATGGCTGGTGTGTGCTTAAGCGGCAATGACGGCTGCGGCGGCCAAAAATGCCGGCAAGCCTTGTTTGAACAAAATGCCTTTGTTACCGGACGAAAACGCGCCCCATGCGGCGGCGATGAGGACAAAGCCGAGGAACAGGATGGTCGCGCCGTAAACGGCGTTGTCGGGTGCAGCAAAGCGCGCCCATACCAAGCCAATGGCGAGGAAGCCGTTGTACAGGCCTTGGTTGGAAAATAGGGTTTGCACGCGTTTTTGTTCCATAAATTCGTAAGGCATGTTGAACAGCTCTGACGCTTTTTCGCTTGGGATTTGCGTCATTTCGAGCCAGGCGATGTAGAAATGTTCGACAGCGACGAAGAGGACGAGGAGGGTGGAGAGGAGTTTCATGAGGATTCCTTTTGATGTTTAGCGTATGGATGTGTTGGGGGAACAGACAGTCTGAAAAATAGAGGGCGACGGTTTATTCCCCTTCATATTCCGCACACGAAGTCGGCGTTTCCCATAATTTCACGCTGCACACTTTGATACCGGCGTTTTTCAGACGGCCATACATTTCTACGCTCATGTTTTCGGCTGTGGTGCGGCAGGGCAGGCGCAGGGTTTTCATGTTCCAGCCTTCCAAAAGTGCGGCGATTTGGCTTTCGCGTTCGTTGTTGCCGTGATAGATGAAGGCATGGTCGAACGGGTCTGTAATGTGTTGTTTGACGATGGCTTTCAGGTCGGTAAAGTCCATCACCATGCCGTCTTTTGCGCCGCCTTGGATAACGGGCGAGGAGACGGTGATTTCGAGTTTGTAGGTGTGGCCGTGTAGGTTTTGGCATTTGCCGTCATGCCCGTCGAGCATGTGCGAGGAATCGAAGGTAAAGATTTTGGTGATTTTCATGAGATGAAGGAAGCCGATCAGGCCGTCTGAACGGTGTAAAACCGGTTTCAGACGGCCTTAAGATTATTGTTCGGAAGGGAGTTTGAGGAAATGCTCGCGATAATGACGCATTTCTTCGATACTTTCGAGGATGTCGTCCAATGCCTTGTGCGAACCGCGTTTGACCACGCTTTTGGCAACGGCCGGATTCCAGCGTTTTGCCAATTCTTTCAGCGTGGATACGTCTAAGTTGCGGTAGTGGAAATAGGCTTCCAAACGCGGCATATATTTGACCATGAAGCGGCGGTCTTGATGGATGGAGTTGCCGCACATGGGCGTGGATTTCTCGGGTATCCATGCGGACATGAAGTCCAGCAGGTTTTGCTCGACTTCGGCTTCGGTCAGTTTGGATTCGCGCACGCGTTGGGTCAGGCCGGTGCGGCCGTGGGTGGCAGTGTTCCATTCGTCCATGCCGTCGAGCAATTCGTCGCTTTGATGGATGACGTATACGTCCGATTGCGCCAGTACGTTCAAATCGGAGTCGGTAATGATCATGGCGACTTCGATAATGCGGTCGTGTTCCGGGTTGAGGCCGGTCATTTCCATATCGAGCCAGCAGAGGTTGTTTGCGTTTTGGGTCATTTCAGACGGCCTTGTGTTTTCAGTTGGCAGTATTATAAAGGATAAAGGTTCGGGCCGTCTGAAAGCATTTGTAACAAGTTGTGCAATCTCTTGATATAATCGTCCGTTACACAAAAAATCACCGCCAAAAATCATGAACCCAAGCCCTTTGCTCGATATTATCGATACGCCTCAGGATTTGCGCCGTCTGGAGAAAAAACAGCTGCCGCAAGTCGCCGCCGAATTGCGCGAATTTCTGTTGGATTCCGTCGGTAAGACGGGCGGCCATTTCGCCAGTAACTTGGGCGCGGTCGAGCTGACGGTGGCCCTGCATTATGTGTACGACACGCCCGAAGACCATTTGGTCTGGGATGTCGGCCATCAAAGCTATCCGCACAAAATCCTCACCGGCCGCAAAAATCAAATGCACACCATGCGCCAATACGGCGGTTTGGCCGGTTTCCCGAAACGCAGCGAGTCGGAATACGACGCGTTCGGCGTAGGCCATTCTTCCACATCCATCGGCGCGGCATTGGGCATGGCCGTTGCGGACAAACGGTTGGGCAACAACCGCCGCAGCGTCGCCATCATCGGCGATGGTGCCATGACGGCGGGTCAGGCGTTTGAAGCCCTGAACTGTGCAGGCGATATGGATGTCGATTTGCTGGTCATCCTCAACGACAACGAAATGTCGATTTCCCCCAATGTCGGCGCGTTGCCGAAATACCTCGCCAGCAACGTCGTGCGCGATATGCACGGCCTGTTGAGTACCATCAAAGCACAATCGAGCAAAGTATTGGACAAATTGCCCGGCGCGATGGAGCTTGCCCAAAAAGTCGAAAACAAAATCAAAACCTTGGCAGGCGAAGCGGAACACGCCAAGCAGTCGCTGTCTTTGTTTGAAAACTTCGGTTTCCGTTACACAGGCCCGGTGGACGGACACAACGTTGAAAATCTGGTCGATGTATTAAAAGACTTGCGCGGCCGCAAAGGCCCTCAGTTGTTGCACGTCATCACCAAAAAAGGCAACGGCTACAAATTCGCCGAAAACGACCCCGTCAAATACCACGCTGTCGCCAAGCTGCCGAGCGAAGCTCCTGCCCCGGAAGTGAAACCTGCCGCGGCCAAACCGACTTATACGCAAGTGTTCGGCCAATGGCTGTGCGACCAAGCGGCGGCGGACGAGCGTTTGGTTGCCATCACGCCAGCCATGCGCGAGGGCAGCGGCTTAGTTGAGTTTGAACAGCAATTCCCCGACCGCTATTTTGACGTCGGTATTGCCGAGCAACACGCCGTTACCTTTGCCGGCGGTTTGGCGTGCGAAGGCATCAAGCCTGTCGTAGCGATTTACTCCACTTTCCTGCAACGCGCTTACGACCAGTTGGTACACGACGTTGCCTTGCAAAACCTGCCTGTTTTGTTCGCCATCGACCGCGCAGGTATTGTCGGTGCAGACGGCCCGACCCATGCCGGTTTGTACGACTTGAGCTTTTTGCGCTGCGTGCCGAACATGATTATTGCCGCACCAAGTGACGAAAACGAATGCCGCCTGCTGCTCTCAACTTGCTATCAGGCAAATTCGCCGTCCGCCGTCCGTTATCCGCGCGGTACAGGCACGGGCGCAACCATTTCAGACGGCCTGGAAACCGTTGAAATCGGCAAAGGCATCATCCGTCGAGAAGGCGAGAAAATTGCCGTTATCGCCTTTGGCAGCATGGTTGCCCCATCATTGACCGCCGCCGACAAGCTGAACGCGACCGTTGCCGATATGCGCTTTGTCAAACCGATAGACGAAGAGCTGATCGTCCATCTTGCACAAAGCCACGATTACATCGTTACCGTTGAAGAGAATGCCGAACCAGGCGGCGCAGGCAGCGCGGTGTTGGAAGTGTTGGCGAAACACGGCATTTGCAAACCGGTATTGCTGCTGGGTGTAGAAGACAAAGTTACCGAACACGGCGACCCGAAAAAACTCTTAGCCGATTTGGGGCTGAATGCCGAATCCGTTGAAAAACGGATTGCCGATTGGATAGAGGCCGTCTGAAAAATATTAAAACATCTCAATACATTGCGTAATTTATGAGAAAAAAATTAATCAGCATCAGTATGGTGCGCAACGAAAACGACGTGATCGAATCGTTTGTCCGTCATAATCTCGAGCTGATGGATGAAATGCACATCATCGATCATGGCAGCAGCGATGGCACAAGGGAAATCCTGATTCAATTGAAAGAAGAAGGTTTACCGGTATTTATCTATCAATATCAAGCGCTCAAGTTCAATCAAGACCAATTGGTAAACCTGCTTATGAAGCAGCTTGTAGCAAAAGATGAAGCGATAGATTTCGTTTTTCCGCTGGATGCGGACGAATTTATTTCATGTCCTAGCCGTACCATGCTGGAACAACTCTTGGATGTCATCGGTGAATACAAGATCGGCATGTATCTTTGGCGCGGCTATTTGCCGACATCGTTGCAATACAACCCTGATTTCACCACTCAATTTACCGAGCAACGCCTCGAAACGCTCTTTACCCCTAAAGTCATTATTCCCAGATGGGCTGCCGAATCTTGCAGCGTGATTATCGGCTGCCATTACATGTTGGATAAAGATGGCAACAAGGTTGAATCAACCCTGTTTCATTCGCCGAATTATCGAGGTTTACATTCCTGGTTTATCGAGCAGTTTTCCGCACAATTTGCAGAGACCGATTTGTTGTGGCTGGGGCATTTCCCAATCCGTTCCTTGAATCAGCACATCAAAAAAATCCTCGAAAAGTCCATCTTGATTGCCATTAAAGACGGAAGCAACGATATTGCCTGGGAAAACCAGTTGCGCGAATTGTTAGACAACGGCATGAAGATGGACTTGAACGATTTACGGCTGTTGGCATACAGATACCGCTCCGGTTCTACAAGTTTGGAAGACACGCATTGTAGAGTCAGCCGTTACGAACCCTTGCGTAAAAAACCGCTGACGCTGAAATACACCTCGCCGGAAGCAGGCGATCCTTTGATGACTGTCGGACATTTGGTACTTGCATTGGCAAGCGGTGCAAAAGATTCCTCTTTAGGCCTTAAGGCCGTCTGAAAAACAGCCAGCCCGCACACACAATAATAGGAAAATTATGATCAGCATCTTTGATATTTTCAAAATCGGCATCGGCCCGTCCAGCTCGCACACCGTCGGCCCGATGAAGGCCGCAGCCGCCTTTGCCGATTTGCTGCATGCCGAAAACTTGGACACACAAGTGGCGCGCATTGTCATTGAAGTGTACGGCTCGCTTGCCTTGACTGGTATCGGACACGGCACATTCGACGCATTATTGCTCGGTTTGGAAGGCAGCCTGCCGCACGATATTCCGCTGGCAGACATCCCCCAACGCTTGGAACGCATCCGCACGCAACACGTTTTAAAACTCAACGGCCGCGAAATGGCCTTCAATCCCGAAAAAGATTTGGATATCCGCGGCGACAAAGTGTTGCCCAAACATCCGAACGGCCTGAACTTTATCTCCTACCATTCAGACGGCCAGAAGCTGAAAGAGCAGATTTATTATTCGGTCGGCGGCGGTTTTGTCGTAACAGACGAAGGGTTTGCACAAGAGGCGCAGGAAAATGCCGATGTGCCGTATCCATACAAAAACTGCGACGAGTTGCTGGCACAATGCCGTCTGAACCAGTTGAATATTTCCGAAGTCGTGTTGGCCAATGAAGCAGCGTTGGCAGGTTGCGATGAAGCGGAAGTGCGCCGCCGTGTGGCCGCCGTAGCCGATGTGATGGAAAACTGCATCAAGCGCGGTTTGGGTGCGGAAGGGCAATTGCCGGGCGGCTTGAACGTCCGCCGCCGCGCGCCGCAGTTGGCGGCCAAACTCAAAGTCCTGCGCGAGAGCGAAATCGTCAATACCCAACTTTGGCCGATGGTGTACGCCATGGCGGTCAACGAAGAAAATGCCGCTGGCGGCCGCGTCGTAACCGCACCGACCAACGGCGCGGCAGGCATTATTCCTGCCGTCTTGCACTATTTCCGCAAATTTAATCCGCACGCCAACCAATCGCGTGTCGAAGACTTCCTGCTGACTGCCGGCGCCATCGGCATTTTGTACAAAACCAACGCATCGATTTCCGGCGCGGACGTCGGCTGCCAAGGCGAAGTCGGCGTAGCGTGTTCTATGGCGGCGGGTGCATACGCCGAAGTTATCGGCGGAACCCCGAAACAAGTGGAAAACGCCGCCGAAATGGCCATGGAACACCACTTGGGCCTGACCTGCGACCCTGTCGGCGGCTTGGTGCAAATCCCCTGTATCGAGCGCAACGGCATCGCCGCCGAAAAAGCCCTCAAGCTCGCCACCCTTGCGCTTTTGGAAGACGGCACAGACAAAAAAGTTTCACTTGATGAAGTGATTCAAACCATGCTGCAAACCGGCCGCGATATGAAGGCAACCTACAAAGAAACCTCACTCGCCGGCCTGGCCGTTACCTTGCAGAAAAAAGCCGTCCCCGTATCCGTGCGCGTGGTGGAATGTTAGAAATAGGGTAGGGGATCTGCCCAATAAAAAAGGCCGTCTGAAAAATTTTCAGACGACCTTTTTCGTATGGATTGAAGAACTAACCATTTTTTTGATAAGGATTTTCCAGCCCTGCCATTAAGTCGCGGAAGTATTCGCGCAACTGTTTTTCGGAGCAACCCATCAGCAAGGCGTCTTCAAAAGCGTCCTGCGCCATTTGGTAGAGTTCGTTCAAGTTTTCGGTCATGACTTTGACTTTTTCGGTACAGGAAACGATCTGACCGTCGTCGTCATACCATTTGGGCATTTGCGGCATTGCCATAGCTTACCTCAGTTTAAGAAACGGGAAGGATCGTTTTTCTTTACACGGCGGCCGAAGGCGTATTTCGCGCTCCAATATTTGTGGCCGAGGCTGGTAATTTCGATGCGTTTGCCCGTTCTCGGTGCGTGAATGAAATTGTTGTTGCCGATGTAGAGGCCGACGTGGGAAATACGGCCGCGACCCATGGTGCGGAAAAAGACCATGTCGCCCGGCTGCAATTCGGAACGGCTCACGGCAACGCCCATTTGCGCTTGTTCGGCAGAAGTGCGCGGCAGGTTCAGGCCCATGGCGCGTTTAAAGATGTGTTGCATGAAGCCGCTGCAGTCAAAGCCGGTGGAAGCCGATGTGCCGCCGTAGCGGTAGGCCACGCCGAGCAAGCCCATGGCGCTGCCGATTAACTCATCTGCATTGCCCGAAGGTGCACGCGTATTGTTGCTTGCGGCAGAATAGGTATTGGTGGGATGGACAGGGGTTGCCTGACGCGTATTGCCGTAAACATTGGCATTGTCGTTGAATTGGTTTAAAACACGCTGACGGGTGGTAATCAGGTTTTCCAAATCATCGGCGTAAGAAAAATTGACGCTCGCGAGCATGGCGACCGAAGTCCAAACTGCTGCGAGCCGGAGTAAAAAATTCATTGTACAAACTTCCGTTTCAGAAGGCATTCCCTGCCGATTGCAGGCACATTGCCGGTTTCTGAGATGTTATCCCGTATCATTCTCTTGTTATCTGCTTGATTGTATTAAAAAACTGTCTTTTTGGCAAAAAAACTGCTGTTATTTTGCGTTAAACCCTTGTTTCCAAACGAACTAGAAAAACATCGGGCGCGGTTTCGCTTGATTTATCCGCCGCTGCAACCATATAAGCGGCATTCATTGATTTATTTTCAGAGACTGACATGACACAAAATCACAGCGATATCCGTACACGCTTTATCTTTGACGATATGCCCATCCGCGGTATGCACATCCGCCTCGAAAAGGTTTGGCAACACATCGTCAACCAAAAACATTATCCTGTCGCCATCCGCCGCGCTTTGGGCGAGTTGCTGGCCGCCGGCTCTTTATTGTCTGCCAACCTTAAAAACGAAGGCACGCTGATTGTTCAGGTTCAAGGTCAGGGCCGTCTGAAAATGTTGGTGGTGGAAGCGACTTCTGAAAATACTGTCCGCGCTACTGCCCGTTGGGACGAAAACGCTGAAATCCGTGATGATGAAAGCCTGACTGCGCTGTTGGGCGACAACAGCGTGTTCGTTTTGACCCATCAGCCTAAAGATGCCGACCCTTGGCAAGGTGTTGTGCCGCTGGAAGGCGACAGCATTGCGCAAATGCTGGTCAACTATATGAAACGTTCCGAGCAGCTCGATACCTATATTACGCTTGCCGCCGACGACCACGCCGCAGGCGCATTATTGCTGCAACGTCTGCCGGAAGAAGAATTGGATGATGCTGCGTGGGAACATGTGACCACGCTTGCGCAAACGCTTACTCCGCAAGAATTGACCGGTTTGGACGCTCATCACGCCCTTTACCGCCTTTACCATGAAACCCCGCCCCGCGTTTTTGAACCGGAAGCCATTGAATTTGCCTGCACCTGCTCCCGCGGCAAAGTCAGCGATATGCTGTTGATGCTTGGCGGTCAGGAAGTCGGCGGCGTGGTGGCGGAACAAGGCAGCATTCAAATTGACTGCGATTTCTGCCATAGCAAATATGTGTTTGATGAAACCGATGTCAACGCTTTGTTTGGTGCGGACGTGGTGAATGCCGTCCGTCAAGAGAATGAGCGTTTGCAGTAAGTAAGCGATAAAAGTTGCTTAAAAAATTGGATTATTTAATAGAAGGGCAGGTGTAATACCTGTCCTTTCTTTTTGGGAAAACTGAATATCATCAATAGAAAATGCCGTCTGAAAAAAGTGTAGCTGATTTCAGACGGCATGATTGTTTTAAACGATGCGTTTAATGTTTAAAGATTATTTCCAAACCAACAAAGCGTGGTTGCGTTTGCCGCGGCGGACGATGGTGTATTTGCCGAAACGTTTGTGTTCGTCGGTCAGCATATAGGCATCGTCAGGTTTTTCAGCGGCATGGTTCGGATTGTTGGCTTCGGCAGGTTTGCCGTTGAGCAAAACCGCTTTGCTGTTGACAAAACCGCGTGCTTCTTTGTTGGAAGACGCCAAACCGGTTTTCACCAAAGTCTCCACCACGTTGAGGCTCTCGGAAACTTCAAAAGTCGGCAGGCCGTCGAGTGCCAGCTGCTCGAAGTCGCTTTCGGTAAGATGGCTTTGGTCTTCGGCAAACAGGCTTTCAGAAATACGTTGGGCGGCGGCAAGAGCGTCTTCGCCGTGAATCAGGCGGGTCATTTCCTCGGCGAGAATGCGTTGCGCTTCTGGCTTGGTGCCGCTGGCTTTGTCTTTGGCTTCGATGGCGTCTATTTCTTCGATGGACAGGAAGGTAAAGTATTTCAGGAATTTATACACATCGGCATCGGCGACTTTCAGCCAGAATTGGTAGAACTGGTACGGAGAGGTTTTCTTCGCGTTCAACCATACCGCGCCGCCTTCGGTTTTGCCGAATTTGGTGCCGTCGGATTTGGTTACCAAAGGCAGGGTCAGGCCGAATACTTGTTTTTGGTGCAGACGGCGGGTCAAGTCGATACCGGCAGTGATGTTGCCCCATTGGTCGGAACCGCCGATTTCCAAAACCGCGCCGTGGCGTTTGTTCAATTCGGCAAAGTCGTAGCCTTGCAGCAGGGAATAGGCGAACTCGGTGAAGGAAATGCCCACATCGTCACGCTCGATACGCTGTTTGACAGACTCTTTGTTCAGCATGGCGTTGACGGAGAAATGCTTGCCGATGTCGCGCAGGAAGTCGAGGCAGTTCATGCTGCCGAACCAGTCGGCGTTGTTGGCCATAATGGCCGCATTGTCGCCGTCAAAGCTTAAGAAAGGGGTCAATTGGTTGCGGATGCTTTCTACCCAGCCGGCAACAGTTTCGGCAGAATTCAAGCTGCGTTCGGCGGCTTTAAAGCTTGGGTCGCCAATCATGCCGGTCGCACCGCCTACCAAAGCAATCGGCGTATGGCCGGCTTGTTGGAAACGGCGCAATGCCAATACAGGCAGCAAGTGGCCGATGTGCAGGCTGTCTGCTGTCGGGTCAAAACCGCAATAGAGGGAAATTTTTTGTTCGTTTAGCAAAGCGTCTAAGGCTTCGATGTCGGTAGTTTGCGCGATTAAGCCACGCGATTGTAGGTCTTTGATGACGCTCATTGATATCTTCCAAAAAAATTAGCAGTTTTACAAACTGCTAATTGTAGCAAATTTCATCGGATGAATGGCTATGGCTTACTGAAGAAGCGTGTGTTTTTCAGAAAAACGCTTGGCCAGTTCTCTGCCGCCGTAAGGGTTGATGTGGTCTCTATCGGAATAAACCGGCAATCCGTTGATTTTGAAATTCTGCGGAATATAGGCGGCGGCATCGATAATGTGCACATTGGCATATTTTTCGGCTAATTTTTTGATGCGTTCGTTTCCTTTAAAAGTGTTTTGCTCATCAATAACAAGATTTTGATTAAATCCCGGTATGCGGTAAGACAAAATATAGGTGCGCAAACCGTTGTAGGATAGATTAGGGTTGTCCAGCATCAGGTAAACGGCTTGTTTTTCCGAAGAAAGTTTTTTCAACATGAGGTCGAATTTTTTGAAAAAATCGGCATCGTAAGCAAGGGAGTGGCTGTTTTCAGGCATTTGGCTGCCCCAGCGCATGGCCAAAAGCACTTTTGAGTATTGGGGCAGATGCTCTTTGGCATACTCATAAACGGCACGGCAGGAAGCGTTTTGCTTGAATACGGGGGCGGCATAATCTTCTACATAGGCACAACTGTCCGCAGTGACCATTGTTGCCAACCATTTTTCTTTTTTGCCGACGGTATCAAAAAACGTTTTATATTGGTCGGCATGCGAATCGCCCAAAATCAGTAATTCCGGCTGCTTGTCGGTATCGCCCCAAACACATTGTTTGTCGGTATTGTTGTGGCAAGAAGTGTAGGAACGCGCCAATCCCATACGGTCGTATTGCTCCATAAACGGAAGCCTCATGGCAAGAAAAGGCGTTATGGCCAAAACAAGCATGGGGGCGGCATAAACCCATGCCACAGATTGGGCAAAAGAGCCTTTCCACTTTTTAAACGGTTTCTCGACAAAATAATAAGAAAGCAGAGAGAGTGCAAACATTAAGACAATCGCGGCCGCAGTCGAATACGAAGGCAGATTGTTTACACCGATGTATCTCATAAAAGCCAATACAGGCCAATGCCACAGATACAGCGAATAGGAAATCAAGCCTATGCCGACGGTAATCTTCCATTGGAAGAATTGTTTCAGCCGGTGTTCAAATTGATTGAAATAAATGAATGCGGCGGCGGCCAAACAAGGAATGATGGCGGCAGGCCCCGGGAAATAGGCGGTTTTTTCCGTATAGGCAAACAGGCAGGCAAACAGTACGCAGACGGAAAGCAATGCGCCTGCCGCCGCATATGGTTTGCCGGTATCCAGCCCTTGTTGTTGCCGATATTGCATCCACACGGCCGTCAACGAGCCGATCAGCATTTCGCAGGCGCGCAGATGGGGCAGGTAATATTTATCCAGTGAAGTCGGTATAAAAGAAGCCAAAATGCTGAATACGCATAGCGTGATGAGGAAGGCAAACTGAGTGCGCCAACTTTTGCGGACGACCAGTAACAGCAATATCGGAAAGACGAAATAATATTGCTCTTCAACCGATAAAGACCAAATGTGAAGCAAAGGTTTTTCTTCTTGTATGGGGTCGAAATAGCCCTGACCCTTTGCAAAAAAGATATTGGAGATGAACCCCAAGGTGGACAGGGCTGTCCTCCATAAAAGGGAAAAATCATCTTTGGTGAATAAAAGAAAGCCGCATATCAGCGTTATCGTTAATACGGTAAAAAATGCGGGCAGTATCCGCTTGATACGGCGGATGTAAAACTTTTTGAACGAGAAAATCCCGCTGCTCATTTCACGATGGATAATCATCGTGATCAGAAAGCCGGAAATGACAAAAAAGATATCGACACCAAGAAAGCCGCCAGGCAGCCAGTTTTTTTCAATATGGAAAACGACAACGGATAGAACAGCAACGGCACGCAATGTATCAATATCTGGGCGGTAAGATAAAACTTTGCTCATAATATTTTGATTTTAATTAGTTTATTTTAATGGCATCGTCTGAAAAGTAATTCCTGCCGAGAATGGCAGTATTTCGGAGATCAGCCATCGTTTGTCAGTACTGGGCAGTTTGTTTGCCTTCTTAGAATGATTGCTGATGATATGCGTTTGAATAGTAATAGATTAGAGTAGGGATACAGTTGATAGTTTCAACATAATATTTAATATGTTGTTTTTATAATGAATCAATACGATGTGGTATTGTTTAATTATTTATTGTCATATCAGTGGTATTGTTATTAATGATGTAACCTTGCGCTATTTTTAGGTAAGGCGTAGGTAAGAAACGAGAGATTTTAAGAAAGAAAAATTACGGGTCATGCCCGTATTTATTATGGAGATGATGTCTTGTTTTGTTGATATTTCAAGACATGAGGCCGCCTGAAAATAAATTCAGACGGCCTTAATCTTAGAAAAGGCCGTCTGAAAAAAGCGGTACGCTGGGTTTATACGTTAAAGAGGAAGTGCATCACATCGCCGTCTTGTACAACGTATTCTTTGCCTTCCACACGCATTTTGCCTGCTTCTTTGGCTTTGGCTTCGCCGCCTAAAGCGATGAAATCTTCGTAGGAGATAACTTGGGCACGGATGAAGCCGCGTTCAAAGTCGGTGTGAATCACGCCGGCAGCTTGTGGCGCAGTGTCGCCTTTGTGGATGGTCCAAGCGCGGACTTCTTTGACGCCGGCGGTGAAGTAGGTTTGCAGACCCAAAAGGTCGTAACCGGCGCGAATCAGGCGGTTCAAGCCGGGTTCTTCCAAGCCCATCTCGGCGAGGAATTCGGCTTTTTCGTCCTCTTCCAATTCGGCGATTTCGCTTTCCATCGCAGCGCATACAGCCACAACCGGCGCGTTTTCTTTTGCAGCCAATTCTTTCAGGCGGTCGAGGTGCGGGTTGTTTTCAAAACCGTCTTCGGAAACGTTGCCGACGTACATGGCAGGTTTGGCAGTCAGTAGGAACAGCGGCTTGAGCATGGCGAGTTCTTCTGCGTCCAAACCGAAGGAGCGGACGGGTTTGCCTTCGTCCAGATGCGGCAGCAGTTTTTTGCACAGCTCGACCAGTTTTTGCGCGTCTTTGTCGCCTGAGCGGGCGCGTTTTTCTTCGCGGACGATGGCTTTTTCGACGCTAGCCAAGTCGGCCAGTGCCAACTCGGTGCCGATGGTTTCGATGTCGGCAATCGGATCGACTTTGCCTGCAACGTGAACGATGTTGTCGTCGTCAAAGCAACGTACGACGTTAACAATCGCGTCAGTCTCGCGGATGTTGGCGAGGAACTGGTTGCCCAAGCCTTCGCCTTTGCTCGCGCCTGCAACCAAACCGGCAATGTCGACGAATTCGACGATGGCAGGTTGCATTTTTTGCGGATTGACGATTTTTGCCAATTCGGCCATGCGCGGATCAGGGACTTCAACGATGCCGACGTTGGGTTCGATGGTACAGAAAGGATAGTTTGCCGCTTCGATACCCGATTGGGTCAGCGCGTTAAAGAGGGTGGATTTGCCGACGTTGGGCAAACCGACGATGCCGCATTTCAAGCTCATGGTTTTTCCTGAAAAGATAAAAGTTTAACGGCGGATTATAGCATATTGTGGAGGTACTCAAAACAGCCGCAATGCTGGTGTGTTCTTATAATAAAAGGCCGTCTGAAAAAAGAGGGAGCAGGCATTCAGCTTATTGTGCTTCTGAAGAATGAGTAAATGAATAAAGCCATTAAATAAAACAATTTTTCGGATAGGAGGCTTAAGATCAAACCCAAAAGAATGCCCAGTACCCAATAAATCATCTGACGGTGTTTCGGGTTGGATGCGGTACGTAACATTTTGAAATACAAAACCAAACAGCCGAACATGCAGATTGTTTGAAACAGAATGAGGGGGAGGCTGTCAATGGCTTTGGAAATCGAACCATAAAGGATGATTGTCCCTATGCGTATGCATAAATAAATTAAAGCTGAGCCTGCAGCCGAACTCCCAAAAGGGACGGGCGTGTCGGATGAGTCGGCTGTTTTGTGGGGCTGAAGTCTGCCGAATAACAAGATAAATACAATGTCAAACATAATGATAGTTGCCTTGGTGTGAGGTATTTTTATTTTTCAGACGGTATCTGGGTGGTCTGAAAGCTTATTGTGCTGCGATATGGGGCAGTGCCGCATTAAGGTATGTCAGTAAGTTGACTATCATCGTGCTGAAGCGGTTGCCATGCTTCATTGAACACATTGATTTTGTAGCGGGTTATCTGCTATTGCCCAAAATAGTCCGAAATACGGGCAAGTTAAATGAATAGGGTAAGAGTGGCAAGCAGGTTAAGAAACATTATGAGGCTTATGAATAAAGCCTTTGCTATGGCTCGCAGTTGGTTGAAAGGCCGTCTGAAAATTGTTTCAGACGGCCTTTTTTCCGTACTGCTTTAACCGGTATTACGCAAACCTTGCGCCACGCCGTTGATGGTCAGGTGAACCATCAGCAGGGCGTGCGGATTGTCGGGCTCTTTGCGTAGGCGTTTGAGCATGGCGACTTGCAGGCCGTTGAGGGCGTTCAAATATGGAATCCTTAAGGCAAGCGAACGGGCGAGGCTGCGGTTGTCGCGCAGAAGCTCTTCGGTTTGCAGCAGGTCGAGCAGTGCTTTGCGGCTGCGTTGGTATTCTTCCTTGATCATGCCGAAGATGACTTTTGCTTTATCGGGCGATTCGCTCAAGCCGGCGTAGTTTTCCGCCAAGGTGATGTCGGTTTTCGCCATCACTTGTTCCATATTGGAGAGCATGGCTTGGAAGAATGGGTTGCTTTGGGCGTGTTCGCGCAGGGCGGCCAGTGTGTTGGGATTCCCTTCGCACAAGGTTTCCACTGCGCTGCCGAAACCGTACCAAGCCGGCAGCATGAGGCGGTTTTGCATCCATGAGAATACCCACGGAATCGCGCGCAAGTCTTGAATCCGCGCTAAGGTCTTGCGGCTGGCGGGACGGCTGCCGAGGTTGAGGGTGGCGATTTCCTGAATCGGGCTGGTTTGCAGGAAGTAGTCGATGAAGTCGGGGTGGGTAATCAGTTCGCGGTAGTATTTGAACGATACGTCCGATAAATCCTGCATCAGCTTGGCATCAGGGTCTTTTTTGTCCGGCAGGATGCTGGCTTCCAAAGTCGCGGCAACCAAGGTTTCCAAGTTGCGTTGGGCATTGCCTGGGTCGGCATATTTGGCGGTAATGACTTCGCCTTGCTCGGTAATGCGGATTTGTCCGGCAACGCTGCCCGCAGGTTGCGCCAAGATGGCTTGGTAAGAAGGGCCGCCGCCGCGGCCTACGCTGCCGCCGCGGCCGTGGAACAGGCGCATGCGGACATCGTATTTTTTGAAGAGTTCGACCAAGCCCAACTCTGCCTGATACAGACACCATGAGCTGGTAACGTAGCCGCCGTCTTTGTTGGAGTCGGAGTAGCCGAGCATGATTTCTTGGATGTTGCCGCGGCTTTCGAGCAGGGCATCATACCAGTCGAGGCGGAACATGGTTTCCATGACCGGACAGGCGTTTTCGAGCGCTTCGATGGTTTCAAACAGAGGCACGATATTGATGCGGCTGTGCGGTTTTCCGTTTTCCACCACCAGCAGGCCGCTTTCTTTCAGCAGCAATGCCAAGGCAAGCAGGTCGCTGGGTTGTTCGCAGTTGGAAATAATGCTTTGTGTAACGGCGTCTTCGCCAAATTCGTCTTTGATTTTGCGCGCTTCGTTGAAAATCGCCAGTTCGTGGCGGGGATGGTCGCTGTATGTGATGAACGGGCTGTACAGCGGGCGTTGATGGCTCAATTCGCGCAACAGGGCGGTTTGTTTTTGCTCTTCGTTCAGGCTGTTGTAGTCTTCCAAGCCTGCGTGTTGGAAAAGCTCGGCAACCACATCGGCGTGTTTGCCTGCGTGTTGGCGCAGGTCGAGCGGCATCATGTGGAAGCCGAACACGGACACGCTGCGGATAATGTCGGACAGACGGCCTTCTGCCAGCAGTTGGCTGCCGTTTTCGTGGAGCGAGCGTTGCAGTTTTTTCAGGTCGTTGAGGAATTCTTCAACCGTGGCATAAGGCTCGAGGAAGCCGAATTTGCAGCCCATGCCCAAACCTAGTGAGCGTGCCTTGCCCATGGCGCGTGCCATGATGTAGGCGATGGCGCGGCGGTAGGGTTCTTCGGTGCGGGCGATTTCTTCGTCAGGTGAGAGGGCGGCCAGTGCCATCACGTCGTCGTTGACTTTGACGCGGCGGATGGAGAGCGGCAATTCGCGGTAGAGTTTGTCGAGTTCGCCACGATAGAAACGGAACACTGCGTCGGCATGCCGTCTGAACGCAAAACGCAAGGTTTCGGCAGAAACAAACGGGTTGCCGTCGCGGTCGCCGCCGATCCAGCCGCCGATTTTAAGGATATTCGGAACGCGGACGCCGGGATAGGCCGTCTGAAAATCACGTTCCATTGTGCGGTAGAGTTTGGGCAGGGCTTCAAAGAAGCTCATTGGGAAGATGGATACACCGTTGTTGATCTCGTCGTTGACGCTGAGTTTGTGGCGGCGCGTTTCGCTGGTCTGCCACAAGCCCAAAAGCACGGTGTCGATTTCTCGGCGTAACTGAGCCAGCGCATCAGGATTGGTGCAGCGTTCGCGTTGCGGCAGCAGCGCGCGGATGCGGCGGTTGAAGCTCAAGACGGTTTGGCGTTGCACTTCGGTCGGGTGCGCGGTCAAAACGGCGGTAACGACTGTATTGTCCAGTTGTTGTTGCAACGCTTTGCCGTTGACTTTTCCGGCTTTGAGCTTGCGCACGGTTTCCGTCAGGCTGCCTTCTGCTGCGCTGTGGCCGGCATCTTCGTGGATTTGGCGGCGGCGTTCGTGGTGCACGTCTTCGGCGATGTTCAAAATCTGCGCGAACAGGCCGCAGGCCAAGGTTAAATCGTGGGTTTGTTGTTCGTCCAATTGCGGCAACACCTTTTCAATCAAGGCGGCGCTGTCGTCTGAAGTCGATAATAACTTAACGGTTTCGACCACCAAAGGCGACGCTTCCTCATGCAGCAGATTGAAAAGAGACTGTTTTAAAAATTCCGCATCCGCCGCCAGAGCGGCATCTTTTGGATTATTTAAGATATGCAGTTGCATGATTTTTCTCTTATTTAAATGTTAATTTGGGTTTGTCCTGAATCCATTGTATAGCAAATTTTTGTAAACTGCCAATGCTGCCGTCCGATACATTTCAAACCGGAAAACAGCCGTCCGTATCCGCCGCGTGGCCGGTGTCTGTAAAATGCCGTAAAATATTGACTATCCAAACAGAGGCGAGAACCCCATGATCGAATTCCCCAACCAGCCCGATTTTCCTGAACAACACACCGCCGTCGCCGTCGGCACCGTCAACATGAGCCAGCAGGCGATACGGGTGTTGATAGAGAATGCCACCGAAAAGGCAAGTATCCTGACCATCGCCCGCGTTGCCGCCATTCAGAGCATCAAACAGACCGCCAACCTGATTCCGCTGCACCTGCCCGGCCGCATCATCGGCGTGCAGGTTGATTTCGATATTAACGTCGAGCTGGCCTGCCTGAAAGCCACATTGACCGTCCAAGCGAACAGCAACGGCAGCATTGCCACCGAAGCCCTGACCGGCCTCAATCTGGCACTCTTGAGCGTTTACGACATGATGAAAGACGTTGACCGCAATATGATGCTCAGCGGCATCCGCCTCGAATCCGAAACCAGCAGCGAAGGCCGTCCTTTCCTGTTTGACAACGCCTACGAAAATATCAATTTCTAAACCACTCAGGCCGTCTGAACCTTGGGTTTCAGACGGCCTTATTGTTATGATGAATGATCAACAACTCTTGCGGTTCAGCCGCCATATCCTGCTTGACGAAATCGGTATCGAAGGCCAAGAAAAACTCTTGGCCGCCCATGTGCTTGTTGTCGGTTGCGGCGGACTGGGTGCGGCGGCCTTGCCGTATCTTGCCGCTGCCGGTATCGGCAGCCTGACAATTGCCGATGCCGATGCCATCGACGAGACCAACCTTCAACGCCAAATCACGTTTACCGAAGCCGACATCGGCAAAAACAAGGCTTTGGTCATGCAAGGCCGTCTGAAACAGATCAACAGCCAAACACACATTACAGCCATTACCGAATTTCTCGATGAAGCCAGGCTTGTCGAATTGGCAAACGCAGCCGACATCATTCTTGATTGTTCCGACAATTATCCCACGCGCCAAGCGGTCAACCGCGCCGCCGTTGCCATGCGCACGCCTTTGGTTTCCGCCGCGACCGTCGGCTTTGACGGACAAATTGCCGTGTACCGTCCCGATCTTCCCAATACGCCCTGCTATGCCTGCCTGTTTGACGGCGAACAAGCCAGCGATGGTGCTTGTGCATTGTTCGGCGTTTTTTCGCCATTGGTCGGCGTTATCGGAACGACCCAAGCCGCCGAAGCGCTTAAAGTGCTGATCGGTATCGGTACGCCGTCGCACGGCAAACTTTCCACCTATAACGCGTTGAGTGGAAAATGGCAGCAATACGGGGTGAGACGTAATCCCGAATGCCCGGTTTGCGGCGGCCGTTAAAGACAAAAAGCAGGGTAAGGGTTTCGACATTGCCTAAGCAACCCGCTAGAGTAATCATACTTATCTTTCATTAAACTTGTAGGAAGGCGTTTCTTCCCTTTTCAGACGGCCTGTGGCACGATATGATTCAATGATTAATAAATTTTTTGAGGCCGTCTGAAAAAGGATAAGGAGAAACCGGCTTAATGAATATTATTCGTGCCTTATTGGTGGTATTGGGTTGCCTGGCTTTGGGCGAGGCAACCGTTTGGATTTTGGGTTTGAAGCTGCCGGGCAGCATTGTCGGCATGGCTTTGCTGTTTGCCGCGCTTCAGGCAGGCTGGGTCAAATTGTCTTGGGTGGGAGAGCTGGCAGACATTTTGATGGTAAACCTGACTTTGTTTTTGGTGCCGCCTTGCGTGGCCGTCATCAGCTATTTGGATGTGATTGCAAACGACTGGTTTTCGATTTTGACGGCCACAATCGGCAGTACGATCTGCGTATTGTTGGTGACCGGCAAAGTGCATGAGTGGGTCAGGAGGTGGATGTGATGAACATAGACGGGCTGTTGCGTATGCCCTCGGTCATGTTGTTCCTGACTTTGGCCGTGTATGCTTTGGCGGTGCAGATTCGGGCGCGCACGGGGAATGTGCTGTGTAATCCGGTATTGATCAGTACGCTGGTGTTGATGGGTTATTTGAAGGTATTTGCCATCGATTACGAGCTGTACCATTCTGCTTCGCACTTTATTGATTTTTGGTTGAAACCGGCAGTCGTGTTGCTGGCGGTGCCGCTTTATCGAAATTGGGACCGTATCCGCAGCCAGTGGTTGCCGGTGGTGTTGTCACAGTTGGCGGGCAGCGTGACAGGCATTGTTACAGGCGTGTATTTTGCCAAATGGCTGGGCGCTTCGCGCGAAGTGATTCTGTCGCTGGCTTCCAAATCGGTGACCAACCCGATTGCGATCGAAATCACGGCGTCTATCGGCGGTATTCCGGCGATTACGGCGGCAACGGTGATTATTGCCGGACTTTTTGGACAGATGGCCGGATATAAAGTGTTGAAAGGGACGTTGTATATGCCTTCTTCAGTGGGAATGTCTTTGGGTACGGCCTCACATGCGATGGGTATTGCGGCGTCTTTGGAATACGGCCGCCGTATGGCCGCATATGCCGGCTTGGGCTTGACGCTCAACGGCGTATTGACGGCGGTATTGGTGCCTATCTTGATTCCCTTATTGGGCGTATAGCGTTTAGGCCGTCTGAAAATAGTGTAAACAGGAGAAAATGATATGGCTGTAAATTTGACTGAAAAACGTGCAGACGAATTGTTGGAAATCGACGGCATCCGTCTGTTTACAGGTCGTGCCGGCATCAAGCAACAAGACCGCGACGATTTGACGCTGATGGTGTTGGGCGGCGGACATACGGTGGGCGCGGTGTTTACGCAAAACCGTTTCTGCGCCGCGCCGGTGCATATCGCCAAGTCGCATCTGTTTGACCAAGACGGTGTGAGTGCCTTGGTCGTTAATACGGGCAATGCCAATGCGGGTACCGGCGCGCAAGGCCGTCTGGATGCGATTAAAGTGTGTGCGGCCGTGGCGGAACAGGTCGGCTGCCAATCCAATCAGGTGATGCCGTTTTCGACCGGCGTGATTTTGGAGCCGCTACCTGTGGATAAAATCGTGGCCGCTTTGCCGCAAGTGCGCCCTGCATTCTGGTCGGACGCGGCGCGTGCCATCATGACGACGGATACTGTACCGAAAGCCGCTTCACGCACAGGCTTGGTCGGCGAGAAACACACAGTCCGCGCTACCGGTATCGCCAAAGGTTCGGGCATGATTCATCCGAACATGGCGACCATGTTGTCGTTTATCGCCACCGATGCCAAAGTGTCCCAACCGATTTTGCAACTGATGACGCAAGAAATCGCAGACGAAAGTTTCAATACGATTACCGTGGACGGCGATACCAGCACCAACGACAGCTTCGTCATTATGGCGACAGGCCGTTGCGGTCAGAGCGAAATCGACAATACGGCCGATCCGCGCTATGCCCAGCTTAAAGCCTTGCTCGGTTCGCTGGCATTGGAATTGGCGCAGGCGATTGTCCGTGATGGCGAGGGCGCGACCAAGTTCATCACGATTGAAGTGCAAAACGCGAAAACCCGCGAAGAAGCGCGCAAAGTGGCTTATGCCGTCGCCCATTCGCCTTTGGTAAAAACCGCGTTCTTTGCCTCCGACCCGAACTTGGGCCGTCTGTTGGCCGCCGTCGGCTATGCCGGTATTGAAGGCTTGGATGTCGATGCTTTGAAAATGTGGCTGGATGACGTGTTGGTGGCCGAAAACGGCGGCCGTGCGGAAAGCTATACCGAAGAGGCAGGGCAAGCCGTGATGAACCGTCCGGAAATCACCGTCCGCATCGATTTGCAACGCGGCGATACGGAGGCGGTCGTCTATACCTGCGATTTGTCGCACGAGTATGTGTCGATTAACGCGGATTACCGTTCTTAAAAACCTTTATCCTTGTGTTCAGACGGCCTTTGAGAAAAGCATCAAGGCCGTCTGAACACATTGACTGCATGCCTATTATGAAATTTCCACAGACTTGGGCGGCGCGCCTCGCCCACAAAATCCGCCAAACCAAACGCCTGTCGAAAAAAAGCATGGCTTTTCTGTTTTTGCTGGCAGGCTCGGCGCTGGTTGCCCTGACGGCTTTGCTGTTTGCGCGTTTGGCGGATTTAGCTTTGGAATGGAATGCCTTGTTGGTAGGGAAATATCCGTGGTTTGCATGGGTGGCCTTGCCGCTGGGCTTGCCGCTTTTGGCGTGGTTTACGCGCAAATTTGCGCCGTACACTTCCGGCAGCGGAATTCCGCAGGTCATCGCTTCGTTGTCTTTGCCGTATGGCGCGCAGAAAACCCGTCTGATTCGTCTGGGCGAAACCTTTTTTAAGATTCCGCTGACGTTTTTGGGCATGATTTTGGGGGCGTCGATCGGCAGGGAAGGGCCGTCTGTACAAGTGGGCGCGGCGGTCATGAACGCTTGGGGCGCGTGGTGTAAAAAGCACGGGCTGGCGTTTAGAGGCATGCAGGAAAACGATTTGATTGCCGCAGGCGCGGCCGGCGGTTTGGCGGCAGCGTTTAACGCGCCTTTGGCCGGCGTGGTGTTTGCCATCGAAGAATTGGGGCGCGGCGTGCTTTTGCGTTGGGAGCGCCAAATCCTGATGGGCGTGTTGGCAGCCGGTTTCATTCAAGTGGCGATACAGGGCAACAACCCGTATTTTTCAGGGTTTCAAGGGCATGAGCTGCCAAACATGCTGATGTGGGCTGCAGTGTCGGGCATCGTCTGCGGTGTGGCAGGCGGATTGTTCGGCAGCTTTTTGTATCGCGGCGCGGCGGCATTCGCACCGGTGCGCTGGCGCAGTTTCATCCGCCGTCATTTGTTGGTAGTCGCCTTTGTAATGGGCATTTTGCTGGCGCTGCTCGGTACGTTTTATCAAGGCAAAACCTATGGCACGGGCTATCACGAAGCCGCCGCCGCACTCAAAGGCGCGTATGAAGCGCCGTTTGGCTTGGCCGCCGCAAAATGGGCAGCGACTGTGTTCAGCTATTGGGCGGGCATTCCCGGCGGCATCTTCACACCGTCGTTAACCATCGGCGCGATGATAGGCGAACACATGGCTTCTTTCGCACAACTGGGCGACGCATCCAATGTCGCGGTTTTGCTCTGCATGGCCGCATTCCTTGCCGCCGCGACCCAATCGCCGTTGACCGCCGCCGTGGTGGTAATGGAAATGACAGGCGGACAAAATTTACTGTTTTGGATGTTGCTGACTTGCATCTTCGCTTCGCAAGTCTCGCGCCAATTCTCGCCGCATCCGTTTTACCATGCCGCAGGTTTGCGCTTCAGACGGCATATCGAAGCCGAAAGCGGACATGTTCAGCACGAGAAAAAAGAATAGGTCGGCATATAAAAGGCCGTCTGAAAATCGATTTCAGACGGCCTTTATTATGTCGTTTAAAGCTGTATTTCAGTTTACTTAAACAGCAAAATCAGCAACAAAACAACCGCAATCACACCCAGCCACAGGCTTTGGCGTTGCTGTACTTTGACCAGATGCACATAGGCATCGCGCATTTCCTGTTGGCGGTTTTCATCAACCAGCGCGCTGATTTTGCGCGGCAGGGAAGGGATGATTTGCGCCCAGTCGGGGGCTTCGTTTTTGAGATTGCGCCAAAGGGCTTTGGGGCCGACCTGTTCGTTCATCCAGCGCACCAAAAACGGTTTGGCGGTTTTCCACAAATCCAAATCGGGATCGAGTTGGCGACCCAAGCCTTCGATGTTAAGCAGCGTTTTTTGCAGCAATACCAGCTGCGGTTGGATTTCGACATTGAAGCGGCGGCTGACTTCAAACAGGCGCATCAGCACCAAGCCGAAGGACATTTGCGAAATCGGTTTGTTGAACACAGGCTCGCACACGGCGCGGACGGCGGCTTCCAATTCTTCCGCGCGCGTGTCGGCAGGTACCCAGCCTGATTCGATGTGGGCGGTGGCGACACGGTGGTAATCGCGGTTGAAGAAGGCGAGGAAGTTGATGGCGAGATAGCGTTTGTCGTAATCGGTCAGCGTGCCGACGATGCCGAAATCGAGGGCGATGTAACGGTTGTCGGCGGCGACCAAAATATTGCCGGGGTGCATATCCGCATGGAAAAAGCCGTCGCGGAATACTTGCGTGAAGAAGATTTCCACGCCGTAATCGGCAAGTTTGTGCAAATCGATGCCGTCGGCTTTGAGTTTGGCGATATCGGATACCGGCGTGCCGTCCATCCATTCGATGGTCAGCACATCGCTGGTGCAGTAGTCGTAAAACACCTTCGGCACAATCAGCATATCGCTGTTTTGGAAATTGCGTCCGAGCTGGCTGGCATTGGCGGCTTCACGCATCAAGTCCAATTCGTCGTGCAGGTATTTGTCAAATTCGGCCACCACTTCGCGCGGCTTTAAACGCTTGCCGTCTGAAAACAAACGCTCCACCCAGCCTGCACCAAAGCGCATCAGCGACAAATCCTGTTCGATAACGGGCAAAAGGTTGGGGCGCAAGACTTTCACGGCGACCTGTTCGCCCGAATGCAGGCGGGCTTTGTGTACTTGGGCGATGGACGCGCTGGCGACAGGCTCGGTTTCAAATTCCGCGTATAAAGTGTCGATGGATTGGCCCAGCGATTTTTCGATTTGCGAGCGTGAAAGCTGCGCGTCAAACGGCGGCACTTTGTCTTGCAGCCTTGCCAGTTCGACCGCGTAATCATGCGGAATCAAATCGGGACGCGTGGACAATACCTGTCCGAATTTGATGAAAATCGGCCCCAGGCTTTCCAACGCCAAACGCAGGCGTACGGCAGGCATCTCGTGTTTGAACTTGGACGACTGCGGCAGCATATTGAGGAAAGTCCGCGCCCAACCCGGACGGACCAGCGAGGCAATCAGCTCGGCAAGGCGGTAGCGGTAGAGCGTGCAGAGGATGGTTTTAATGCGTTTGAGGCGGTTCATGATGGACGCGGATAAATCGAAAAAACAGAATTATATAGGAAAAACGGGTAAGGGCTTCAGACGGCCTGAGACTTTTGCAAAAACATTTGCCGCATAGCTAACAATTTTATAAAGGCTCAAGTTTTGCCGCCCCAATAAAAAGACGGATATTCACATCATAAATATTCGTCGGCTACTTGCCCAAACCGCCGATTCAAGCCATAATCGGGAAATGTGCAGGAGAGTGTTACACCCAACTACAATGTAACCACCGAAGGCGCAGACACCCTTAAATCGCTCAGGTATCAGGGACTGCACATTGAAACAAACAATCTGGAGAGCGGCGTTGAAATAACGTCCACCGAAGGGGAGAAGGCCGTCTGAACCACCATTCAGACAACCGCGCAAAGCAGTGAGCAGACTGGTTTGCCATCCAGCGGATACGGCCGAAAATCTCAGGTTCAAGGACAGATAGGGTCATCCGCGCACAGGTGCGCGGGCGGCATCTGAACAAAAAATCCGGAGAAACTTGAGAATGACTGCTCTGAAAACCACCCCGTTTTATCAAGCCCATCAAGATGCAGGCGCGAAGCTGGTAGATTTTGCCGGCTGGGAGCTGCCCATCCATTATGGTTCGCAAATCGCCGAACACGAAGCCGTGCGCACCGACGCCGGTATGTTTGACGTATCCCATATGCTCGTTACCGACGTAGCAGGCGCAAATGCCAAAGCCTTTTTCCGCAAATTGATTGCCAACGATGTCGCCAAACTCGCTTTTGTCGGCAAAGCCCTTTATTCCGCTTTGCTCAACGACAACGGCGGCGTGATTGACGACTTGATCGTTTACCGCACCAACGAAGCCGAAACCCAATACCGCATCGTGTCCAACGGCGCGACCCGCGAAAAAGACACGGCTCAATTCCACAAAGTTGGACAAGAGTTTGGCGTTGCCTTCAATCCGCGCTACGACCTCGGTATGCTTGCCGTACAAGGCCCTAAAGCCATCGAAAAACTCCTGACCGTCAAACCCGAATGGGCGGACGTGATTCACGGCCTCAAACCGTTCCAAGGCGCGGATTTGGGCAACGACTGGTTTGTCGCCCGCACCGGCTACACTGGCGAAGACGGCGTCGAAGTCATCCTGCCCGGCACCGAAGCCGTCGTATTCTTCAAAGCCCTGCAACAAGCCGGCGTACAGCCCTGCGGCCTCGGCGCGCGCGACACCCTGCGCATGGAAGCCGGCATGAACCTCTACGGCAACGATATGGACGACGACACCAGCCCGCTCGAAGCAGGCATGGGTTGGACCGTTGACTTGAAAGACGAAAGCCGCGATTTCGTCGGCAAAGCCGCCTTGCTGGCATTGAAAGAAAAAGGCGTTGCCGTGAAACAGGTCGGCCTGTTGCTCGAAAAAGGCGGCATCCTGCGCGCGCATATGGAAGTGTTGACCGATAAAGGCCAAGGCGAAACCACCAGCGGCGTATTCTCTCCAAGCCTGAAACAATCCATCGCCATCGCCCGCGTACCGAAAGACTTTGACGGCGATACCGCCAAAGTGCTGATGCGTGGCAAAGAAGTGGACGTACGCGTACTGAAGCTGCCGTTTGTGCGCAACGGTCAAAAACAGTTTGATTAATATCGGTTCAGACGGCCTTTATTTGTTAAGGGCCGTCTGAAAGCAGGTTTTAAGGAATTGTTATTTCCTATGAAAGCAACCTTTGGCAGTTTATTGTTGTTATTAATGTTATCGGCTTGCGCTTCGTCTGCCGGCGAGCGCGGATTGATGTTTTTCGATACAGAAGGAAAATCCCGTACTGCAACATTTATGAAAACTGTCGGCGGCAATGGAAAGATTGCCGGCGAGGTGATGATAGATGGGGAATATGCTCTTGATATTATCCGCATGAATGATGATTTGAGTATTGCCGTGCAAGATAATAAGGGTAGAAGCCGTGCTTCCGACCTGAAATCATTGTCGCAAACGAAATCATTTACCCTGTTTGCGTTCAGCCGTTATGCGGGCACAGTTGAAGTGGATAAAGTATCGGCTGTTACAGGCATTTGTGCAGATTACCGCAGCAAAGGCCTGAAGGTTGCCGTTGCAGACAATATGAGATCCAAACAAGGAATCATTGTATTCCGTGCAAGCGGAGTAATGGCAAGTAACAAGCGCAAGATAAACGAAGCATATTTGGATTATTCTGCATCCCCTAAACTTCCTTCCGCTCAAAAGCAAAAATTGGAACAAGATAAAAACAATATGATTGCCGTCCATTACGGACGCTTGGAAGAATTAATCGCACGAGGTATCTGCGCACGCTAAGCTGTGCAGATGCCGTCTGAAAATAACCCTCTATCAATGGAGTATCAAACCATGAGCAACATCCCAGCAGAACTGAAATACGTTGCCAGCCACGAATGGCTGCGCCTTGAAGAAGACGGTACCATCACCGTCGGCATTACCCATCACGCGCAAGAGCTGTTGGGCGACATCGTGTTTGTCGAGCTGCCTGAAGTCGGCGCAAACCTGGCTGCCGAAGAGCAAGCCGGTGTGGTTGAGTCTGTAAAAGCCGCATCTGACGTGTACGCGCCGATTGCAGGCGAAGTCGTTGCCGTTAACGAAGATTTGCCAAGCGCTCCGGAAACTGCCAACAGCGATCCTTACGGCGCAGGCTGGTTCTTCAAAATCAAACCTGCCAACCCTGCCGATTACGACGGTCTGCTGACTGCCGAACAATACGCAGGCGAAGTAGCTTGATTTTTGCAAACATCCAAACAGGTTTTTCATCTGTTTGATATTGCAGGTCTTAGGTCGTCTGAAAAATGCTTTCAGACGGCCTTTGTTTCAATTTTTCCTTAGTAAACATGAATTACTGCGAATTTGTCGCCACGCTTCCTGACGATACGGACAACCCCAACAAACATTATCACGACACGCAATACGGTTTTCCGATTGAGGATGACAATGAATTGTTTGAGCGGCTGGTGTTGGAAATCAATCAGGCAGGATTGAGCTGGACGTTGATGCTAAAGAAGCAGCAGGCATTTCAGACGGCATTTAAAGGTTTTGACATCGATACGGTCGCCGCATTTGACGAAGCCGATATTGAGCGGTTGCTTGCCGATGCAGGCATCGTCCGCAACCGCCTGAAAATCAACGCAGCCATTTATAACGCGCGACAAATCAAACAAATACAGCAAGAATACGGCTCATTCAAAAACTGGCTCGATGCGAACCATCCGCTCGACAAGGCTGAATGGGTGAAACTGTTTAAAAAATATTTCAAATTTGTCGGCGGCGAAATCGTCGGCGAATTTCTGATGAGTACCGGCTACCTGCCCGGCGCGCATATTCAAAGCTGTCCGGTTTATCAAGAAGTTTTAGAATGCCGCCCGAAATGGGCAGAGGTCGTCTGAAAACGGGTTTTGGGCAAAATCTGTTTTCAGACGGTCTCTAAAGCAGCAGTCGAACAAATACATGCAATGGGGTGGGATATAGGGTATTTGTGGAGAGGCTGGAGAAGTTTTTGAAGGAAGAGGTTTTTTTGTGAGTTACTGGTTTTGTTTGAATACATTTTTTATGGAGTAATTTCTCCGTTGTTATAATGTAGATATTTCTCCGGTGAGAATGGAATATTCGAAAGGTATATACAAATGCTTCAAAAGATCCATATACAAAATTTTAAAAGTTATAAAAATCAGGATTTACACCTTGCTCCATTGACTTTGATGATTGGTGCAAATGCCTCTGGTAAAAGTAATGCGATTGAAGCTTTTAGATTTTTATGTTGGTTGGCTGGCGGTCAGAAATTATCGGTTTTACAAAATGCAGTTAATGATTCAGAAAAAATTATTCGAGGGAATGTATGGGAGTTGTTTTACCCTGAGTCAGGCTCCTTTGTTTTAGGGGGTACTACGGATGATAAAGCATGGAATACTTTCGAAGTGGAGTTGGATTTAAGAAATAATGAAGAGTTACATATAAAGCAGGAGAAAATCATTGCTGTTGATGAGAAAGTGCCTTTGTATGAAATTAAGCAAATATCGAAGGGTTTGGGAACAGATGTCAGCGTGGCATACAATAATTTTGCTAATGGAGGAAAAAAACCTCAAATTCGCTGTACAGACCAAATTACTATCATGAATCAACTATCCGGTCCGGCACCGTTTGCGGCAAAAGATAAAAAAGCGCAAAAAGAAATTCCAAAAATTACTAATAGATTTCAAGAATTACTTAGTAATACCTTATTTTTAGACCCTGTCCCATATTTAATGAGAGAAGATAGTTATCCGAATAGAAGGCTTCAGGGGAATTGCTCGAATTTGTCCGGTGTGCTTTATACGTTATGGGAAAATGAAAAGAATCGGCCTGCTATTCTTGATTTCATAAAAAGTTTGCCAGAGCAGGATATCAAAGATATTCGATTTTCAAAAAATGGTAGGGGGGAAGTCTACTTGGAATTGGTTGAAAATTTTGGAAATCAAGAACGAAGTCAGTCTGCCGGATTACTTTCAGATGGTACTTTGCGTGTCTTGGCTATTGCCGCCGCTTTGTTGTCAGTTCAGGAAGGTTCGACTGTTGTAATAGAGGAGGTTGATAATGGAATTCATCCTTCAAGGGCAAAACAGTTGCTGGAAACTATGCAAAGACAAGCAGAGAAAAGAAAAATCAGATTATTGCTTTCAACTCATAATCCTGCCCTGATGGATGCACTTCCTGATAATGCGTTAGGTGATGTGGTCTTTTGTTATCGCGATATGAACGAAGGGGACAGCCGTTTAATTAAACTATCTGACTTATCCGATTATCCTGAGTTAATTCTGCAGGGTAAGTTGGGAGGATTGGTCACAAAAGGTATTGTTGACCGTTTTGTGAAAAATCCTGTTGATAAGGAAGAGAAAAAGCGGAAGGCTTTAGTATGGCTGGAAAATATCAAGGGGAATTCGTGATGAATTCGATATGTATTATTGATACCAGTATTTTCTTGAATATTTTAGACGTACCTAGTCGGAATAATGATAAGGAAAGAGTGATCAGAGATTTCGAAGAATATATTCAATCAGAGCAAGTATCATTTTTTTTACCTATGGCTACTGTTTTGGAAACAGGAAATCATATTGCTCAAAATGGAGATGGTACTGTGCGGAGAAAAACGGCACAGAGATTTTGTGATGAGGTCTGTAAAGCTATAAAAGGAGAAGCTCCTTATCAGATTAGTAATTTTCCAGATACGGGAGAGATATTGGATTGGTTGGCTGAATTTCCTGATTCGGCAGGTAGAAATAAGACTCCTAGTAGAAATGAAGGAACAAGTTTTGGAGATTTAAGCATCATCAAGGAATATGAGAAAGCCAAATCCAAATTTCCTATGAGTGAAATTTGGATTTGGTCTCTTGATAGTGATTTGGAAAATTATCATTGCAGGCAATAAACTCACATAACCAATCCAGTGAACCCTACCTTTCAGACGACCTCCCGAATCCAAACGTCGTCTGAAACATCAAAACACCTGCCCTTCGCGGCAGCTTCCTACAACACCGAAGGAGTAGAAATGAAACTATCTGAATTGTTCAACCCGAACGAATTTGCCGCGCGCCATTTGAGCTTTGGCGACGAGGCTGCGCTTTTGGAAGCGCTCGGCGAGAAGAGCATGGATGATTTTGTCGGCAATACCGTGCCGCAAAGCATCCGTATGCCGTCCGAACTCGATTTGCCCGAAGCTTTGACCGAGGCGGACGCGTTGGCGAAATTGAAAGGCATTGCGTCGAAAAACGTGATCAACAAATCCTATATCGGTTTGGGTTATTACCCGACCCGCGTGCCGAACGTGATTTTGCGCAACGTATTGGAAAATCCGGGCTGGTACACCGCCTACACGCCGTATCAGGCGGAAATTGCCCAGGGTCGTTTGGAAGCTTTGTTGAACTTCCAACAAGTGTGTATCGATTTGACCGGTTTTCCTGTGGCAGGCGCGTCTTTGCTGGACGAGGCAACTGCCGCGGCGGAAGCGATGGCGATGGCGCACCGCGTGGGCAAAGTGAAATCCGAGCGTTTCTTTGTGGATGCGCGCGTGTATCCGCAAACTTTGGACGTGATGAAAACCCGCGCCAAATATTTCGGCTTTGAGCTGGTGGTCGGCGATTTTGCCCAAGCGGATGAAGGCGAATACTTCGGCGCGCTGTTCCAATACGTCGGTAAAGACGGCGACGTGCAAGACTTGCAGGACGTTATCGGCCGTCTGAAAACAAAAGGCACAATCGTGGCCGTTGCCGCCGACATCATGAGTTTGGTTTTGCTGAAATCTCCGGCCGAGTTGGGCGCGGATATTGCTTTGGGCAACACCCAGCGCTTCGGCGTACCGATGGGCTTCGGCGGTCCGCACGCTGCTTATTTCGCGTTTAAAGACGAGTTCAAACGCTCCGCTCCAGGCCGCATCATCGGCGTATCCAAAGACGCATCGGGCAAACCTGCCTTACGCATGGCTTTGTCCACCCGCGAGCAACACATCCGCCGCGAAAAAGCGACATCCAATATTTGTACCGCACAGGCATTGCTGGCGAACTTGGCCGGCATGTACGCCGTTTACCACGGCCCCGAAGGCGTAAAACGCATTGCCAACCGCATTCACGCGCTGGCTTCTGCCTTTGCCGACGCGCTGGTTTCAGACGGCCTGAATGTGGTTTATAAAGTCTTCTTCGATACCGTTACCGTTGATTTCGGCAGTAAAGAGAAAGCGGACCAAGTGTTCGCCGCTGCTTTGGAGTCGGGTTACAACCTGCGCCGCGTCAACGATACTCAAGTTGCGGCTGCATTCCATGAAACATCGGCATACGAAGATTTGGTTGATTTGTACCGCGCGTTTACCGGCAAGGATACGGCTACATTTGCCGATGACGTCAAAGGCCGTCTGAACGCCGAGTTGCTGCGTCAGGACGATATTCTGCAACATCCCGTGTTCAACCGTTACCACACCGAACACGAAATGCTGCGCTACCTGAAAAAACTCGAAGACCGCGACTTGGCGATGAACCGCAGCATGATTTCGCTCGGTAGCTGCACCATGAAGCTCAATGCGACTGCGGAAATGTTGCCGATTACTTGGGCAGAGTTCACCGACATCCACCCCTACGCCCCCAAAGACCAGGCCGCAGGCTACCGCGAACTCTTGACCGACATGGAAAACAGCCTGAAAGCCATCACCGGCTTTGATGCGATTTCCTTCCAGCCCAACTCCGGCGCGCAGGGCGAATACAGCGGCATGCTCTCCATCCGCCGCTATCAAGAAGCCAACGGCGAGGGACACCGCAACATCTGCCTGATTCCTAAATCCGCCCACGGCACCAACCCTGCGACTGCCGCCATGCTTGGTTTGAAAGTCGTCGTCGTCGATACCGACGAACACGGCAACGTCAACATCGATGATTTGAAAGCCAAAGCCGAGCAACACCGCGACGCTTTGTCCGCCATCATGATTACCTACCCGTCCACCCACGGCGTGTACGAAGAAGGCATCCGCGACATCTGCCGCATCATCCATGAAAACGGCGGACAGGTTTACATGGACGGCGCCAACCTCAACGCCCAAATCGGCATCATGCAGCCTGCGGAGGTCGGTGCGGACGTGTTGCACATGAACCTGCACAAAACCTTCTGCATCCCTCACGGCGGCGGCGGCCCGGGCGTCGGCCCTATCGGTTTGAAAGCCCACCTCGCTCCGTTTGCACCGGGACACGCTTTGACCGACACCCACAGCGCCAGTGCCGACCAAACCGCCGTTGCTGCTGCGGCCTTCGGTTCTGCGTCCATCCTGCCGATTACTTGGATGTACCTGACCATGATGGGCAAACAAGGCATGGAACAGGCAACACGCTGGGCGTTGCTCAACGCCAACTATGTCGCCAAACGCTTGAGCGAAGATTATCCGATTCTGTATGCAGGCAAAAACGGCCGCGTCGCACATGAATGTATCGTTGATTTGCGTCCGCTCAAAGCCGAAAGCGGCATCACAGAAACCGACATTGCCAAACGCCTGATGGACTACGGCTTCCACGCTCCGACGGTTTCCTTCCCCGTTGCCGGTACGCTGATGATTGAGCCGACCGAGAGCGAAAGTAAAGCCGAACTCGACCGCTTCATCGCCGCCCTGAAACAAATCAAACAGGAAGTGCTGAAAGTCGAGCGCGGCGAATGGCCGAAAGAGGATAATCCGCTGGTGAACGCTCCGCATACCGCCGCCGACGTAACCGGCGAATGGGCGCACCCGTATTCCCGCGAAGAAGCCGTCTTCCCGTTGCCGTTCGTCCGCGAACACAAATTTTGGCCGAGCGTGAAACGTTTGGATGAGGTCTATGGCGACCGCAATCTGGTTTGCTCCTGCTTGCCGATTGACGCATACGAAGAATAAGCCTGAATAGGTTTAACATTGAACAGGCCGTCTGAAAATGAAAATAGTTTTCAGACGGCCTTTTGTTTGTTAAGATATTCCGCCCGAGAACGTACGTTTGTTTTGGGTAAAACAACAAATAAGGCTTTCGGAAAGATAAACGGCGCGCCTTTGTTTGCGGATAAAACCAAAACGGCTTTCAACAACGATAAGCAAAAGGCCGTCTGAAAAACAGGAGGACACGATGGACGAACTTTTTATTCAAACGCTGACGATTGCCGGCTCCGATTCCGGCGGCGGCGCAGGCATACAGGCGGATTTGAAGACATTTCAAATGCGTGGCGTGTTCGGTACCAGCGTACTGACCGCGGTTACCGCACAAAATACTTTGGGCGTATCGGCGGTGCATCCGATACCGACCGACATGATTGCCGCGCAGATTGCCGCGATTCAGGAGGATTTCCACATCCGCGCTTATAAAATCGGCATGCTGGGTACGGCGGAAATTATCGAATGCGTGGCGGAACAAACGGCCGAATGCGACTTCGGCAAACGCGTGTTGGACCCGGTCATGATTGCCAAAGGCGGCGCGCCGTTGTTGGAAAACTCAGCCGTCGAAGCCATGAAACGCCTGTTGCTGCCGCATACGGACGTCTTGACGCCCAATCTGCCCGAAGCGCAGGCCTTGACGGGCATCAATATTGAAAACCGCCAAGATGCGGAACGTGCCGCCAAAATTCTTCAGGATTGGGGCGTAAAAAATGTGGTGATTAAAGGCGGCCATCTTGCCGACAGCCAAAGCGAATATTGCACCGACTGGCTGTTTACGCCAAATGAAACCATCGAGCTAAACAGCAAACGTTTCCCAACGCCGCATACGCATGGTACAGGCTGCACGTTTTCTGCCTGCATTACTGCCGAGTTGGCAAAAGGGTTTAGTGTTCCCGAGGCGGTTCAAACGGCAAAAAACTATATTGCCGCCGCCATTTCCCATCCTTTGGGCATCGGGGCAGGGCACGGGCCGGTCAATCATTGGGCGTATCGGGACGAATAATGCGTTTAGGCCAATTGTAATTGATTGTATTTTTCAGACGGTCTGACTAGGTTTATCACTTGAAATTGTTTACAATATCAGATTAATGCTTTTACGGATAAAAAAGACACCATGCAAGTTACCTCAAAATGGATAGACGGAATGTGCTTCGTCGGTACAACGGCAAACGGACACAGCGTTGTGATGGAAGGCGCGGCGGCTGAAGGCGAAGTCAAGCGCGGCCCCAGCCCGATGGAAATGCTGTTGTTGGGTGTGGCAGGCTGTTCCAGCATCGATGTGGTGATGATTGCCGAGAAACAACGCCAAAAAATCACCGACTGCCGTGCCGAAGTGACTGCCAAACGCGCCGACACCGCGCCGCGCGTGTTTACCGAAATCCATATCCATTTCAAAGTGTATGGTCGGGATTTGCAAGAAAGCGCGATTGAACGCGCCGTACAGATGTCTGCCGAAAAATATTGCTCCGCATCGATTATGCTGGGCAAAGCGGCAAAAATGAGCCACAGCTTCGAAATTGTCGAAGCAGAATAGGGCGGTTTTCAAGGAAAAAGCCGGAGCGTGAACCGGCTACCCACAAAAAAAGCAGATATATTCACGCATTAACATGAATATATCTGCTTGCTTTTTATTCCTTTTTTTCTCTCTCTATCAGCCTTTATAACTTGGCTTGTTGACCTCATTGTGCAAGTTTCGTTTAACATTGTCAACAATTTTTAATTATATTTTAACCAACCCTGAAATATGCAGGTCTGCAAGTCATTGCGCCTCAACACAAATACTGGGGAAACATTATGGATTACGAAAATAATACTAACGTTGCGCCTGCAACTTCATCGCTTATTTTGGAAGAACGTCACGATTCCGAGCTTTTCCGCGTGTACGCATTGATTTTGGACGGGATTACCGACCATCTGCTGCTGCCGGGCAAAAAATTGACCGAGTCCGAGCTGTGCCGGCAAATGGTTTGCTCGCGTAATACCGTGCGTGGCGCATTATCGCTTTTGGCGCACGACAAAATCGTCGATTTGCAGCCCAACCGCGGCGCATTTGTCCATGTGCCGGACTTGAAAGAAATGAAAGACGTGTTCAACACGCGTATCGAAATGGAAAGCATGATTCTGAGCGTCCTCATCGATATGCCTGATTTGGAAACGCGCCTGCAACCGCTTTACGCCATGATTGAGCAAGAGGGTGCAGCCTCCGAAAGCGGCGACCGCGTGGGTTGGAACCGCCTGTCCAATGCCTTCCATGTCGAATTGGCGCGGCTGTTGGACAACGACGTCCTGTTTGAAATCATGAATACCTTGTGCGCGCGTTCTTCACTGATTGTGGCCGTTTCCGATCCGCTTCGCAAAGAAAAGCGCACCATCAATTCCAATTCGCACCATGAACACCGCGAAATTCTCGATTTATTGGTGGCCGGCAAACGCAACCGTGTGACCAAAGTCATGCGCCGCCACTTGAGCGCGTGCATCGAACGCTTGGAACAGAAACTCGAAATGTAATCGGTTTGACAATAACAAGGCCGTCTGAAATATTCAGACGGCCATTGGTTTATCCCTGCAAAGCAAAATGCCATGAAACCCAAAATCCAAAGACACGAACATATCCTCACCCTTATCCGCGAACATAACTTCATGACGGTGGAAGAGTTGGCGGCGAATTTGGATGTGACGCCGCAAACCATACGCCGCGATGTGCAGGAATTGAGCGAAACCGGACAGCTCAAACGCTATCACGGCGGCGCGTCTTTGGGCGACGTTTCAGTCGTAACGGCAGGGCAGGAGCGGCGCAACCATCAACAGCAGGAAAAAAACGCCATTGCCCGGCTGATTGCTTCCAGCATTCCCGACAATGCCTCGCTCTTTATCAGCATCGGCACAACCATGGAAGCCGTCGCCGCCGAGTTGGTCAGACAGCGTAAAAACCTGCGGATTATCACTAACAATATCTACGCTGCCTCCATCACTGCGGCGCGTACCGACTACACGGTCATCATCGCTTCCGGCGTGGTCCGCCCGTTGGATGGCGGTATTACCGGCGTGGCGACCGTCGATTTCATCAACCAATTCAAAGTCGACTATGCCATCATGAGTACCCACGGCATAGAAAACGACGGCTCGCTTTTGGATGACGATTACAAGGAAGTCAGCGTCATGCAGGCGATGGTGAACAATGCCCGCGTGCGCTATCTCGGCGTCGACCACAGTAAATTCAACAGCAATGCCTTGGTCCGACTGGGCGATATCGGCGCATTCGATAAGTTGTTTACCGACCGCACACCATCCGCCGCCATGCAGAAAACCCTAAACGAGCGCGGCGTGGCGTGGCAGGTTGCCGACCCTGTATCAAAGTAGCCAAGTCGGGTACAATTGAGCCATCATTCCATTCCTTTCAGACGGCCTGATTGAATGCCCAGGCCGTCTGAAAACAGAAAATCATCTTTCCATCAAAGAAATATTATGTTGAATAAAGACCAATTCGCGGACAACCACTTTATCCGCACCATCATCGAAGAAGACCTCAAAAGCGGTAAGCATACAGCCATCCAAACCCGTTTCCCGCCCGAGCCGAACGGCTACCTGCACATCGGCCACGCCAAATCCATCTGCCTGAACTTCGGTTTGGCTTATATTTACGACGGCCTGTGCAACCTGCGTTTCGACGATACCAACCCCGAAAAAGAAAACGACGAATACGTCAACGCCATCAAAGAAGATGTCGAGTGGCTCGGTTTTCATTGGGCGGGCGAACCGCGTTTCGCTTCCAATTATTTCGACCAGCTTTACGATTACGCCGTCGGTTTAATCAAAGACGGCAAGGCCTATGTCGATGATTTGACGCCCAAAGAAATGCGCGAATACCGCGGCACGCTGACTGAGGCGGGCAAAAACAGCCCTTATCGCGACCGCAGCGTCGAAGAAAATCTCGACCTGTTCACGCGCATGAAAAACGGCGAATTTCCAGACGGCAGCAAAACCCTGCGCCTGAAAATCGATATGGCATCAGGCAACATCAATATGCGCGACCCCGTCATCTACCGCATCCGCCGCGCCCATCACCACAACACCGGCGACAAATGGTGCATCTACCCAATGTACGACTACACGCATTGCATTTCCGATGCCATCGAAGGCATCACGCATTCCTTGTGTACGCTCGAATTTGAAGCCCACCGTCCGCTGTACGACTGGGTGCTGGACAACATCCCCGCGCCGCACGCCACCCGTCCGCGCCAATACGAGTTTTCCCGTTTGGAGCTTCTGTATTCCATCACGTCCAAACGCAAGCTGAACCAACTGGTTTCAGACGGCCATGTTTCCGGCTGGGATGACCCGCGTATGCCAACGATTTCCGGTATGCGCCGCCGCGGCTACACGCCCGAAGGTCTGCGCCTGTTTGCCAAACGCGCCGGTATTTCCAAATCTGAAAACGTGGTCGATATGAGCGTGTTGGAAGGCGCGATTCGCGAAGAGTTGGAAAACTCTGCGCCGCGCCTGATGGCGGTTTTGAATCCGCTTAAAGTCACCCTGACCAACTTTGAAGCCGGCAAAACCCAAAGCCGCCGTGCCGCGTTCCATCCGAACCACGAAGAAATGGGCGATCGCGAAGTACCTGTTTCCCAAACCATCTACATCGAAGCCGACGACTTTGCCGAAAATCCGCCCAAAGGCTTCAAACGCCTGATTCCCGGCGGCGAAGTGCGTTTGCGCCACGGCTATGTGATCAAGTGCGATGAAGTAGTAAAAGACGAGGCAGGCAATGTGGTTGAACTCAAGTGCAGCATCGACCACGATACCTTGGGCAAAAATCCCGAAGGCCGCAAAGTCAAAGGCGTGATTCACTGGGTTTCCGCTGAACACGCCGCCGAAATCAAAGTCCGCCTCTACGACCGCCTCTTTACCGTCGAGCGTCCCGATGCCGTGCGCGGCGAAGACGGCAACTACCTGCCGTTTACCGATTTCCTCAACCCTGAATCCATCAAGGAAATCACCGCCTACGCCGAGCCTGTCGCAAAAGATTTGCCGGCGGAGAGCCGTTGGCAGTTCGAGCGCATCGGCTATTTCGTCACCGACCGCAAAGACCACAGCAAAGACACGCCGGTGTTCAACCGCACGGTAACGCTGAAAGATTCTTGGCAGCCTAAGTAATCTGTTTGCAGTCGCTATATTGAAGGCCGTCTGAAAACGTGAAATCCGGTTTTCAGACGGCCTTTGTCGATAAAAGGGATGAGATGGAACGTTATTCTGTACATTTGAAACTGCTGGGAATGGCGGTGTTGTGGGGTGCGTCTTGGCCGATGGGGCGGATGCTGGGGCAGTCGCTGCCGCCGCTGACGGGCGGGGCGGTTCGGTTTGTCTTGGCTTCGGTTTTGTTGTTGGGCTGGTTGTTTGCGCGCAGTAGGTTCGCGACTTTGGCGGCTTTGTCGGCGCGGCAATGGCTGGGTTTGACGGCAGCCGCTTCCGTCGGCGTGTGCGGCTATGCGGTGTTTTTTATGCTGGGTTTGCAGACTATGCCGGCAGGCAAGGCGGCGGTGGTCGTGGCGGTGAATCCTGTGTTGACGCTGCTGTTGGCAACTTGGTTTTTCGGCGAGCGTCTAAACGCGAAGATTTTGGCGGGTATGCTGCTGGCGGTCGGCGGTGCCATTATGGTGGTAACGCAAGGGCAGCCGTTGACGGTATTGTCGGGCGGCATCAAGGCGGGGGAGTGGCTGATTTTCGGCTGCGTGGTCTGTTGGGCGGCTTATACCTTAATCGGTCGCGCGGTTTTGCGCGGGATAGATGCGCTGACGGTAACGACGGCAACGTCGTTCATTGGTGCGTTGATGTTGTCGGTGGTGGCGTTGTGGACGGACGGAATACCGTTTGAGGCGATAGCGGCAATGGATGGGCGCGGTTGGACGGCCTTGGCGTGGCTGGTCATCGGTGCGACGGTATTGGCCTATGCGTGGTATTTCGAAGGCGTAAAGACTTTGGGTGCAGGCAGCGCGGCGGCGTATATTACGCTTGTGCCGATTTTCGGTGTGCTGTCTTCGGCGTGTTTTTTGGGCGAACCGCTGCATATTTCGTTGGTTGCGGGCTGTGCGGCGGCAGTCGGCGGCATGACGCTGATGCGGTACGGGCAGAGGGCCGTCTGAAGTTGGGTAAATACTCGGATTTTGGGCGATGGGGTTGCGATTGCCAAGCTGTTGCCGGCCATAATCTTATTGCAGGGTAAGATTATGGTCTCGGTTCAGTGTTCGATTTAAAAATTTGACACCCTGCCTCCAACTGCCTAAAATTCAACTTTCTCAAAAATCTACCGTATCCTGCGGCACGATTTCATACTTTCAGACGGCCTGTGTGCCATCTCTCTGATACCATCCAAAATATATCAATACTATGCACGTTTCAGAACTCCAAACCCTCCACATTTCCAAACTCTTGGAAATGGCAGAAGAACATGGCATTGAAAACGCCAACCGTTTCCGCAAACAAGACCTCGTTTTTGCCATCGTCCGCCAGATGATGAAGCAGAATGTCAGCTTTACCTGCTCGGGCACACTTGAAATCCTGCCCGACGGCTTCGGTTTCCTGCGCAGCGCAGATACTTCTTATCTTGCCGGCCCTGACGATATTTATGTTTCGCCCACGCAAATCCGCCGCTTCAATCTGCACACCGGCGACACCATCGAAGGCAGCGTGCGCGTACCCAAAGACAACGAACGCTATTTCGCACTTGTCCGCCTCGACACCATCAACGGCGATCCGCCCGAAGTCTGCAAACACAAAATCCTCTTTGAAAACCTTACGCCTTTATTCCCAACCGAACAATTCAAACTCGAGCGCGACATCAAAGCCGAAGAGAATCTGACCGGCCGCGCCATCGACTTGGTTTCCCCGATCGGTAAAGGCCAACGTGCATTGTTGGTGGCGCCGCCTAAAACCGGTAAAACCGTAATGTTGCAAAACATTGCCCACGCCATTACCGCCAATTATCCTGATGTCGAGCTGCTTGTCCTGTTGATTGACGAGCGTCCGGAAGAAGTGACCGAAATGAGCCGTTCTGTACGCGGCGAAGTGGTTTCCTCTACGTTTGACGAACCTGCGCAACGCCATGTACAAGTGGCCGAGATGGTGATTGAAAAAGC
Organism: Neisseria sp. HMSC061H08; assembly: GCF_001836795.1. Taxonomy (NCBI): domain Bacteria; kingdom Pseudomonadati; phylum Pseudomonadota; class Betaproteobacteria; order Neisseriales; family Neisseriaceae; genus Neisseria; species Neisseria sp. HMSC061H08. The sequence continues at coordinate 154,398 of NZ_KV830588.1, read as the reverse complement.
CAAACGCATGGTCGAACACAAAAAAGACGTAGTCATCCTGCTGGATTCGATTACTCGTTTGGCACGCGCCTACAATACCGTCGTGCCGACTTCGGGCAAAATTCTGACCGGTGGTGTCGATGCCAACGCTTTGCATCGTCCGAAACGCTTTTTCGGCGCAGCGCGTAATGTGGAAGAGGGCGGTTCGCTTACCATTATCGCGACAGCGCTTGTTGAAACCGGCAGCCGCATGGACGACGTGATTTACGAAGAGTTCAAAGGCACGGGCAATATGGAATTGCACCTTGACCGCCGCATGGCAGAAAAACGCCTGTTCCCGGCCATCAGCATCAATAAATCCGGTACGCGCCGCGAAGAATTGCTGGTGCCGAACGATCAGTTGCAACGTATGTGGCTCTTGCGTAAATTCCTGCATCCTATGGACGAAATCGAAGCGACCGAGTTTTTGGTGGGCAAACTCAAAGACTCTAAAAATAACGACGATTTCTTTGAATTGATGCGCGGTAAATAAGCATAAGGCCGTCTGAATATGTTTCAGACGGCCTTTACTTTGCTTGAGGAACCTTTATGACCATCCGAATGAATTGGCAAAACTTATTATCTACTCAACGTTTCCGTACTAAAAACGGCGAAATCGTGCCGACCGTTACCCCTTCGACGCAGGAAGGTGCCGATGCTTTGCGTACGGATTTTCACATTGACTACGACCGGGTTGTTTTCTCCGGAGCCTTCCGCCGTCTTGGCCGTAAAACGCAAGTGCATCCGCTGGCGCAACATGACTTGACGCACAACCGTCTGACGCACAGCGTTGAAGTTGCCAGCGTGGGCAGGAGCTTGGGCAACCGCGTGGGCGTGATGTTGCACAACGGCGGTTTTCTGCCGCAGGGCAATACGCCCAGCGATATTGGTGCCGTGGTGCAGGTTGCCTGTTTGGCACATGATTTGGGCAATCCGCCGTTTGGCCATACCGGTGAAGATGCTTTACGCGATTGGTTCAGACGGCCTGAGCATCAAATTTATCTGAACACATTAAACGAAGCGGAACGCAACGATATTCAAACCTATGAAGGCAATGCGCATAGCCTGCGTATCGTTGCCAGCCTTGAAATGTATCCGGAAGCAGGCGGAATGCGCCTGACTGCGGCAGCCATCGGCGCATTGCTGAAGTATCCGTGGACAACGCAACATCCAAACGGCAGAAAGAAATTCAATATTTATCAAACAGAGTTGCCGTTTATCCGTCAAGTTGCTGATGAATTGGGACTGGTTTCCGCAGGAATAGACAGCTGGGCGCGTCATCCTTTGTCTTATTTGATGGAGGCTGCCGACGATATTTGCTATGCCTTGCTGGACTTGGAAGATGCCGTCGAATTGGATTTACTCACGGATACGGAAGTGGAGAGTATCTTGTCCGAGCTGACCTTTGCCGAAAGCGCATGGCATGCCAGCTCCAGCCGTCAGCGTTGTGCCATGTTGCGCGGTATTGCGATTGGCAAGGCGATTGATGATGTCGCGCAAACCTTTATGCTGCATCAGTCCGACTTGTTGGACGGAACATTCAAAGGCAAAGACTTGCTTGCTCTGTGTAGCCCGCAAGTGCAAAACACTTTGGCAAAAGCGAAAGAATTGGCGCAAACACGGATTTTCCGCCATCACACCAAGCTCTTGACCGAAATTGCAACATTCCCATGCTTAGGCTCCATCTTGGATTTGCTCGTCCCTGCCGCTTATGCCCTGATTGCTGAAAAACAGTTGGCAACGCGTCAGTCTTTGGCGTTGGAATTATTGAAAAAGCACAATCCGATTCTTCCTGAAGACAGTCTGTATCAGGCCTATATGAAAATCTTGGATTTTGTCGGCGGTATGACCGATAACTCCGCCGCCAAAATGGCGCAGGATTTATCAGGAGTAGGGATTTTACGTTAATTTTATATTGTTTAATTTCAATCATTTAATTAAAAATATAAAAAATATCTGCGAAAAGAGTAGACAGGTTTCAGTAAAGTCTATATTATTCGGTCTTCTTGATTCACAACGCACTAGCGAAGTGATGAGGATGCACCCGTAGCTCAGTTGGATAGAGTATCTGGCTACGAACCAGAGGGTCGGGCGTTCGAATCGCTCCGGGTGCGCCACAAGATTTATCCGCGCCCATCGTCTAGCGGTTAGGACATCGCCCTTTCACGGCGGTAACCGGGGTTCGATTCCCCGTGGGCGTGCCAGTTTCCAAAAAACGCAATCTGTTTCAGATTGCGTTTTTTTATTGCATTTCTTGTTTATGTTTAAGGCCGTCTGAAACGCTCAGCAAATCGAGAGGCAGAAGTATATAAAATAAATTGCTCAGACTTTTGTCGTCTAAATGCGCTTTTCAATCTCATTTTACCATTGCCGACCCCCGATTTATTGACAACAGTATTCATCTTAAAAATTCCCAAACCTGAATTTACATGATTTCATATTTATAATTTATTGATTTTAGAAGATAAAAATATACATTTAAACTTTTCTTAAAAAATGCCGTCTGAGATAAAGACAAGACGGAATATCTCTGTTAATGTGTAAATGTCAGCCGGCCTTTGCTGGTTTTTTATTGAAACCATTTTGGAGTCAATTATGAATATGAATGTTAAATTAATCGTTCCTGCCGTTTTGGCGGCTGTTGCCCTGACTGCATGTAGCAGCGGTTCTAAAGCCAAACCTGAAGCCAAAGCTGCGCCTACTGCGCAACAACAAACCCAAGCTCAGGCTCAACAAGCTCAAGCTCCAGTACCTAATACTTTGAAAGTAGACTCTATTGACGGTAAAAAAGAAGTTCACTACAAATGCGGTAAAGACGGCAAAGAGCCTTTGAGCGTAATGTACGGCTTCAAAGGCAACGAAGTTGTTGCCGCCCAAGTAAAATACAAAGGCCAATTAACTGAAAACCTGTTCCGTATCACTGACAGCAGCAAAGATGTAAACGCATTCTGGGGCGGTAATGTTGCTTGGGTTGCTGAAGCTGCCACTGCAGCCAACGTAGACAAAGTTGATGGCAACATGCTGACTATCCGCGGTACTACCGAAGTAAACGGCAAACAAGAAGTGGTTGATCAAATCGTTACCCGCTTCTGTGCATTGGACAAAGGCGCTAAACCAGCTGCTAAAAAAGTGAAAAAATAACCTTTTACCGACAGCTTTAAACGCTGAGTAAAATAAAACAGGCCGTCTGAAAAGTTTTCAGACGGCCTGTTCTTTTGAACAGTTTAACCCAAGAACCAGAATTTCAATGCCCACAATACGGCGACAATCCATACCATAGGCGGTACGTCTTGGGTGCGGTTGCACAAGAGTTTGATGAGTGCGTAGCTGATAAAGCCGAACGCAATACCGTCGGCAATTGAGTAGGTAAACGGCATGAAGACGATGGTCAGGAATGCCGGTGCGGCTTCGGTCATGTCGTCCCAATCGATTTCGCGCGCGCTACGCAACATTTGCGCGCCAACATAGAGCAGGGCTGGAGCGGTAGCGAATGCAGGAATGCTTTGAACCAGCGGGGAGAAAATCAGACAGGCCAGCATCAGTACGCCGACGGTAACGGCAGTCAGACCGGTACGGCCGCCGGCAGAAACGCCTGCCGCACTTTCAACGTAAGGGGTAGTGGAAGAAGTACCCAAGGCGGCGCCGGCGACGATGGCGGTAGAGTCGGCAAGCAGGGCGCGTTTCAAACGCGGCAGTTTGCCGTCTTGCAACAGGCCTGCGCGGTGGGAAACGCCGACCAATGTGCCGGTAGAGTCAAACAGGTCGACCAGGAAGAATACAAAAATCACGCTGACCATGCTGACGGTGAACAAGCCTTTGAAGTCCATCTGCATGAAAGTCGGCGCAATGCTTGGGACTTCGCCGACCACGCCTTTGAACTCGCTCAAGCCCAAGACGGTGGAGACGGCAGTCAGCGTCAGAATGGTAATGATGATGGAGCCTTTGACGCGGAAGTGGCCAAGTGCAACCACCATCACAAAGCCTGCCATCGCCAGCAGGGCGGTAGGCTGGTGGATGTCGCCCAAACCGACCAATGTGGCAGGATTGGCCACAATCACGCCTGCGCCTTTGAGCGCAATCAATGCCAAGAAGAGGCCGATACCTGCGGCAATCGACATTTTCAAGCCCATGGGCAGGGCGTTGACCAGCATTTCACGTACTTTAAAGAAGCTGAACAGGATGAAAATAATGCCTGAAATGAAAACGGCACCCAAAGCCACACGCCAGTCCACGCCCATGCCTTTGACCACGGCAAAGGTAAAGTAGGCGTTCAAACCCATGCCCGGAGCGAGGGCAATCGGGTAGTTGCCGACAAAGCCCATCACGAAACAGCCGATGGCGGAGGCGATACAGGTGGCCACAAATACTGCGCCCATATCCATGCCGGTTTCACCCAGAATCAGGGGATTGACGATGATGATGTAGCACATGGCGAGGAAGGTTGTCACCCCGGCCATAATTTCCGTGCGGACGTTGGTCTGATTGGCGTTGAGGTTGAATAATCTTTCCAAAACGCTTTGATTTGAAGAACTCATTCGAGATATTCCTTTGGGGAAAGCCGTTCAAAGACGGCATCATCGGGTTTAATTGTCGGAAGCTCGGATTTTGACCTTAACTTCTCAACAGATAAGGGAATTTTCGGGCGGTATTATACTGAAAAGCCTTTTGTTCGGGTAATAAAAATACATGAATCAGATAATGCCGGGCCGAACCAAGATAAAGGCCGTCTGAACAGTTTCAGACGGCCTATGTTTGTGTGTGCTTATACTGGTTTGCCTTTCAGGGAGAAGGTGTAGGCTTCGGTGATTTCCAAATCGATCATTTGGTTGATCATGTCGGGTGTGCCGGTAAAGTTGACCACGCGGTTGTTGGCGGTACGGGCTTGCAGTTGGTCAGGGTCTTTTTTGGAGATGCCTTCAACCAAGCAGCGTTGAACCGTGCCGATCATGGTTTGGTTGATGCGCGCAGTTTCGGCTTCGATGACTTCGTTCAAAGCTTCGAGGCGGCGCACTTTTTCTTCATGCGGCGTGTCGTCGTGTAGGTTGGCGGCAGGCGTGCCCGGACGCGGACTGTAAATAAAGACGAAGCTCAAGTCGAAGGCAATGTCTTTTACCAGTTTCAAGGTTTGCTCGAACTCGCGCTCGGTCTCGCCCGGGAAGCCGACGATAAAGTCGGAGCTGAGGCACAAATCAGGACGGATGGCGCGCAGTTTGCGGATGATGGATTTGTATTCCAAGGCGGTGTAGCCGCGTTTCATCGCGCTCAATACGCGGTCGGAACCGCTTTGAATCGGCAGGTGCAGATGGGAAACCAGCTTCGGCAGGTCGCGGTAGCACTCGATAATCGCGTCGGTAAATTCGCGCGGATGGCTGGTGGTAAAGCGCAGGCGTTCGATGCCGGGGATTTCGTGGACGATGCGCAACAAAGTGGCAAAATCGCAGATTTCGCCGTTTTCCATTTCGCCACGATAGGCATTAACGTTTTGGCCTAAGAGGTTGATTTCTTTAACGCCTTGTTGCGCCAAACCGGCAATCTCGGTCAATACGTCGTTGAGCGGGCGGGAGAATTCTTCGCCGCGGGTGTAAGGGACGACGCAGTAAGAGCAGTATTTGGAACAGCCTTCCATAATGGAAATGAACGCCGAGCCGCCTTCTACGCGCGCAGGCGGCAGGTGGTCGAATTTCTCGATTTCGGGGAAGGAAATGTCGATTTGAGACAGGCCGGTGGTTTCTTTGTCAACGATGAGTTTGGGCAGGCGGTGCAGCGTTTGCGGGCCGAAAACCACGTCCACATACGGAGCGCGTTTGACGATGTTTTCGCCTTCTTGAGAGGCAACGCAGCCGGCAACGCCGATGATGAGGTCGGGATTTTTTTCTTTGAGCGGACGTACGCGGCCCAAGTCGGAGAAGACTTTCTCTTGCGCTTTTTCACGCACGGAGCAGGTGTTGAACAAGATGATGTCGGCGTCGTCAGGTTGGGTAACCTGTTCGATGCCGCCGTGTTCTTCGGCGAGGACGGACAGCATTTTTTCGCTGTCGTACTCGTTCATTTGGCACCCGAAGGTGCGGATAAATACTTTTTTCATGGTTTGTTTTGATTGATTTGCTTGTTGTAAAAGGGTTCAGACGGCCTGTGAAATACTCGGGCCGTCTGAAAAATTATTCTTCCGCCTTTTTCTGCTTTTTGGCGTGTTCGATGAACCTGTCGGCTTCGGCATCGGTCAAAATCCAGATTTCGCGGACGAGGCGGCTTTCTTCGTTGTATTTGAACGCGACGGCTTTGCCGGTTTGGTTCAGCAGGCGGCCCATGGGGATGAAACGGTCGTTTTCATCGTGGATTTTGGTGAAGCGGGTGATTTGCAGTTTGGCTGCATTGCCGTCCACAATGCCCAAGGTCAGCAGGCGCGTCCAAGAAAAACCACCTTTGCTGACTTTCAGATAAGGCAGATCGACAGTTTTTAAAACGGCCACGTCCATATCATCAGGCAGGCTGCGTTGTGCATGGACGAGGGAGGACGCCAAAAGGGCGAGGCTGAGTATGAATCCGCGTAACATGATGCTTTTCTTTTATTGTTTCAATAGGTCGCGGATTATAGCACAAGCAGGAAAAATGTGGATAGAGTGTTTGTTTTTAAAGAATAATTTTGATTTTGCTCCCGATTCTTATTTTGAAGCTTGGGCCGTCTGAAAAGGATTTGGTGTTAAAATGGCTCCGATTTGATTTTCAGACGACCTCTTACGAAAGAATTGACCATGAACCGTAATGAAAGCTTGTTCAACCGCGCCAAAGCCATTATTCCCGGCGGCGTAAACTCTCCTGTGCGCGCATTCGGCAGCGTCGGCGGCGTGCCGCGCTTTATCAAAAAGGCAGAAGGCGCGTATGTTTGGGATGAAAACGGCACGCGTTATACCGACTATGTCGGCTCTTGGGGCCCTGCGATTGTCGGCCATGCCCATCCTGAAGTCATTGAAGCCGTGCGCGAAGCAGCATTGGGCGGTTTGTCGTTTGGTGCGCCGACTGAAGGCGAAATTGTCATTGCCGAAGAAATCGCCAAAATCATGCCGTCCGTCGAGCAGCTGCGCCTTGTCAGCTCCGGTACGGAAGCAACGATGACCGCCATCCGTCTGGCACGCGGTTTTACCGGCCGCGACAAAATCATCAAGTTTGAAGGCTGCTACCACGGCCATTCCGACAGCCTGTTGGTTAAAGCAGGCAGCGGTCTGCTGACGTTTGGCAATCCTTCTTCCGCCGGTGTGCCTGCCGATTTTACCAAACACACTTTGGTACTCGAGTACAACAATATCGCCCAACTGGAAGAAGCCTTTGCACAAAGCGGCAATGACATCGCCTGTGTGATTTTGGAGCCTTTTGTCGGCAATATGAATCTGGTTAGGCCGTCTGAAGCCTTTGTCAAAGCCTTGCGCGAATTGACTGAAAAACACGGTGCCGTGTTGATTTACGACGAAGTGATGACCGGCTTCCGCGTGGCGCTGGGCGGTGCGCAATCTTTGCACGGCATCAAACCCGATTTGACCACCATGGGCAAAGTAATCGGCGGCGGTATGCCTTTGGCGGCGTTCGGCGGCCGTAAAGACATTATGGAATGTATTTCCCCGTTGGGCGGCGTGTATCAGGCAGGTACATTGTCCGGCAATCCGATTGCGGTTGCAGCCGGTTTGAAAACGCTGGAAATCATTCAGCGCGAAGGCTTCTATGAAAACCTGACTGCCCTGACCCAACGTCTCGCCAACGGTATTGCCGACGCGGCCAAAGCGCACGGCGTTGAATTTACGGCGGACAGCGTGGGTGGCATGTTCGGTCTGTATTTTGCTAACCATGCACCGCAAAACTACGCCGATATGGCGCGTTCCAATATTGAAGGTTTCAAACATTTCTTCCACGGTATGCTCGACCGCAATGTTGCCTTCGGCCCGTCCGCTTATGAAGCCGGCTTTGTTTCCGCCGCGCATACACCCGAGCTGATTGACGAAACCATTGCTGCGGCACACGAAGTGTTCAAAGAAATGGCGAAATAAAAGCTGAAGCTGTCATGTGAAAAAAGGCCGTCTGAAAAATATTCAGACGGCCTTTCGCTATTTTAAATCAATGCTTGATTATGCTTCTTCGGCTTTGCTGCGGATAATCAGTAGAGGCAGGTGGCTTTGGCGCATTACGGTTTCGGCGAAGCTGCCCATCAGCAGGTGCATCAGGCCGGTGCGGCCGTGTGTGCCGAGTACCAGCAGGTCGGCGCCGTTTTCGTCGGCGTAGTCAACCAAGTCTTGCGCCATTTCGCGCGCGCCTTTGTTGGCGACCAACAGGTGTTTTACGATGTTTTCAACGCCGTTTTCACGCGCTGTTTTTTCTGCGAAATCCAAAACTTCGTTACCTTGGGCAACGGCGGCGGCTTCGTAGCTTTCGTGTTGCAGGAATTCAGGAGCCAAAGCCATGTATTCTGCAGGGTTGGCAACGTGAACCAAAGTCAGTTGGGCTTTGTTGAGGCTTGCCAGTTCGGCGGCGTGTTTCAATGCATTGAGGGAGGTCTCGCTACCGTCAACGGCTACAACCAGATGTTTGTACATATTTATTCTCCTTTTGCGCCGAGTAGCGGCACTTTCGTTTAATATGAAATCAGAACTTGTCTGAATGTGAAACGATTATAAACTCTTTCGGGCGGGTACAACAGCCCATCTGCTTTCAAGTATAATGTCTGTCCGAATCGCCTGTCGCGTTTTTCATTAATTTATTGATATATCACAAGGTTACTTATGCAGGACGCCGCTTTTCTTTCTTCGCGCCGCTTTGGCGGTATTGCCAGACTTTACGGAGACGAAGCACTGGCGCGCTTTTCGCGTGCGCATGTGTGCGTGGTCGGTGTCGGCGGCGTCGGCTCGTGGGCGGTGGAGGCGTTAGCGAGGAGCGGCATCGGTCGTTTAACGCTGATTGATTTGGACAATGTTGCCGAATCCAATGTCAACCGCCAATTGCACGCCTTGACCGATGATTTCGGTAAGGCAAAGGTTACCGCTTTGCGCGAACGCATTGCCCAAATCAATCCGAAATGCGAAGTGACGGAAATTGAAGATTTTGTGACCGAAGACAATCTGGACGAGCTTTTCAGACGGCCTTTTGACTTTGTCATCGACGCCATCGACCAAATCCGTGTAAAAGCGGCGATGGCGGCGTATTTCGTGCAACATAAACAACCGTTTATTATCAGCGGCGGCGCGGGCGGACAGAAGAATCCGGCGTTGATTCAAACCGCCGATTTGAGCCGCGTTACCCACGATCCGCTGCTTTCCAACTTGCGCTACACCTTGCGCAAACGCTACGGCTTCAGCCGCAATACCAAAGAAAAAATGCGCGTGCCTTGCGTTTATTCAACCGAGAATATTACGCCGCCGCAATCCGGCGAAGCGTGTTCGACCGATGCCGCGCCGCAAGGTTTGTCCTGCGCGGGCTATGGCGCGAGTATGCTGGTAACGGCTTCGTTTGGGCTGTATTGCGCGCAGGCTGCGGTGGAGCATATCGCGGGGCGGAAGTGAGGGGTAGGAAATGGGTAAGAACCGATTTTTTAAAGCCTACTTTATTGCCAGTCTGATTTATGCGGTATGGTTCGGCGTATTGATGTATGCCGTCGATCCGATGTTTCTCGATGTAATGGAATGCAATACGCTGCCGGGCGATTATTTGTGTGTGCAAAGCGGTTATACCCGTCCATTCACCACTTTTCTTTATCCGTGTCTGTCCGTCGTGATATTCAGCCTTTTGCACGCCGGTATCATGAAATGGCGCAAACGCCGTTCTGTTAAAATGATTTGGCTTTTGGTCGGCTGCGAAAGTTTGCTGCTGTTGGCTTTGATGGTGGCGATGCTTGCGAGGGATGGTTTTGTGTTGTCCCGCGATATTAGCTCGGTACTGACGGGTACGGTTTTCGCCAGCCTGCCGCTGTTGGGTATGGCCTTGGCGCAGACATTTGCCGTCGCCATTGTTTCTTTGCAAATCAATCGTAAAAAACGCTGATTTTTATATTAAAAACGGGTTGTCCTTGTTTCAGACGGCCTTTTGTTGATGCAACTTCTTATTAAACTTCAAAAGAAAAAGACCCTTTAACCATGCCTTCAGAGCACCTTATTTCTTCCACTGCCGCAACGCCGTCTGAACATACCGTTGCGTGGGTGTTCGGTCAGCCTGTTACCGATGTGCCGCAGGATTTGTTTATTCCGCCTGATGCGTTGAAGGTGGTATTGAGCAGCTTCCAAGGGCCGTTGGATTTGTTGCTGTACCTCATCCGCAAGCAAAATATCGATGTCCTTGATATTCCTATGGTGAAGATTACCGAGCAGTATCTGCACTATATTGCTCAAATGGAAGCGTATCAGTTTGATTTGGCGGCAGAATACCTGCTGATGGCAGCGATGTTGATTGAAATTAAATCGCGCCTGCTGTTGCCGCGTCCTGAAGAAGTTGAGGATGAAGAGGCGGATCCGCGTGCCGAGTTGGTGCGCCGTCTGTTGGCTTACGAACAGATGAAACTGGCGGCTCAGGGCTTGGATGCGTTGCCGCGTGCGGGGCGAGATTTTGCTTGGGCGTATCTGCCGTTGGAAATTGCGGTCGAAGCGAAGTTGCCGGAAGTGTACGTTGCTGATTTAACGCAGGCTTGGTTGGGTATTTTGTCGCGTGCCAAGCATACGCGCAGTCATGAAGTGGTGCGGGAAACCATATCTGTGCGCGCGCAGATGACGGCGATTTTGCGTCGCTTGAACGAAAGCAGTATCAGCAAGTTTAGCGATTTGTTTAAGCCGGAGCAGGGCGCGACATATGTGGTGGTCAATTTTATTGCATTGCTGGAATTGGCTAAAGAAGGCTTGGTGCGTATCGTGCAGCCTGAAAATTATGGTGAAATCGAAATCAGCCTGAAAGACGGTTTGGAAACAAACGAAGCTGAAATGCTTTCAGACGGCCTTGAAGCCGATGAAACCGATAATGAGAATTTGAAAAAAGAGAACTAAAATGGATTCGACGACAAGTCATACCAAAGCTTCTTTATGGGCAGTGGGCTTAATGTTGTTTGCTCTGTTTTTTGGGGCGGGGAATCTGATTTTTCCTGCTTTTTTAGGGCAGCAGGCCGGTGAAAACTGGCTTTCGGCCATGTTTGGCTTTTTGCTGACAGGGGCAGGTTTGCCATTGCTGGGCGTGATTGCCGTCGGTTATTCTGGCTCGCGCGATGTGGAGGCATTGGCTTCCCGTGTTGCGCCTTGGTACGGAGTGACTTTTGCCACTGCGCTTTATCTGGCAATCGGCCCTCTGTTTGCCATGCCGCGTACGGCGACAGTGTCTTTTGAAACTGCGATTTCCCCTTTCATTGACGAATCTTGGAAAAACATCGCATTGGCAGTGTTCAGCCTGGTGTTTTTCGGTATTACTTATTGGCTGTCGATTTCCCCGGGTAAGCTGGTTGACCGTATCGGTAAAATCCTCACGCCTGTTTTGTTGTTGTCAATTGCGATATTGGTCGGCTATGCCGCCATTAATCCCATGGGCGTGCCGCAGGCGGCGCAAGGCGATTTTGCCACTCATCCGTTGGTTAAAGGTATTTTGGAAGGCTACGGCACCATGGACGCGCTGGCTTCGCTGGTGTTTGCCATTATCGTTATCGATGCCGTTCGCGCCATGGGTGTGGACAACCGCGCGGACTTGCTGAAGACCACGACGATTTCGGGCGTGTTGGCGGCTTCTTGTTTGGCAGTGGTTTACCTGTTTATCGGCTATATGGGTGCGACAGGCGTGGCCGGTATCGGTTTGCAGGAAAACGGCGCGTCGGTTTTGTCTAAAACTGCACAGTACTATTTCGGTACGGCCGGTATTGTGTTGCTTGGCGTCATGGTGCTGCTTGCCTGTCTGAGTACGGCGGTTGGCTTGATTACTTCATGCGCCGAATATTTTAACCGTCTCTGCCCGGGCATTTCTTATAAAGCCTTTGTGATACTGAATACGGTGGTGTCTATCCTGTTGGCCAACAAAGGCCTGTCAGCAATTTTGCAGTTTTCCATCCCTATGTTGATGCTGTTGTATCCGCTGACTATCGTCATCATTCTGCTGGCTTTGACAGATAAATTGTTTGGCGGCGGCCGTATTGTCTATTTCTGCACCATGATGGCGGCCCTTGTGGTCGGTTTGCTCGATGCCTATAAGGCCGCGTTTGGATTTAATGCTGACACCGCTGCCGCTATCGAGCGCGCATTGCCGTTTTACAATATCGGTTTGGGATGGGTTGTTCCCTCTTTAGCCTGCTTTATACTCGGCTGTATTTTGAATGCGGCATTGAAGAAAAAAGCATGACGATAAACAGGCCGTCTGAAATGTTCAGACGGCCTGTTTATTTCGCCGGCCACGCAAACGACAGATGATTTTTTTAAAGAAATCCGTTATAATTGAAAAGTTAAGGCTTTGCGAAATACCGTTTCGCAGATGCAACATATTGAGAAGATTTATTTCCACAAATCCCGTTTTTTCAGTAAACGACTTGAACTGAAGGCGGATTTCGTGGTATAAATTGCGTTTTACTATTTTAGAAGTTTGGAGACTAACCATGGCACGAGTTTGCAAAGTGACCGGTAAGCGCCCGATGTCTGGCAATAACGTATCACACGCCAACAACAAAACCAAACGTCGTTTTTTGCCTAACTTGCAATCACGTCGTTTCTGGGTAGAAAGTGAAAACCGCTGGGTTCGCCTGCGCGTTTCTAACGCTGCATTGCGCACCATCGATAAAGTAGGCATTGATGTCGTATTGGCTGATTTGCGTGCTCGCGGCGAAGCTTAATTTAAACACCATTAATTAAGGATTACTGCAATGCGCGATAAAATCAAACTGGAGTCCAGTGCTGGTACTGGTCACTTCTACACAACTACTAAAAACAAACGTACTATGCCTGGCAAACTGGAAATCAAAAAATTTGACCCAGTAGCCCGTAAACACGTTATTTACAAAGAAACTAAATTGAAATAATCCGGTTTCTTCCAAGAAAAAGCTCCTGTTTTGCAGGAGCTTTTCTTTTTTCTCGATTGGTTTGGAGTGTTTTGTTTTAAACGGGTGTGCAAGATATGGTTGGATTGCTTTGGAAGAGGCAAAATAAAAGAGCGTGTATCCATTGGGATTACGCTCTTTTATTTTTCAGACGGCCTGATAGGGGATAAGCATCCTTACATCACTAATAAACATTCAACAACGACTTAATGATCAACCTTGATGCTTTGGTTGTCGGAATGTTGTTTTTTATCCAGCTCTTTTTGCAAGGTATCGCATGGCGTGTCGCAATCGCACATTTTCTTCATGCCGAGAGAGGAAATGCCGCCGCAGCTGCCTTTGATGGTGCGTTTGGAGAAAATATAGCCGACTGCCATGCCGAGGATGACAATGATAAAAATACCGAAAGTCAGAAGGAGGGTTTTCATGTGTGTATTCCTGAAGGTTAGTTTAATAATTTCTTGAATGTGCTGGACATTTTAGTATGGTAGCCGCCTTGAGGGTTTCGGATGATAAGGAAAACGGCGAGATTTTCTTGCTCGGCAAGTTTAAGCGCTTCGGTTTCTCCGAGGACGAACAATCCGGTTGAAAGGCCGTCTGCAAGTGTGGCGTTTTCAGCTACTACGCTGATGGAAGCAAGGTTGTGGCTGATGGGTTGTTTGGTTTTAGGGTTGATGATATGGGAAAGGCGGCGGCCTGACTTATCGACATGGAAAATGCGGTAGTCGCCGGACGTGGCCAGTGATTTATTGTCCAATGGAATAGTGATTTGGGTGGTGCCTCCTTGAACGATATTGGGCTGCTCGATGCCGATACGCCAAGGGTTGCCTTGCGCATTGTGGCCTTTGCCATGCAACTCGCCTCCGATTTCTACCAAATAATTGCCGATATTGAGTTTTTCAAGTTCGGCGGCGGTTTTATCCACGCCAAAGCCTTTGGCGATGGAGGATAGGTCTAAATAGACTTCGGGATGGGTTTTTGCGAGTGTAGGCTGCTGCCCATCTTGGGAAAGTTTGAGTTTGTCCGTACCGACCATTTCTGAAGCATGTTGGATTTCTTGTACAGTCGGTTCGTGTGTGATTTCTTTTTGCGGGCCGAATCCCCAAAGGTTGACCAAAGGGCCGACGGTTACGTCCAGTGCGCCGTGCGTCAGTTTGTTTAAACGTAAGGCTTCGCCGGTTACATAGGCAAAGTCTTGGGAAATGGGCATGGCCTGATTGACGGTGCGCAGCTGGTTGAATTGGCTGATTTCGGAATCGGTCTGGTAGGTAGACATTTGACGATTGACTTCTTTAAGTGCGTCATCAATGCGTTTTTGTATTTCAGCAGGGGAGGGGAGTTTGTCTTGGCCGTCTGAAAGATATTTGACGGTATAGGTCGTGCCCATGGTCTCGCCTTGCAGGGTAATGGTTTGTTGTTTTTCGGGTTGGCAGGCAGAGAGGGTGAGTGCGGAAACGATGGCAACGGTACAACCGATTATCGGACGGTAAAACGAATTGGAAAGAAACGGCATAAGGGATTTGCGGATTATTTTTTGAAGCCTTTATTGTATCGTAAAAGAAAGGTTCAGGCCGTCTGAAAGTATGGTTTTCAGACGGCCTGGAAATAAAAAAGGAAGAAACCGAAGTTTCTTCCTTTTTGTCTGTTAGCCGCCGAAATCGTCCAAGAGGATGTTTTCGTCTTCCACGCCCAAGTCTTTGAGCATTTTGATCACGGACTGGTTCATGATCGGAGGGCCGCACATATAGAATTCGCAGTCTTCCGGTGCTTCGTGGTTTTTCAGATGGTTTTCGTAAACCACGTTGTGAATGAAGCCTGTATAACCGTCCCAGTTGTCTTCAGGCAATGGGTCGGACAGGGCGACGTGCCATGCGAAGTTCGGGAATTCTGCTGCGAGTTGGTCGAAGTCTTCGACATAGAACATCTCGCGTTTAGAACGTGCGCCGTACCAGAAGGTAATTTTGCGTTTGGAGTTCAAACGTTTCAACTGGTCGAAAATGTGGGAACGCATCGGAGCCATACCCGCACCACCGCCGATAAATACCATTTCGGCATCGGTGTCTTTTGCGAAGAACTCACCAAACGGACCGGAAATCGTTACTTTATCACCGGCTTTAAGCGACCAGATATAAGACGACATTTGTCCTGGAGGCGCATCAGGTACGCGTGGAGGAGGCGTAGCGATACGCACGTTCAGCATGATGATGCCTTTTTCTTCAGGGTATGAAGCCATAGAGTAGGCACGCAAAATCGGCTCATCCACTTTGGAAACGTATTGCCACAGATTGTATTTGTCCCAGTCTTCGTGGTATTCCTTAGGAATGTCGAAGTCTTTGTAGGCAACAGTGTGAGGAGGGGCTTCAATTTGGATGTAGCCGCCGGCGCGGAAAGGAACTTCTTCACCTTCAGGAATGGCAAGCTTGAGTTCTTTAATGAACGTTGCTTTGTTGTCATTCGAGATGACGGTACATTCCCATTTTTTCACGCCGAATACTTCTTCTGGTACTTCGATGTCCATGTCGGTTTTAACGTTGACCTGACAAGACAGACGGCAGCCTTCGCGCGCTTCGCGTTTGCTGATGTGGGACAACTCGGTTGGCAGAATGTCGCCACCGCCGCTTTTCACGACAACGCGGCACTGACCGCATGAGCCGCCGCCACCGCAGGCGGAAGGAACGAAGATGCCTTGGCTGGCAAGCGCACCCAGCAGTTTGCCGCCGGCAGGCATCGTCAGCTCTTTTTCGTTATTGACTTTGATGGTGATGTCGCCTTCGCTCACCAACTTGGATTTGGCAAACAGAATCATCAGTGCCAAAACCAAGACGATGAGGGTAAACATCACGATACCTAAAATAATCTCCATGCCGATTCCTTTCTTATAACTGGATGCCGGAGAACGACATAAACGCCATTGCCATCAGGCCAGCGGCGATAAAGGTAATGCCCAAGCCTTTGAGGCCTTTAGGGACATCCGAATATTTCATTTTTTCGGTAATGCCCGCCAAAGCGACAATAGCCAAAAGCCAGCCCAGACCTGCGCCGAAACCGTATACAACGGACTCGCCGAAGTTGTATTCGCGTTGCGCCATAAACGATACGGCACCGAAAATCGCGCAGTTTACGGTAATCAGGGGCAGGTAGATACCCAATGCGTTGTAGAGGGCAGGGACGAATTTATCCAAGAACATTTCCAAAATCTGCACCAAAGCGGCAATCACGCCGATGAAGGTGATGAATTTCAGGAAGGTCAGGTCCACACCTTCAACCAGCGCGCCGTCTTTCAGCAGCGAGTAAACCAGTTGGTTGGCTGGGACGGACAGGCCGAGTACGAAAGTAACGGCAACGCCCAAACCGAATGCGGTGGATACTTTTTTAGATACCGCCAAAAATGTACACATTCCCAAGAAGAAGGAAAGTGCCATGTTTTCCAGAAAGACGGATTTTACAAAGAGGCTTAAGTAATGTTCCATGTGTTATTTCTCCGCCTGTTCAGGTTTCCAAGTGCGCAGACCCCATACCAAGAAGCCGATGATGAAGAACGCGCTAGGGGCGAGCAAGAACAAGCCGTTGGTTTGATACCAGCCGCCATCTTGTACTGTTTGGAAAATGGTGTAGCCAAAGAGCTTGCCAGAGCCGATCAGTTCGCGGATGGTTGCGATGATGATCAACATCATGCCGTAACCTGCGCCGTTGCCGATACCGTCAACCAAGCTTTCCAGCGGCGGCTCTTTCATGGCGAATGCTTCGGCACGGCCCATTACGATACAGTTGGTAATAATCAGGCCGACGAATACGGACAGCTGTTTGGACAGCTCATAAGCAAAGGCTTGGAGCAGTTGGTCAACCAGCGTTACCAAGGAAGCAACAATCGCCATTTGCACAATAATACGGATGCTGTTGGGGATGTAGTTGCGTACCAAAGAAATGAAGAAGCTGGAAAAACCGGTTACCAAAGCTACGGAAATACCCATTACGATGGCCGTCTGAAGTTTGGTGGTAACCGCCAAAGCCGAACAAATACCCAAAACCTGCAAGGCAATCGGGTTGTTGTCGATAAAGGGTGAAAACATCAAATATTTCAAGCGTTTCATGTCAGCCATTATTGTGCTCCTGCTGATTTCAATTTGTTCAGGTAGGGGATATAGCCGTTTTCGCCGAACCAGTAGGCGAACGAACCTTGCACGCCTTTAGATGTCAGCGATGCGCCGGAGAGGGCATCTACGCCGTGTTCTTTGTCTGAGCCTGCGCCTTTGCCGACGTGCAGGGCGAGTTTGCCTTGTTCGTCAAACAGTTTTTTGCCGACGAATTTTTGTTGCCACAGAGGGTTGCCGATTTCGCCGCCCAAACCCGGGGTTTCACCTTGGTCGTAGTAGGTAATGCCGTTGATGGTGTTGCCGTCAGGTTGAATGGCGACAAAACCGTACATGACAGACCACAAGCCGTTACCGTGCATAGGCAGGATGATTTGGCTGACTTTGCCGTCTTCGCCTTTTACCAAGTAAACCTCAGTGTATTTGGCACGGCTTTTGATGCCTGCCAAATCGTCTTCAGGTTTGATTTGGATGCTTTGGGCAGGGTCTTTGCCGGCAACGCGTGCGCTGAAGTCTTTAGGCGCATCGGCGACGTATTCGCCGGTAGCCAAGTCCACGACACGTTGCTCGATACGCTCGGCAAAGGTTTTGCTGATGTCGGTGTTTTTATCCATCAAACCGGCTACGCTCAAGATATAGCCTTGTTTATCTTGGAGTTTTTGTTTCTCTTGGATTGGTTTCAAGCCAACGACCGCACCAGCAACGATGATGGAACAAATCAGGCTGACAACCAATACCACAATCAGCGTGCCGCTGAAGCTGTCTTTATCGAATTTCTTAGCCATTGCTGCGCGCCTTTCTGCGTTTGATGTTCGCTTGTGCGACGAAATAGTCGAAAATCGGGGCAAACAGGTTGGCAAACAGAATCGCCAACATCATGCCTTCGGGGTAAGCAGGGTTGACCACGCGGATCAACACGCACATTACACCGATAAGCGCTCCGTACCACCATTTGCCGACATTGGTAAAGGAAGCGGAAACAGGGTCGGTCGCCATAAACAGCATACCGATGGCGAAGCCGCCGACTACCAAGTGCCAGTACCAAGGCATGGAGAACATGGCGTTGGTGTCCGAACCGATGAAGTTAAACAGTGAAGACATGGCAATCATACCGATCATCACGCCGGCGATAATGCGCCAAGAGGCAATACGGGTGAACACGATAAACGCGCCGCCGATTAAGAGCGCCAAAGTGGACACTTCGCCGATTGAGCCGGGTACATTACCGATAAACGCATCCATCCAAGAAATGGCTTGACCGGTTACAGCATTTTTCAGGCCGTCTGCACCGTGTGCCGCCCATTGCGCCAAAGCAGTGGCACCGGAATAGCCATCAACCGCAGTCCAAATGGTATCGCCGGTAATGTTGGCAGGGTAGGCGAAGAACAGGAACGCACGGCCTGCAAGAGCAGGGTTCATGAAGTTTTTACCTGTACCGCCGAATACTTCTTTCGCAACCACAACGCCGAAAGAAATACCCAAAGCCGCTTGCCACAAAGGCAGGGTAGGGGGAACAATCAAAGCAAACAGAATCGAAGTCACGAAGAAACCTTCGTTGATTTCGTGTTTGCGTACGGATGCGAACAAAACTTCCCAGAAGCCGCCCACAACAAATACAGTCGCGTAAATCGGCAGGAAGAAAATCGCGCCGAACAGCATTTTGCCCAACACGCCCGCCTCAGACGACATATTGATGCCCAAAGCGTTGGCAAGGGCGTAATGCCAGTCGTTGGCGATATTTTGTTGCAGCAAATCAGGCGTTAACGCACCGAATGCCTGTGCGCCGACGTTGTACATACCGTAGAACATGGCAGGGAACAAAGCCAGCCACACCAAGATCATCATGCGCTTGGAGTCGAGCGCATCGCGGACGTGGGCCGCTTTGCGCGTTACCGCGCCGGATGTATAGAAAATCGTCGCCGCAGCTTCGTAGAGGGCATACCATTTTTCATGTTTGCCGCCCGGCAGGAAGTGCGGTTCGATTTTTTCAAGAAAATGTTTCAAGCCCATAATCAGCCTTCCTTCTCAATGGTTTCCAGCACCTTGCGCAACAGCGGGCCGTATTCGTATTTGCCCGGGCAGACGAAGCTGCACAAAGCGAGGTCTTCTTCGTCCAATTCCAAGCAACCCAATGCCTGAGCGCTGTCGGTATCGCCGACGATTAAATCGCGCAAGAGCAGGGTAGGCAGGATGTCCAACGGCATCACGCGCTCGTAAGTGCCGATCGGTACCATGGCGCGGTCGCCGCCGTTGACGGCTGTGTTGAACTTGAAGAGTTTGTTTTTCAGGAAATGGCCGAGGGTTGTGCGCGTGATGGAGTATTTGTCCGGTTGTGGCGCAACCCAGCCGAACAGCTCTTTGCTGCGGCCTTCTTCGATAACGGAAATCTGATTGTGGTAGCGGCCGAGGTAATCGTGCGCGCCTTGTGCAATCGCGCCGTTCAATACTGAGCCGGAAATCACGCGGTTGTCTGCATCAACCAATTCGCCCGCAGTAATTTGCGATACTTTCGCACCCAAAACGGTACGCAAGAGGCGCGGTTTGTTGACTTGAGAGCCGCCCAGGGCAACAACGCGTTCGGTGTTCAGACGGCCTGTTGCAAACAAACGGCCAATGGCAATTACATCTTGATAATTGATGGTCCAAACGGTTTTGTTCGCACCGACTGGTTCGATGAAATGAATGTGCGTGCCACTCAAACCAGCAGGATGCGGGCCGCCAAATTCATGTGTTTCGATGTTGGCAGCGTTTTCAGACGGCACATCTGCGCCTGCTGCTTTACACACATGGATTTTACGCTCGGTCAGGCAGCTCAATACCAACAGGCCGCGTTTGAAGTCCTCGGAGGCTTCTTTGATGATGACTGTAGGATCGGCAGCCAGCGGATTGGTGTCCATCGCATTGACGAAGATGGCGAACGGCTCGGCATCGACGGCAGGGATTTTGCTGAACGGACGGGTACGCAGCGCAGTCCACAAACCGGATTGAATCAGGTTGCGGCGCACTTCTTCGCTGCTCAATTTTGCCAGCGCTTCAGGTGCGTAGCGTTCGAACTCGATTTCGTCGTTGCCTTCAACGGCAATCACGACTGACTGAAGTACGCGCTTTTCGCCACGGTGAATCGCGGCGATTTTGCCTGAAGCCGGAGCGGTAAATACTACGCCCGGATTCTTTTTGTCTTCAAACAGCACTTGGCCTTTTTTGACGGCTTCGCCTTCCTTGATTTTCATCGAGGGGCGCATGCCGACATATTCTTCGCCAAGCAACGCGACTTCGGTAATGGCCGGGCCGTCATAAATGACTTGCTCCGGTCTGCCTGCGATAGGCAGGTCTAAGCCTTTTTTTATCTTAATCATAAGGATGCGTTACTTTTTGGTGGGTTGAGATTCGGATGTCGGATTGTTTTTTCAGACGGCATGTAATGCTTTGAAACAAAGGGTGGGCCGTCTAAAAAAAAGCAGAGGTTTGCTATAAAAACAATGAATAAACGCAAACAACAAAGCTTTAGATTTTATCAGGTATAGGCTGCTTTATGTCAGTTTTACGCTTATTTTTACGGGAAAATTGGGAAAAAAGTAGGAATGTGTAATCGAGTGTTAAGGGAAATAATTTTTAACTGATTGATATTTAAACGCTATATTTGATGATATAGCTGAAAATAAAAGGCCGTCTGAATTTCAGACGGCCTCTAAGTTTTAAAAGAGCTGCCAAACGAAGAAAATCATCGTATGCAGGGCAAACAGCGGTACCAATACAATTACCGACCATGCCATGTAGCCGAAGAAGGAAGGCATCGGTACGCCGCGTTGTTCGGCAATGGCTTTGACCATGAAGTTCGGCGCATTACCGATATAAGTGAGCGCGCCCATAAATACGGAACCCATGGATACTGCCAGCAGCGAATGGAACAGATGGCCTGTCATCAAAGCTTGGGCATCGCCACCGGCCATATTGAAGAACACCAAATAAGTCGGCGCGTTATCCAAGAATGCCGACAACAAACCGCTCATCCAGAAATACATCACATTAATCGGATTGCCTGCCGCGTCGTGAACCAAAGAAACAACAGAAGCCAATGCGCCTGTTTCACCAGCTTTCAAAATCGCCAAGACGGGGGAAATGGTAATGAAAATACCCAAAAACAGTTTGCCCACTTCGGCAATCGGCTCGAAGTTGAACTCATTGCCTGCGCGTACCTGTTTGGGCGTAATAATCCAAGATACGGCGGTCAAAGCCAGCAAAATGCCATCGCGCATCAGGTTTTGCAAGGCGTAATGGCTGCCCAAGATTTCAAAGCCCGGATGATTTGGTTTCCACAAGCCGGACAATAAAACCGCGCCGACTACACCGGCCAGCAACAGGAAATTCCATTTGCCGTAAATTTTGACTTTTTCTTCTTTATCGGAAGGAGCAGGAGCAAGGTGTTCGCTTTGTTCACGGTTGAAGTGTCGGCTGTCGATGATGTAGAAAACGGCCAGTAAAACCACAGAACTGATCAATACAGGCATCAGCATGTGTTTGACCGTCCACATGAAATCTACGCCTTTCAGGAATCCTAAGAACAGCGGAGGATCGCCTAAAGGAGTCAGACCACCGCCGATATTTGCCACCAAGAAAATGAAGAAAATCACAATGTGAACGCGGTAGTGGCGTTTATGGTTGGCTTTCAAAAGCGGACGAATCATCAGCATCGCCGCGCCTGTTGTCCCCATGATGGAAGACAAAGCCGTACCGACTGCCAACAGGATTGTGTTCAATTTAGGCGAACCATGCAAATCGCCGCTGACAAAAATACCGCCTGAAATGGTATAGAGCGCCAAAAGCAGCAGGATAAAGGGGATATATTCTTCAACCAATGCATGGGCAACGGTATGTACGCCGGCTCCGAAACCAAAGGTTACGATGAATGGAGTTAAAAACAGCAGCGTCCAAAACGCCGTAATTTTGCCGAAGTGGTGGTGCCAAGTATGGGAGAAAAACAGAGGTCCGAGTGCAATAGACAAGAGAATCAGTGCAAACGGCAGACCCCAAAGCAGGCTTGCGGATGAGCCGTCAAAATCGGATGCCGCAGCAGGAAAGGCGGCAAGAAGCAGTAAAAATGAGAGATAGCGCATAGTATTTCCTTTTTATTCTGTTGCGCCGTGAGGAACTTCGTTGAGAAAGCACGGCGGTGAAATATTCAGGCCGTCTGAAAATATCCAGACGAACTGCGCGGTGGTGTCAGGGGAAAGTATAACGCAAAGCAAGTGTTAAGGGACGGTTTAGAGTGTTGGAATCAAAAGAAATGTTGATACAAATAAAGAAATAAAAGGGAGGGAAGTAGTCGAAAGTAGTAAAAAAATGTTTTTGAAACAGGAGTTTGAAATATTGAAAATAATGCTATCGAAAAAATACTTTGAATTAATTTTAGCTAAAATTTACATTTGATTGAATAAATGGAGGCCGTCTGAAAAATGAGGATGAAATAGGGTGTTTTAGTCCTTACTGATTGTTTTAATGGATAAATTAGGTGTGAAAATAAAAAACAGGTAAGCGAAAATGCCCACCTGTTTTATTTTATGCCTCCGGCCGTAACCACATCCACACTGCCACGCAGCTACAGAAGACTGATGAAACGGCACCCATCCACCAGCGTTCTGGAAATTGCCAAAACATAAACAGGCAAGAAAGGGCCATCATGCCGATAGCGAAGAATTTTGCCTTGCGTGGCACGGCGCCGTTATTTTCCCAGTTTTGTATGATCGGGCCGAAATGGCGGTGATGATACAGCCAATTGTGAAAGCGCGGCGAAGCTTTTGCCCAGAAGGCGGCGGTC
Organism: Neisseria sp. HMSC061H08; assembly: GCF_001836795.1. Classification (NCBI taxonomy): domain Bacteria; kingdom Pseudomonadati; phylum Pseudomonadota; class Betaproteobacteria; order Neisseriales; family Neisseriaceae; genus Neisseria; species Neisseria sp. HMSC061H08. The sequence continues at coordinate 131,447 of NZ_KV830588.1, read as the reverse complement.
AATAAAATGAAAGGCGTAGTCGGCAGTAATGGCAGGAAAATGCCAATAATGCCCAAGACGAGCGACAATGCGCCGCAAAAAATCAATAAATAGCGAACCATATTCCCGTCACCAATTATTTGTTTTCAGACGGCTTGTGATGTGGAAATGGACAACGCGGAATGTCTAATTTATCCCAGCCCTCATGCCCCATTTTTTCCAGCAGCGCGATATTGCGGTCAAAAATTGCCGAGGCATCGGGAAATGCTTCAGCCGCTTTGGCAATACTGTCTTCACGAATCAAGTGCAAAGTCGGGTAGGGTGAGCGATTGGTGTAGTTGCTGATGTTGTCGGCTTCAGTGCCTTCAAATTGGAAGTCAGGATGGAACGGCGCAATTTGGACAATGCCTTCCAATTCGTTTTCTACAACGGCATCATCGGCGATTTCCAACATTTGGTTGAAGGTTTCAAAATCAGGGAACAGCGTTGGATGAACCAGTAAAGTGGTTTCCAATTCCGAAGCGGGCGTATTGCCCAGAAGCTGCAATTCACGATCCAAGTCTTCAAGGAAACCATCCAAATGACGGGCTTCGCTGACAACGATGCGAACCAGGTTTTTAACGTGCGGCGCTTTGGCAAACGGGCAGAGATTCAGCCCGATAACGGCTTTTTCCAGCCATTGTTTGGTATGTTCTGAAACAGTATTGCTATCGAGATGGGTGGTGTCAGTCATAGTAAAAGCTTATGTGAATTATTCTTAAAAAGTATACAAGTGTATGGACATGAAAGCAAACCATTGGAATTTAAAAGGCCGTCTGAAAAACAGACGGCCTTTATCGGTTTCAAATCATCAATCCTGAACCAAATGAACCAAAGGCAGAGCAGTCGTGTTTTTAATTTCTTTCAACACAAAACTTGATTGCGCATCTTGCACGCCGTGGTGCGAAAGCAGCGTGTCCAAAACAAAATGGGAAAACGCGTTCATATCGGTAAAAAAGGCATGGAGCAGATAATCGGTTTCGCCCGTTAAAGCAAAGCAGCTCAATACTTCCGGCCAAGCGCGGACAGATTCGGAAAAATCCTCGCGCGCATCTTTTGCCTTGCTAATCGATACACGGATAAAAGCCTGCAAACCCAAGCCCAAAGAGACAGGGGAAAGCTGGGCGGCATATTTTTGAATGATGCCAGCATCTTCAAGCTGTTTGAGACGGCGCAGGCAGGGAGAAGGGGAGAGCGCCACCTTTTCAGAAAGCTCAACATTGCTCAACCGCCCATTTTCCTGCAAAACCTGCAGAATTTTTAAATCCGTTTTGTCCAAGTTTAGATGAGGCATGATGGTTCTCCCAGTGTCGATAATATATGTTTTGAAAATGAAAAATGCTTAAAAATAAAGACTTGCATGGTTAAATTATATATTGAGTTCAGATGTGCGACAAATTGTCTTATCAGGGGTGTTGCGAATTTGTTTTATGTAGTGGTGAAAAGATGAAGGCCGTCTGAAACTAATCAAGACCAAAGTTTTATGTCATATTAGGATTGGATATAAAGAGGCCGTCTGAAAATGATTTCAGACGGCATTTATTTTCGTAATGTGATCATTCAGGCTCTTAAGGACCTTGTTTTGGAGAGTTTTGTTCTTTTGGTTTGTTCGCTTTCCGCGTTTGTATTTGGCTTTGTTTGGGGTGTTTTCTTTGCAATGTATTTGTGTGTTTTTCTTAGGGTATATGCTTGCTTCTTATCCGTGTGAGTTGTCACGGCACATGGCGGGAACCATTATCGGATCCAGCGTTCCGCCGCATTGCCAGTTGAGCAACCAAGTCGAATCGTTATGATTTCGATAAGGGGTCAGGGTCAGGACTTTGCCTTTGTTTTGCCCTTTATCGAAAGGAATGCTGATTTTGCCTGTATCTGCTTCTACAGTTACGCCACCGTTTTGGATGTATGTGCCGCCGATGCGTTGAGCGGTAACGCCGATTGAGCCTTGTTTACTGACATCCTCTGCATTGGGCAGGCGATTATTTACCGCTGAGGCAATGCTGATTTCGGTTTTCAGGTCGTCGGCAAGGTATAGTGCTTCGGAGGCTTGCGCCCTACCGATATAGTTTTGATAAGTGGGTATGGCGACAACAACCAGAATACCGAGGATGGCGATAACTATCATCAGCTCAATTAGGGTAAAACCTTTTTGGGCTTGAAATGGGGTATTCATTTGAGCGTATCGTTTTTAAGTTTTTTTTATTTTTATAAAGCAAATCCCATAATCACATTATGGGATTTGCTCTTTAAGCTTTTAAATTTGTTGGTAACAAATTATTAACGGCAAGAAGAAGGCAAGAATTTGCTATCAACAGTACCTTTCTTACAGGTCCAAGTGAAAGAACCTTTAGAAGAGGTAGCATTACCAGTTACATCAGGTGATAACATAACTGTTTTACCTTTAATATCATTATTGACATCAGTATTTTTCATTGTTGCAGTCAGAACACCATTTGTGCCTACAGCAACTTGAGCAACGTATTTACCTTTAATATCGGTAGGTGCTGCGATACCAGCCTCTGTATTATTTTTAGGCCATTTACCTTTATCTGCATAGTATTCAACAACAGCAGACTTTTGACCTTCCATCAAAGAGATGGCTTCAGAAACTTGAGCACGTGCAGTGTAGTCTTGGTATGCAGGCAGGGCGATAACTGCCAAGATGCCGATAATCGCGATGACGATCATCAATTCGATCAGGGTAAAACCTTTTTGGATTGCTTTCATTGTTTAAAACTCCAGTTTGAAAGTGTGAATAATTGTGTTTAAGTAAAAAGTCCGTAATGTGCTTGGCACTATGTATTATGAGTAAACCATAAGTAAGAAGGAATATACAGCTTCCGTCGGGCTTGCTGCTTTGAGGCTTGGGCCTTATCGGACGTGTTGTTTCAAGCAGTCGGTGTGCCAAGTGCGCAAAATTGATTAAAAAATTTATTTTTTATTTTTTATTTATTGTTTTTATTGGGATTATTTTTAAAATTTTAAATTTTGTGATGTTTTGTTTGAAAGTTTCAGGATTTTAGAGAAATTAGGGAGTTGACGTTTTTTGTCAGTTTTGTGTTTTTTGTGACAGGGAGTGTGTGCGAGTTTGGTCATGTGACGTTTTTTGTCAGAAATTAATCTTGTTTCAATAATATGTTAATTGATTTGGATGGGTGGTGATTTTATGGATTAATCGGTGAGTTTAATATTTTTTGATTTTATTTTTTTGTTTTTTATGAGTTTTATTTTTTATGCGTATTTTGTTTGAATACGGATAAGGAAAAAATTTGGAAGGAAGGATTTTTGAAGGGGATTTGGCATAATAGGTGAATGAAAATTTGTTACTGAAATTATATCCATATGGGTTATGATTTTAGAATGTAGTTTTATGTCAGAAGGAAGTTTTGGTTTCGAATTTTAAGGCTTTGGATTTCTTGAGTGTTTGAGAAGGGTATATTCAGGATGTTTATATTTTTGGGTGCGATTAGGGTGAGCAAAAAATGCTCACCCTATGTTTTTAAGATGTTCAGACGGCCTTTATGGGGTTAAGACTTCGACCAATGCCTGCTTTAGGGTGTTTTGGATTTGCGGGTCTTGCAGGGATGGGCTGTAGGTAATGAAGCTGTCCTCAATGCGCTGATCCAAGGTGGTAATTTTGGCGTAGCGCAGGCTGATGTTGTGGGCGAAGAAGGTCTCGGCGATGTCGGCGAGGAGGTGGGGGCGGTTGACGGCGGTGATGTCTATGGTGTGCCAGCCAGGATAGTCTTCTTCGGGGGTGATGATTACGGTAGGCGGAATGGGGATGTGGCGGATGCGGCGGCTGATGTGCGGGCGGCCGCTTTGTTTTTGAACGGTGGTATTGCCGTGGATGAAGCTGTTGAGTTCGGCTTCAAGTGCGCTTTGGCGGTCGGGATATTCTTCGGGCGGGAGATTGTCGGGAAGTTGGAGAATAAAGGTGTCGAGGATGTAGTCGTGCTCGGTGATGAAGGCGCGGGCGGCTTGGATGTCGAAGCGGTGGCTGCTGAAGATGCGGCAGAGGCGTGCGAAGAGGCGGTCGCCATTGGGCATGAATACCATGACTTGAAGGCTGTTGCTTTGGGGAAGGATGCGGCTGCGGACGGCCGGACTTTGGGTGTCGTAGGCGAGGTTTGCGGTGTGCCAGAGGATTTCCCGCGTTTGATGGCGGACGTAGTATGCGCTGCCGAGGATGCGGCGGAGTTTTTGTTGGTTTTTGAGTGGAACGGCCGCGCGTGTGAGCTGATCGGTCGAGGCTTGTTCGCGTCGGTTGGGGAGGCGTTCGGGATCGTGGTGTTTGCTGTTTAAAACGGCGGCGGTGCTGTGGTAGAGGGTTTGGAGCAGACTGGCGCGCCATGTGTTCCAAAGTTTGGGGTTGGTGCCGCGGATGTCGGCAATGGTAAGCAGGTAGAGTGCGTCGAGGTATTCGCGTGTGGGAATACGGCGGCAGAAGGCTTGGAGGACGTGCGGGTCTTGGATGTCTTCTTTTTGGGCAACGGTGGACATGAGCAGGTGGTTTTCAACCAGCCATGCGAGGAGGTGGCTTTCTTCTTCGGTGTAGTAGTGGTTGGCGGCGAATTGTTGTGCGTCTTTGATGCCTTCTTTGGCGTGATCGCCGCCACGGCCTTTGGCGATGTCGTGCAGCAGGGCGGCGGTGTAGAGAACATGTGGTCGTGGATAGGCCTGCATGATGGCGCTGGCTTCGGGCATTTCGTGGCTGTGGGTTTCGATGGCGAGACGGCGCATATTGCGGACGACGGTCAGGATGTGGTCGTCTACGGGGTAAATATGGAAGAGGTCGTGTTGCAGCAGGCCGGTGATTTTTTCCCATGCGGGGAGATAGCGGCCAAGTACGCCGTAGAGGTTGAGAAAACGGAGGGTTTGGGTGAGGCCGGTACCGTGCTTGAAGAATTGGATAAAGCGGCGGCGGTTTTCTGGATTTTGGGTAAAACGGGTGTTGATTTTTCGTGTGGCCGCCCACCATGCGCGCAGTGTTTGCGGCTCGATGGTGGTGATGTTTTGCTCCTGCATGGTTTGGATGATGGTGAAGATGTGTTCGGGGTTGTGTTCAAACAGGGCAAGATCGTTGGCGGCGATTTGGTGGCCGATGCGTTTGTAGCGGCTGTCGATGGGGTGGATATGTTGGGGACGGCTGGAGGTTTGATGGTTTTTGAGAACCGGTATGAGGATGCCGTTGAGTTGTTTGATGGCTTTGGTGGCACGGTAGAAGGTGTGCATCAGGGCTTCGCTTCGGCCGCGGATGTCGGGTTGGGTATAGCCTAAGCTTTCGGCAACTTGGGACTGGTAGTCGAAAAGCAGCCTGTCTTCGGGGCGGTCGGCAGTAAGGTGGAGGTGAATGCGGATATTGGCGAGACGGCGGTAGCCATGAGCCAGCATGCCGGCTTCGGTGCGTGTGAGGACGCCGGCGGTAACGAGGGCGGTGGGGTTGCTGTCTATGCCTTGTGCTTTGGCTGTCCAGATAAGGGTGTGGATGTCACGCAGGCCGCCGGGGCAGGTTTTGATGTTGGGTTCGAGTTGTGCGCCTGTGCCTTGGGATTTGGTATGGCGTTGCTCCATTTCGAGGAGTTTGGCTTCGATAAAGGCGGCTGTGTCGCGGCGTGTATTGAGTTTGTTTAGAAGTTGGGCGGTAAGGTTAGCATTGCCTTGGAGATGGCGTGCTTCAAGAAAGGCAGTTTCGCCGGTAATGTCGTTTTGGGTGCTTTGGAGGATTTCTTCTATGCTGCCGCTTTTGATGGCGGGATTGAGGCGTGCGTCCCAAAGGGTTTGGATAAATTGGGCGGTTTGTTGTTGCAGGCCGTCTGAAAATGGGGCCGAGGAAATAATTGCTAAGTCCCAGTCGGAATGGGGATAGAGTTCGCAACGCCCGAAGCCGCCGATGGCAATGAGACTGATGTCGTCGCTGTCGGGAAAGTGGATTTGCCAGAGGGTTTGCAGCAGGGTTTCGGCAGCGGTGATATGGTCGCGGAAGTAAACGGTAGGGCGGTTGTTTTGGCGGTAGGCAGTTTCTGCTGCGGCTTTTTGCTGCCGGTAGGTTTGGATGGCTTGTTGGGCGGCGGTCATGATGGTATCTGGTTTTGAATTAGGCTTGGGTGTCGGCAGGCTCGGTCATTTGGCGGAGCATTTCTTGCGGCGGAAGGAGAAGTTTGTAAGGGGCGATTTTGAGTGCGGATGCGATTTTTTCGATGTTGGAAAGGGCGATGTTCCAGCGTTTGCGCTCGACGGCGGAGACGTAGGTGCGGTCGAGTCCGCATTGGCGTGCGAGTTCTTCTTGCGACCAGCCGTGATTGACGCGGTAGAGGCGCATGTTGTAGGCGATAACGGCGCGGAGGTCTTGCGGATCGGGCAGACTGGGAGGGGGAGTGAGTTTGTTGACCATGGTGTTTTGGGTTTATGATTTGAACGATAAGGAGATTTTATACTATTTTTGCTAGGGGAAAGGAAAGGCCGTCTGAAAGTTTCAGACGGCCTTCAAGAGGGTAGGTATAAAAAAAGGGGGTGGCACTCAGCCACACCCAAACACACACACATCAAGAGGAAAGAAAAATCATTTAATAAGAGAGCTGGCTCTTATCGAGGAAACTGGAAGATTCGGGCATGGCCCTGAATCATTGAAAGGCATTATAAATGAAAATAGGATTGGGGTATTGACACAGGTCAATTCTGTTTTAATTTAGAAAATATATCTCCAAGATAGTGGAAATAAATTATAAATAAGCTAAGGCCATCAGGCCGTCTGAATAATCGGTTTCAGACGGCCTGATGGCCTTAAGGGCTACTAGTTACTATATAAATTAGGTATTAAGCCAAACCTTTATCTTTGGCTTCTTGCAGGCGAGCTTCAAAGTTGCTGAGGTTAACGCCTGCCTGTTCGGCTGCGGCAACCACTTCGGCTACGGATGCGCCGTGTTGCACTTGATGATAACCCCAAAGCAGGGAGCAACGTGTGCCGGTACGACAGAAGGCAAGAATAGGAGTTGGAGATTGTTGCAACAGATTTTGAAAGGCTGCAACATCGGCTGCGTTGATTTGAGGCGCGACAACGGGCTGGTGTGAGAATTGGTTGATGCCGGCCTCTTTAAACCAGTTTTGCACTTCGGCAAAAGCCGGTTGGTTTTCTTCTTCGCCGTCCGGGCGGTTGCAGATGACGGTTTGGATGCCGAGGCGTACGGCTTCTTGAACATCGGCTTCGGTCAGTTGGGGGGCGATATAGAGGGAGTCGGTCAGCTTGCGGATGGGCATAGTTTTTCCTTTCTTTATATTGAATGGGTATGTTGATTTCAGACGGCCTGTGAAGTAGCAGGCCGTCTGAAGTTTTATTTAATGATTGTACAACCAGTTTTCGAGTTTTTGGCGATCGGTAATGTGCAGCAGGGCGGTATTGGCTTCTGCTGCTTGGACTGTGATGCTGGTCTCGCGCAACAAGCCTTGGCGGAAGAAATGGATGGTGGTGCGCGTGCCGATAGGCAGTTTGCTCCACTGCGCTGCAAGGTCGTTGCAGGCGTAGCCGCCCAAGGCGATGATTTTGTCTTGCGGGCAGAGTCCGGCATTTTCTGCGCTGCCGCCATTGAATACATGAGTCAGGACGGCATAGTCGCTGTTTTGTTTGAAACGTGCGCCCAAATCGTTGGCTGGGGCAACCGATTGGGGTTCGCTTGCAAATGCTCCACCGTGTTGACGAGGTAGGGGGATAAAGTCGAGTTTGACACCTACGCTTTGCAGACATTCTGCGAGCGGAAGATCATCGGTGCTGTATAAGGCCGTCTGAAAGAAGGTTTCTAAATCTAAACCGGTTATTTCTTGACAGCGGATTTGCCAGTGTTTTTCGGGTATGCCTTGATGGGTGTTGCACCAGTCGCGATAGTGTTGCTGCATCACGCTGTCGAGGTTGTATTTGCCTTGGCTTTTTTCACGGCTGATAAGGTCGAGGCAAAGTGCGGCCAGTGCGCCTTTTTGATAATAGCTGACGATGGCGTTAGGGCTGTTTTCGTCTTGTTTGTAGAACTTGTCCCATGCGCTGAAACTGGATTGGGCAAGTGTTTGTTTCAGACGGCCTTGTGTCTGCTGTACGCGTGTAATGCCTTGTGCAAGCAGGGTAAGGTAGGCTTCGGGGCTGATGGTTTTGCTTCGGGCGAGAAAGAGGTCGTCGTAGTAGGACGTAATGCCTTCAAATGCCCAAAGTTGCTCGGTGTAGTTTTCTTGGTCGAGGTTGTAAGGTGCGAATACGGCCGGTTTGATGGATTTGACGTTCCATGCGTGGAAGTATTCATGGGAGAAGAGGCCGAGTAATTCGGTATAGGCTTTGTCGGCCTCGCCCATATTATAGGGTGGCAGACTGTGGCGATCGGCGAGCAGGGCGGTGCTGCTGATGTGTTCCAGCCCGCCGTAGAGGTTGTCGCCCAGATGTAGTAAGAAAAGGTATTTGGTAAACGGGGCAGGGGAGGGGAACATCGCCAACTCGGTTTCGCAGATTTTTTGAATATCGGCGAGGAAGCGGGCGCGGTCAAAATCGGGATAGATGCCGCTTAATGCAATACGGTGGGGAATGCCTTGTGCTTCAAATTCGAGAAATTCGATGATGCCTGTTTCAACAGGGTGATCAATAAGCTCGGCATATGAGGCCGTCTGAAAAGTGGTCGCCGAAATTTGTGGCAGGGTGGTGGCTATCTGCCATGTGTGTGGCAGGGTAGGAAATTCGACTTGGTGCGGTTGTTCCTCTTGTCCGTGTACTTTTAAGAATAGGCATGCGCCGTCGAAAAAGCCGCGCTCGGTGCTGAGGAACGAGCCGCGAACGGATAAGTCGAATGCGTAAACAGTGTAGTAAATTTCCCACGCTCCACTGAGGGCAGGGGTTTGCCAATGGTTTTTGCTGGTTTGTGTCAGCGGCTGGGCTTTGCCGTTGCAACGCGCACTGATGTGTGTGATGTGGCGGGCAAAGTCACGGATGAGGTAGCTGCCGGGAACCCAGTTGGGCAGGCTGATTTCTGTTTCAGAATCATTGGCTTGAGTGAATGATAAGGTGATGTGCCATTCATGAGACAGAAAGTTGGGGGTAATTTTGTAATTAATCATAGCTATCGTATAGTTTGCTAAAGTTTATTAAGGATAAGTGTTTTAAAAGGTTAGGTTTAATCTATATCAATAAATCTGTACGAAAAAGGGGACTTGAAAAAATACTGTGCCCGATTTATTGGATATATTTAAATAATTTATTGATTATAAAAGAAATAAGATTATGTCTTACTAAAGGTTTTATGCAATATGGAATGTAATTTTGCTTGGCATGTTGTGGTGTCTATGTTAAATTTAGAAAAATTTGAGCCTTGGCCGTATTGCGCTTTTCATAAACGTAAGGGTTGGGGTGAGATAAAAATTTTTTATACCCATAATTTATGGAGACTTCCATGGACACACAAACTTATAACTACAAAGTGGTGCGCCAGTTCGCCATCATGACTGTAGTTTGGGGTATTGTGGGCATGTTGGTCGGTGTAATTGTAGCCGCCCAATTATTTGCTCCATCCCTTGATTTATCTGAAATTGGACCTTGGTTCCACTTTGGCCGCTTGCGTCCGCTGCATACCAATGCGGTTATTTTTGCATTCGGTGGTTGCGGTCTGATTGGTACATCATACTACGTTGTTCAACGTACATGTAATACCCGTCTGTTTGGCGGTTGGTTGCCTGCATTTACCTTCTGGGGTTGGCAGGCCGTCATCGTGGCTGCGGCTATCAGCTTGCCTATGGGTTATACCCAAGGTAAAGAATACGCCGAGTTGGAATGGCCTATCGACATTTTGATTACGCTGGTGTGGGTTGCCTACGCTATCGTATTCTTCGGTACGATTGCCAAACGTAAAATCAAACATATTTACGTTGCCAACTGGTTCTACGGCGGCTTCATCTTGGCTGTTGCGCTGTTGCACATCGTCAATAATATCAGCATCCCTGCCGGTTTGATGAAATCTTACCCGGTTTACGCTGGTGCAATCGATGCGATGGTTCAATGGTGGTACGGCCACAATGCAGTAGGCTTTTTCCTGACAGCCGGCTTCTTGGGTATGATGTACTACTTCGTACCAAAACAAGCAGGCCGTCCTATTTACTCTTACCGCTTGTCCGTCGTTCACTTCTGGGCTTTGATTTTCACTTATATGTGGGCAGGTTCTCACCACTTGCACTACACCGCATTGCCTGACTGGACTCAATCTTTGGGTATGGTATTGTCTTTGATCCTGTTCGCACCTTCTTGGGGCGGTATGATCAACGGTATCATGACTCTGTCCGGCGCATGGGACAAACTGCGTACCGACCCGATTTTGAAATTCTTGATCGTTTCTCTGTCTTTCTACGGTATGTCTACCTTCGAAGGCCCGATGATGTCTATCAAAACAGTTAACGCTCTGAGCCACTATACTGACTGGACTGTTGCACACGTTCACGCCGGTGCATTGGGTTGGGTAGGCTTCGTAACCATCGGTTCCGTTTACTATATGATCCCACGCCTCTTCGGTAAAAACGAAATGTACAGCACTAAATTGGTTGAAGCGCATTTCTGGATTGCAACCATCGGTGTGGTTCTGTATATCGCCGCGATGTGGATTGCCGGTGTGATGCAAGGCCTGATGTGGGGTTCTTTGAACGAAGACGGCACACTGACTTATTCCTTTGTCGAATCTGTAAAACGTACCATGCCTTACTACATGATTCGTTTTGCCGGCGGTCTTCTGTACCTGAGCGGTATGCTGATGATGGCATACAACGTTTACCGTACAGCCATCAGTGGCAAAGCGGTTGATGCCGAGATTCCCGCGGTGTCTCAAACCCAGCACCACTAAAAACATAAGAAAAGGCTACCAAAATGAAATTACAACAATTAGCTGAAGAAAAAGTTGGCGTCCTGATTGTATTTACCCTGCTTGTAGTCAGCGTAGGTCTGTTGATTGAAGCCGTGCCGCTGTTCTTCTCCAAGGCTGTAACCCAACCTATTGAAGGTGTGAAACCTTATAACGCTTTGCAAGTGGCCGGTCGTGATATTTACGTACGCGAAGGCTGCTACAACTGCCACTCTCAAATGATTCGTCCGTTCCGTGCAGAAACCGAACGTTATGGTCACTACTCCGTTGCCGGTGAGTCTGTTTATGACCATCCGTTCCAATGGGGTTCCAAACGTACCGGTCCGGACTTGGCTCGTGTAGGCGGCCGCTATTCCGACGAATGGCACCGCATCCACTTGCTGAATCCGCGTGATGTTGTGCCGGAGTCCAATATGCCTGCTTTCCCATGGCTTGCCCGCAACAAAGTCGATGCCGAGGCAACTGTGGCGCATATGAAAGCCCTGCGTAAAGTCGGTACGCCTTACAGCGATGAAGAAATTGCAAAAGCTCCTGAAGCTTTGGCAAACAAATCAGAGCTGGATGCGGTGATTGCATACCTGCAAGGCTTAGGCTTGGCATTGAAAAACGTAAGGTAACATCATGGACGCGAACTGGGCTCGCTCGCTCTTTACTGTTTGGGTTTTTATCAGTTTCATCTTAGTGCTTTATATTGTTTTTAATCGACGTAATAAAAAGAACTACGATGATGCTGCCAACAGTATTTTTGACAATGATGATAAAGGGTCGTCTGAAAAAGACGGGCGATAACAGTTTAGTCCGTGATCACGGAGCAAAAGAATGAACACAACATCCCAATTTACCAGCAATTTCTGGAATATATACATTGCAGTTATTGTCGTGCTCAGCTTTATCGGCTTGGCATGGCTGCTGCTTTCCCAAAACGTTGTGAAGCGTCCTAAAAAGGGCGAAGAAGTACAAACTACAGGTCATGAGTGGGACGGTATCTCAGAATATAACCATCCTCTGCCACGCTGGTGGTTTTGGCTTTATGTCCTGACATGGATTTTCGGTATCGGCTATTTGGTCATGTATCCGGGTGTCGGTGACTTTAAAGGTATCTGGGGCTGGACTAGCCACGGTCAGTATGAAGAAGAGGTTGCTAAAGCCGAACAAGAATACGGCCAAGTGTATGCTAAGTTTGCCAAAATGCCGATTGACCAAGTGGCTAAAAATCCTGAAGCACGTGCTATTGGTCAAAACCTTTTCAATACCTACTGTATCCAATGTCACGGTTCAGATGCTAAAGGCTCTAAAGGCTTCCCAAATCTGACTGACGATGACTGGTTGTGGGGTGGCGAACCTGAAAAAATTCAGGAAACCATTGAAAAAGGCCGTACTGCCGCCATGCCTGCATGGGGTCCTGCTTTGGGTGAAGAAGGTGTGAAAAACGTAACACAATATGTTATGTCCCTTTCTAAACCTAAAGGTCAATACGACGAAGAACGTGCAGAGCGTGGTAAAGCCCTGTTTAGCGGCCCACCTGCCAACTGTTTCACTTGTCACGGCGACAAAGGTCAAGGTATCCAAGGCCTCGGCCCGAATCTGACCGACGATGTATGGTTGTGGGGCGGTACTCAAAAAGCGATTACCGAAACCATTACCAACGGCCGCAGCAGCCAAATGCCTGCTTGGGGCCACTTCCTCGACAAAGACAAGCTGCACATCATGACTGCCTATGTTTGGGGTTTGTCCAACAAAGACGGTAAAAAAGCTCCTGCTAAAAAAGCCGAGCCTGCTCCAGCTGCTCCTGCAGCCGAAGCATCAGCCCCTGCAGCTGACAGCGCAGCATCTGCCGCTCCTGCATCAGATGCCAAAGCAGCTCCTAAACCTGAAGAGGCTTCTGCCAAAGTTGATGGTAAAGCTGTTTTTGAAGCCAGCTGTAAAACATGTCATGGCGGTTTGATTCCTGGCGCTCCTGTCGTAGGTAAAAAAGAAGACTGGGCTCCTCGCATCAAACAAGGTAAAGACACTCTGCACAAACATGCTATCGAAGGCTTTAATTCTATGCCGGCTAAAGGCGGCAATGGCAGCCTGAGCGATGATGAAGTTAAAGCAGCTGTAGACTTTATGGCAAACGAGTCTGGCGCAAAATTCTAATTTTGAGTCAGATTGAAAAAAGCGTACCTAACAAGGTACGCTTTTTTATATTTGATAAAACCGATGAGAAAAGACATATTAAAGAGACTAAATATATAAGGCCGTCTGAAACATTCAGACGGCCTTTGTTCTTGTTTCAACCAAAATTAATCAATCCAAAGTGGATGTACTGCGTTTCAGGAACCATTCGCTGAAAGGCCACTCGACACTGTCGAGTAAGTTTTTGGTAATTAATCCCAATTCCGTATCGCCTTCAATTTGCAATTTACGGTTGAAAAATAAGGTATCGGGATCTTCCTCGCGCATCATCATGCGCATGAAGTCTATACCGTTGGCGGCCAGCCTCAGATCGGGGGTGCCGCTGAAGTTGTCATCCAGGAATTTTTCGGTATTGGCACTAAACCGCACTTTAATACCGGCATCCAAAACTTCGATTTCGAATTTTTTTCCGGCAAAAAGTTCCATATCGGCAGGCAGTAAACCTTTTTTCAGCATGGTATTCAATACGGAGACTAAAACAAAGCGCGGAGGTTTGCCGGGAAGTTTGGTACCGATTTTCGCCATCCATTTGGGTAATATGATTTCAGGCAGCGCCATAATATGCCTCCTTCACGGTTTCAATACCGGGCTGACCGCGCCAATAGCCGTCAACCAGCGTTCCGGTAGTCAGTCGTTCCAACTCGGGGCGAATATCTTCCCATGTGGCTTTCCCGTCCAATACATCACGGTGAATTTGGATAATTTCAGCCATGCCGTGCATTTGTGGCGACAGTCTGAGCATATTCATGCCGATTTTATTTAAGTCTTCATGGTGGGGCAGTAGGTTTTGGCAGCCGTAAGACATGGTTTGGATGCCGTTGATGGTAAGAAACGGCTGGCCTTCGCGCGTATTCATGGCCATACCGTGCTCATGGTCGAGACAGCGGAATTCGCAACTGTCTTTATTCAGATTGTAATGGCGGGCGGTAAAGCAACGTGAGGAATAGGCGAGCGGCATTTTACCCCAAGCGAAGAGTTCGGTTTCAATGCCGTCTGCAGCCTTGATGATTTCGGCAACCTTATCGCGGCTCAGTTCAGACGGTGCAATCCAGCGGAATGCCCCTAATTTTCGGAATACGTCCAAAGTGGTTTCGTTGTAGATATTCAGGCTTGCACCGGCAACAAACGGGATGCCATGTTCGCGTACCAATTTAACCGCCCCCATGTCGTTGGCTTCAACTTTGAACTTTCCCTGCTCTGTGATTTTGCGTAGGCGTTTCAGATCAGATTCACTTTCGAGCAGGACTTGTGAGGAAAGAATAATCTCCTTACCGCTTTCTGCCAGGTCTTCAGCCAGTCCGAACCAGTCAGCAAAGCGCATTTTCTGACGGCGTGAGCAGACTACCTCGCCCAAATAGACCGTGTCCAACGGCGTATCCAGCATGGAAACGTAAAATTCCAGCAGGGCTTCTTTTTGCCAGAAAAATAAAATAGGGCCCAGCGACAATTTTAATGAATTCATTTTTTCCCCCTTATTTCCATGGGCGGTTGTATGCGCCCAAAGTTGTCTGATGACCTTCCGAAACTTTGCTCAAGGCATTGTTCCAGGATGGATTGACTTTGAAATGCGACGGGTTGGCTGCGGCTGCATCCAATGCTTGGCGCAGGGATTTAGTTACTTGCGCCGTATACATCGGACTACGTTGGCGTCCCTCGATTTTGATGGCAGACACCCCGATTTTGATGAGTTCAGGCAACATTTCCAAAACATTCAGGCTGGTCGGTTCTTCCAAAGCATAGTAGGTTTCATCATTGACTTCAAAGCGGCCTTTGCACAAGGTTGGATAACCTGCGGGTTCATTGGGTTTGTATTGGTCTATCAATACCTGGTTTAGACGTACGTTCATGCGGTCGGGCAGTTGTTCCCAGCGGACGGACTTTGCCGGAGAGCAGACACCTTGCATATTGGGCGATTCGCCTGTTGCATAGCTCGACAAGATGCAACGGCCTTCCACCATCACACACAAACTGCCGAAACCAAAGACTTCAATTTCCACATCAGTATTGTCAATCACATGTTTGACCTGATCGATGGTCAGCACGCGCGGCAAAACGGCACGACGGATGCCGAACAGCTCTTTCATCATATTGATGGCTTCGTAATTGGTGGCCGAACCTTGTACCGACATATGCAGGCGTAAATTCGGATGTTTGTCTGCCGCATACGCCATGATGGCGGGGTCGGCAACAATAATCGCATCGGCACCCAAATCCGCCGCTGTATCCACAGCAGCGTGCCAACGCTCCACTTGGCCGGCTTGTGCGAATGTATTGATGGCCATCAGTACATTGCGTCCGCGCGCATGGGCGTAAGCTACGCCTTCTCGCGCAGATTTCATATCGAAATTCAGTCCCGGAAAGTTTCGTGCATTGGTTGCATCTTTCAAACCCATGTAAACCGTGTCCGCACCGTTGTCCACAGCGGTTTTCAGTGCAGGCAGGTTGCCGGCGGGGCAGACTAATTCTGGAATTTTCTGCATTTTGTGTTCCTCGTCTTGATGATAACCTCTATCGGGTTAATCAATATTTTGTAGAATTCCGGATATTTTATGGATTAATGACACAAGATATGCTGACTTAAATCAAATCGAAAAATTCAGGTTGACGTAGACATATTGTTTACAAAATCTTTACAGACGTTGTTTTTTATATATTTCATGTGCTTAAAAATTTTGATGACGGATTTTGTTTCAAAATCGGCTTATGTTTTTAACTATCGCATTTATTAATTTTTACAATAATGGCGATAGAAAAATGAAAAAAAGGCCGTCTGAAAATCTTTTTCAGACGGCC
>NZ_KV830588.1:40036-115490 GCF_001836795.1 Neisseria sp. HMSC061H08 | reverse complement strand
GCCGTCTGAAAATCTTTTTCAGACGGCCTTTTATTTTAAAGAGATATATTTAAGAGGAACCCAAACGTTTATCGGGGCGGGTAAACACAAAAATAAACAGCGAGGTTAATGCGCCCAAAGTATCGGCAAGCATGTCTTTTTGCGCGTCCCAAATATCGCCTTGAGAACCCAAAAATTCCAGTCCGGCTTCTCCGCCGTCGATGACGGCATATTGCCATTCGATGATTTCATAGGCAGCAGCCACGCTCATAATGAAGAACAGGGAGAAAAACAAAGCCAGCGGCCAAGAGCAGAGTTTGCGGCGCAGCAGCCACTCAGCCATCGGGTAGGCATAAAAGCCGATGATGTAATGGGCAATACGGTCGTAATGATTGCGGTTTTCGCCCAAAATCGGTTCAAAAAAGCGGTTGATGGATTCAAATGGCACATCGGCAAAAGTATAGTATGCACCGATGGAATGCATGATCAGCCAGAAACTCATGAATAAGTAGGCCAGGTTGCTGAAGCGGAAAATGCGGTAGGTGGCAACCAGAAGGAAGAATACGGATGCTACGGGGATGATTTCGGCGTACCAGACCTCGCGGTCATGGGGATTGATGCCTGACCAAACAATGAGCGCGAAGATAATCGTAGCAAGAAAAATGGGAAAGATTGGAGAAGGTTTATTCATGTTGTTGTATGTAATAACAATGGTCGCGTATTGTATAACGAATCGGCAGGGTTGGCAGTTTCATACATTCAAGGCCGTCTGAAAAACAGCTTTCAGACGGCCTGAAGTTTAGCCGTTCCAGAAATAACGGGTGATGTGGAAAAACACGGGTGCGGCAAAACAGATTGAATCCACGCGGTCAAGCATACCGCCGTGGCCGCGTATCATATTGCCCCAGTCTTTGACACCGTAATCGCGTTTGATGGCAGACATAACCAGGCCGCCAAAGAAGCCCATCAGGCAGACGATAAAGCCGATAACGGCCGCTTGGCTGTGGGAGAACGGCGTAATCGGTGCCATCAACGCGGCAATGGCAGTAGCCGACAAAATACCGCCGACAGTGCCGGAAATGGTTTTGGACGGGGAAAGCGAAGGCATGATTTTTGCACCTCCAATCAGTTTGCCCCAAACGTATTGCAACACATCCGATACTTGCACCACGCCAATCAGGAAGATCAGCAACAGGATATTGTTGCCGTTATTGAAGCCGTCCAGGTCCAGAAACATCAGCGCCGGAACATGGGACAGACAGAAGATGCAAATCATCGCCATCCATTGTGTTTTGGCGGCACGTTCCAAAAAATGCGCGGTTTGGCCGCTGAGGCTGGCAATAATCGGCAGTATCAAAAAGCCGTAAACCGGAATAAAAATGCTGAACATGCCATACCAGCCGTCATAGACGAAATAGTATTGCACCGGCAGCAGCAGGTAAAAGCAGACCACCATGCTGTAATAGTCGCTGCGGCGGCGATAGACGAGGGTCATAAATTCGCGCAGTGCGGCAAATGAAATCAGGAAAAACAGTATAACCGTCCCGATTTTGCCGAACCAAAACGCACCCAGCAACACCAGCGTCATCAGCCACCATGCGTAAATGCGGGCGTTGAGGTTGGCGATGGTGGCATTATCTGCGCCGTTTTTGCGCTTGAGCCATTGTCCGATGATGCTGGCAAAACACAATACGGCAAACACGCCGACAAAAATATAGCCGGCTTGCGGAGTCAGATGAGCGGTGGCTTGTTCGACAATGATTTGTTGGGAAGTCGTAGAAAGGCTCATGCTTGTCCTCCTGTGTTTTGATGAATTTCGGATTCATTTTGACGAAGATCGCTGCGGTCGTTTTCAGACGGTCTGAGTGCCAGTAGCGCTTCACGGCTGCGTGTCAAAAAACTGTCTTTGTCTTCGTTTTCCTGCAAGGTAAGCGGCTGTCCGATATGAACTTCACACAAAAGCGGGATAGGCAGGATTTTGCCTTTGGGTAGTACGCGGCTGATGTTGTCTATCCAAATCGGCACAAATTCGGTATTGGGTTTGCTTTTCGCCAGATGATAAATGCCGGACTTGAACGGCAACAGGATGGTGTTGTCGTCAGTGTTACGCGTGCCTTCAGGGAAAATAATCAAGGAGTCGCCTGCGTTCAGCGCGTCTTTCATCTGTTCGGTAATCGCTTGCGGATTATCGCTATGGCGCGGAATCAGCAAGGCATTGAAAACGTTTTGAATGATGAAGCGTTTGAGTTTGCTTGTCAGCCAGTAATCCGAACCGGCGACAGGGCGCGTGGACAAGCGCCAGCGGCGGGGCAGAGAAATCCACACCAACACAAAATCACCATGGCTGCCGTGATTGGCGTAATAGACTTTTTGGTGCTGATTGAATGTCAGCTCGCGCGGACTTTTAGGACGTACGCCCGTAAGAAAAGAGACCGACAGACACAAGGCTTGGTCGGTTAGCCAGGCAAGTTGTTTTTTGAGAAAGTTTTTCATTGTTTCTGCCTTTGGGAGTGAGATACCGCTAAGGATTCGATTTGAGTAAATCAGCAAAATAATCAAATGCTTTGGATAAGCAAAATTAAAAATTGGGCGGCGGTCAGGTATAAGCATTTGCGCCATAAGGAAAGTGCGCCGTTTATCCGTTGGGTCAAAGTACGGTTGCCTGAAATTTGACGCAAACCGTTTTGCTGTAAGGCGTGGTCGAAGTCTTCAGGCGAGTAGCAGTTGTCGGCAAAGTCTTGGAACACGCGGCGATCGAAGTGAACGCGGATATGGCAGTACAACAAAACCGCTGCCAAGACAAGTTGTACCGCAAACCATGCACCGCCATATTTTGCCGACAAGGCGAGCAGCAAGGCGTTGCAGGCGGCAACATAATGTGCGGTAGAGAGTAGGTGGGCAGTAATACGGCTGTCGGTTGCGTTGTCCATCATTATCCTTGTTTTAAACGGTTGGCCGCAGCTTCGACTGCCTGGGCAGTGGCCGGCGATAATACCATTTGCGGCCGAGCCTGTTTGAGTTCGGCCTTCGCTTGCGCCAAGTCTTTGCAGCCACCATAGGCCAGCAGCCACGTCAGCACCACTGCGGCACTTCTTCCATAACCCAAAGCGCAACATACCAATACTTTACCGTGTTTTTGGCGCAAGGTTTCCAATATCAAGGCCGTCTGAACCAAATCGTTTTCAGACGGCGTTACCATATCCAGTAAAGGCAGAGCACGATATGCTCCCTGATGGCTACGGCAGGGATATTCGGCGCATACATCCAATACCGCAGGCTGATGGTTTGAAATCCCTAAAACGCTGCCAATCCATACATCATGGTGGACTGGTACCGTTTTCGCTTTACCGCGTAACCAATACGCCATGTTTAGCCGTACGCCCACCAGATAAGGCAACAGCAAAACCGTCGTTGCTGCCGATAATTTACCGTTAGCCTGTTTTTGGAATACGTTTGTATTTCCTGTCAAATAGGCAAAAGCCACCATCATCAAAGACACGCTCATCCATATCAACCACAGCCACACACCACCCAGCAGCGCAGGTAAAGCCATCAAACACGCGCCAAGTAAATACAGCAGTGCAATCTTTCGTGAGCGTGCATGACTCAAGCCCATTTTTAACGGCGAAGCCATCTGACGCGGAAAAGCCCACAACACCAGCCAGCCGAGCAATGCTCCGGTTGGCACGTCAATAAAATGATGTTGATAAGTCGTCAATACCGACAAAGCAATCAGGCTTTGCCATAAGAAAAGCGGCAGGCGGATTTTTGGAAAACGCGCCCAATAAAATGCCCCCACGATAATTGCCAACGCAATATGCAAAGATGGCGCTTGGTTGTACGGCAAATCAAACGCAGCCAATGAATCAAACAGCCAGCCCGACAGCCCATCGGCAGGCGGTTTGGACCACCCGAAACGCAGCGGAAACAGCACGAAGCAAAGAGTTGCAATCAGTTGGGCAGCTACAAGGTGCGCTACATATCGGTTTTGTTCATGTGTATCACGGCAAAGGAAAAATGCCGCGGCATACATCAGGTTTAGCGACCAATAAGGCACAATCGTCCATGCCCAAAACGGAATATTGCGCTCCCATGCAAAAGCGATTTCAGGCACATAGTCCAGCGATGCCGCGTAATGATTGGACAGACCGTAGCTGGTGTAGAACAGGATACCGACTGAAATCAGCTTGAGTAGGGAGGTTTTGAGGGTGGGTTTCATGTTTTCATTTAGAACATTGCAATTCATCGCCATAATGGTCGGAACGCAGGCAAGATAAAGCGTTTTCTTTTGAGTGGTAATGGAATTCCTGCTATGGGCCATCAGAAGAAACAACACGCCAGTGATGAGGTGAAGATTGGTATTGTTTCAACGTGCCGTGTGCGCCTTTGATACAAAAATTCTGCACCTTGCCTGCTGCCAATATCCTGCGTTGTCTATTGATCGGTGTTGTAAATAAAGCAATAAGCTTAGGCACATCAGCATTTTTGGAAAATTTCATTTTGATGTAGCCATATCCTTCATTGGATTCGATGGTCAAAGCAGATAAGGGTTGTCCGAAAGCAACAGAATTTTTCAATTCAATAGTTAATACTTCACTTCCTGATGCCGTCTGCTTGTTATGGCTACGGAAAACGGATGTACGGTATTTCGTAGGTAGTCTGCCTATTTCAGACTTTTCATAGGGCAGGGCTTCCAAATCAAAAGCACAATCTCGCTTCATAGATTGCAATAACGGTGTCCAGTCAACCGCAGCAGCATGGCAGACAACTGAAAATGTGGAAACAAGCAGTAATGTAAGTAACTTTATCATTATGGGATTTCAACTTATTGAAATTCGAGCAAGCGCTCCCTAGAATTGGTATATCGTATATTTTTTCGGAGTAGGTAAGATATATGTTCTACTTTTTAAAAGTGATGCAAGGATGTCTCTGGATAGTCTATTCCAAAAATCACTTTTTTACTTTGTGAAGTAATACCGAATAAAACTCACATTTAGCAGTTATATCGATAGAAATACCTACACTACTTCTGAAGATATAACTACTTCATCGTGAAAAACGACGAATCTGTTTACATCACTCTTTAATTCAAAGCGAAAGATTTAAGCATCATTGAGGCCGTCTGAAAGTTAAAAATTTGTTCAGACGGCCTTTATTTTTATTTCTTCACTGCCAAGCTCACGGTGAAAATACCGTCTTCGTCTATCCATTGATGGATTTTTTCAAAACCGGCTTTTTCAACCAGCTGATCCATTTCCTGTTGACTGCGGCGGCGCATTACCCAGTTTGGGCTGCCTGCTTTGTGGCTGGTCAGGGCGCGGGCAATCATTTCCAGTTGCGGATGCCACGGCTGGCCGGTATAGATCAGGTAGCCACCGGTTTCAATGGCCTCGCCGAAGCCGTAGAGCGAGTTCAAAATCAAATCATTGTCGGCAAACAATTCATGTAGGCCGGAAACAATGCCCAGCGTTGGACGCGGTTGCAAATCGTGATAATTGGCGCGGTCGTAGGCATTGACTTCATTGAAGGTTACCGTGTTTTGCAAGCCGCGCTCGGCAATCAGCTTGCGACCGGCTTCGACATTAATCGGGCTGTAATCGCGCAAGCGTACGGAATCAGGCAATGTGTCGGAAGTCAGGGCATCCAATACATAGCGGCCATGACCGGACGCAATATCCAAAACGTGTACAGGTTTCCCTGCTTCACGCAGTTTGGCTGAGGCCGTCTGAATGGCTTTGCCGATATTGACTTTGCGTTGGCGGATGCCGCGCCAGCCGATGGCGTTGAGATAGTATTTGTCCACCCATACGCCGAAAGCGTTACTGCCTTGCGGTTGATTGCGGTAGACGTAATCCAGCGTGCTGCCTGAATCAAAACCTGTTTCTTGACCGATTCTTAAGCCTTCGCTCCAGCGCGCACCCAGTTTGAGCGAGGCTCGATATATTGCCCAAAATGCACCGCGTGGCGAACAAATAGGCAAAGGCGTAGCCAGTTCGTCAGCTTCGCGGCGGCTGTCGCTGTGCAAATGGGCTTGGGTTAAATCAACTGGTTGCAAAGGTTGGTTGAAACGCTCGCGGATAAAACGGCGCATTTCTACAAACGCAATTTCACGGTTTTGCTCGCCTAAAGTATCGTGGTAAAAACCGGGCAGGATATGGCGCTCTTTAATATGGCTGCCCAAACGGTTGTAGAAATCGTGTTGTGGTTTGTGATGAACGACCCAATCGCTGCCTGAAATCAACAGTTGTACAGGCGTAGTAATCGCTTGTGCATCGGCAACGACGCGTTCGGCCGCTTCATATAAACCCAGCAGGATGCGCACAGAAATGGCGCGGGCAATCAGCGGGTCATTGTCGTAGCTTTTTTGACGTTCGACATTGTGGGTCAGATAGTGGGCTTTGACGTAGCTGTTGACAAAGAAATTGCCACGCCACTTTTGCATGAGTTTCAAACCAGTACGTGCAAACGGAACATAGAGTTTGACTTTGAACGCAGGCGAAGCCAATACGGCGCAACGGATTTTCGGTGCGTAATCGTGCAACCAAGTAGAAATCAATACCGCACCGACACTTTGCGCAATCACGCAGATGTTTTCAGGTTTGATGCCGTATTCGCTTTGAATGTGTCGGATAAAATCATCTACATCAGCAACCGAAGTGCCAATACTCGGACTATCGCCACGTTCACCAGGGCTGTAACCATGACCGCGCGCATCCCAAGCAAAATAGGAAAAATCATCAAAACCCAACTCATCCGCCACAAACATCATCCGGCCGGAATGCTCATGCCCGCGATGAAACAGCACAATGGCTTTATCGAAAGAACCATCGGCAGCAGGGCGATAGCGGTAGAAAAGCGAAGTCCCGTCTTGGGTAGAAAAGAATTTTTGTTGTTCGGACATGAGAAACTCCTAATAGTCATATTTTTTGAACAGTATCATGACATATCGAATAAATGCAATGATTATCCGATAGACGGACGAAGAGATGTGTTAAGTGCCGATTATGGTTGATACGATGAGTCAGTCAGTGGTTCGTTTAAGATTTTTAGCATTTTTTCCTCATGATCTTTTATCTCACTTTCTGTCCAGTTTGGATAATTCATCATAATGGCTTGTTTCAAACTATCATAAGCAACCTCTTTTTCGTAATACTGCCGTTTCAAATTTGGAGGTAAATTACTTAAACGGGAATTTTTACTTTGAGATAACAAATAAAGATTGCCAAAATTATCTAAGACATTTGTATCTAATTTATCTAGGCGAGAATCTTGAGAGGGATTTTGTGGGTAATGGTGCTCAACCGAGCTTCTAAAACTAAATCTAAAATTTTTCCAGATAGATTGTTTCTTGTCTGAAAAGTCTTCTACTTTTTCCGGATATTTCCATAATTGATAATCCAATCGATTAAATACAAAATTTGGGACGTTTACTCCATCATTCCAAGTCTTATGTACTGAAGAGATGGTGTAATTATCATTTAAGATAATTTTCATAAAATCCCTGTTTCCATTGCAGTTGTTTTCAAAATAAAATTTATCGCAAAGATTTTCAAGAAACTGAATATATGTTTCTTGAGTAATACTTTTCTTATTCTCGAATAACCAACGCAATGTAGCATATAGCCAGTTTTTATATATTCGGGATGGATTAGAAACATGAAACATAGAAAGCAACATTATTGCGTTCTTAGTTTTGTCATTGGTTTCTTCAGTATCAGTGGAATTGCCATTGTCGATACCAAAAACATTTTTATAGGAATAATTCTTTGATTCTTCTTTTTTAATTTCCCATAAAGACCAATGCTCATTTTCTGAGCGTAAAGAGTTTGATTTAATAATATATTTATCAAATAAATACCGACAAGATAGCAATGTATCTATGAAATTTACGATCTTTTCTTTGTTCCAGTCTTCATTGTCAAAAGCATGCCAAAGTTCTTTTTCATCCAGAGAAATCTTTTTAAAGGTAACTTTGTTAATGCCGGTAGGAAATTTTTCTAGATAAATTTTCAAGATATGCATTAAGAAGTTAGGGAAATCAATAACAGAATTAAAACGCCCATCTGTCAGCCCGTTTTCTTTTTCCTGTGAAGGGTGGGGATGCTCCTTATCGTCTATTATTAATTGAAGAATTGATTGTTCTTCATTTGCGGGGCCGGTATCTGAATGTTGAGTCTTTTCTGCATCAGCAATATTCTCAATAATTTCATTAAATTTTGTTGGGATAGTATTTTCCCAATTCTTGCCAAAAATATTTTCTCTAAGTGAAGGGTTAATTCCCATTACAACATATCGGCTCATGTCAGAACACGCATCCCAAATTTTGGCAAAAATAGAGCGCTCACTATCTGTGTCTAAAACCTTCATCAAAGTAGCCTTGATAATCTCATGTTTTTCTAATTGCTCTCCCCGCGTATTCATAATTTCAAAGTAATGATTGAGGTCGGTGTCTTTGGGTACTTCGGTTCTAATAATTTTAACGTTTTCTTGTAAGAACTCTGCCAAACACCTTCCTTCTTTTTCTGTTCTCTCAGTTTCCCAATATTTTTTTATTGATTTTAAAGCATTTTTAAAAATATCAGGTATGGAGTCAGAGTCAAGATGTCCTAAGGCATAGTCGGAGTCATTTCTATGCTCAAAGTATACATTTCTAACAAAGGTATCTGATTTTAAGTAGTGCATTGATTTTAAGTAGTGCATGATTAAAGTCAGTGTGGTCAATCGTTGTTGTCCGTCTATGACTTCTAAATCTCCATTTCCTCTTTTATAAATGACTAAGCTGCCAATATAATAATTATTCTTATTTTTCTCATTTTTCTCATATGCATTCCATAGGTCTTGGATAAGAAGGCTGATTTCATCATCTCCCCATGCGTAATTACGTTGATAAATAGGAATAATATATCTGTCTTTATTCAATAATTCATTTATGGTTAATGTTTTTACGTAATTATTATTTGTTTTCATCTTTAATTTCCAAAATCTCTTTTATTTTAGGATCTACATGTTTTGAAAAATTGACTTTTTCGGTTTGTTGAATAAAACGCATGACTTGTTCGGGGGTAATGGATTTTTCAATATAAGAAATTAATCCAGCTATATCATGAACTTTATTTTCAATGGTCTTAAAGGTAATACGCTGAGATTCTACCCGAGTACGATAAGCCCATAGAAAAGCTTTTGTTATAAATTCTTCAAAATGGCTTGCTCCAAATTTATCAAAGTATAACAATACGGTACATTCAAATAAATTTCTAATGTATTTATCACCAGTTCGATAACTGTATTTATGATTGTTTAAAAAAGCCATTACTCCTTTTTCTAAATCAATTCCATTAATAGAATGAATTTTATCTAACAACCCATCCTTTTCTTTAAATAGTTTTTCATAGATGGCCGTATAATTTTCAATGTAATCAAAGAAATATTTTCCATTAATTAGCACTTGTGTGGCTTGAAATGCTGATATCGATCGATATAAAAATGGATTTTCATGTGATAATTTTTGTATGGCATGAGTAGCTAATATTCCATGTAAGTAAGGATAATCAACTTTTTCATGAACGCCTTTAAATGTATCTAATTCATCTGATGTAAATATTTCTGCATTCTCTTTATAATGCCAGCGGCGAAGTCTAAATAAGATATAGTTGATAATTTTATCTAAATTATTTATATCGTTAGACATTGCAGATTTTTCCCAGCGTTCGACACATTGGTGAATGACCTTCTCGTCTTTATCTCTCATGTCTCTTAAATGATAAGCTTTTAAGAGGTCATAAGATTCTAAAGGTTTGCCTCTGGCATTTTGTGAATCAAAAAATTGAAAAGCCTCATCTAAGTCATCTAATTCGATACAAACCATTTCACACCTGTTAAGGAGATAATCCTTAAATTTATTTGTGAAATTATAGTTTTTGAGAAAATTATAGTTCGTTGTAATATTATTTTTGCTGATGCTATGATTCAGTTTTTCTTCTAAAAGAGACACATCATCCTTCCCCAGTTTATGAAGCAATAACGAGAGTGTAATAAGCCGTTGTTGGCCATCTACTATTTCAGATATTTCAGAACAGTCTTTATCCTTATTTAAAACAATTGTGCCGATGCGATATATTTTTTTCCCCTCTCTAAAATTTTGGAGCAGGTCATCGATTAATTGTTGTACATTTTTAATTGTCCATTTGTATGGTCTTTGATAATTAGGGATACTCAAATTTAATTTAAATATGTCATCAATCTTGAGTATTTCTGCTTTTTCTATGCTCATATAGATACCCCTTAGTATGAAAAATAGGTAAACATTATAGACTACAATCGGCAAACTACTACCGACATATCATCATAAACTCTTTGTTTCGCAATTAATTTACGAAATACAGTCAGACGGGACTTATCGTTATCATATTGTTGCCAAATTTTTTCTCTTATTTCTTCTGAAAGAGCGTCGCTTAGGCCGTCTGAACAAAGCAGCAGGCTTTCTCCTGCTTTAAGCGTAAGCTCGACATGGCA
Organism: Neisseria sp. HMSC061H08; assembly: GCF_001836795.1. Classification (NCBI taxonomy): domain Bacteria; kingdom Pseudomonadati; phylum Pseudomonadota; class Betaproteobacteria; order Neisseriales; family Neisseriaceae; genus Neisseria; species Neisseria sp. HMSC061H08. Next base: position 104,999 of record NZ_KV830588.1, on the reverse strand, counting down.
CATTTTGTCTTGGAAATCGGAATAATCTGCTACTAGATAAGAAGAAACGCCGCCATATATGGTGGCAAACCCTTCTTCTTTTTTATCCGACAAACCATCCAGCAATTCGGAGAGTATCGAGTGATCTTGGGTCAGTTGCTTCCATTTTCCTTGTGTATCAATCAAATAGGCGCGGCTGTCGCCTACGCTGATGATTTCGGTTTTGCCGGTGGTTTGGTCGATTTCGGCGGCAACAAAAGTGGTTGAGGAACCAAAATAATCCTCTGCCAACTCTTTAGATAAAGCGGTTTGTACATGATTGATGGTTTGACGGCTGAGTTTGGTTGTATGGCTTAATAGGTGCATGGCTGATTTGCTGGCTTTTTCGGGACGATTGCTATTGGAAATGCCGTCGGCTATCCCGATGATAAAGCGTGGACGGGTTTCAAGACGTGTTTCAGCGGTTTTGAGTTTATATTGAAACACTTGTTCGCCGTTAAAAAGGGCATCTTGGTTGTGCTGTTTGTTGCTGCCGATTTGTTGGCAAAAGGTGATTTCGCAAAATTTGTTCATGATTTGTCCGTTTGTTGGGTGAATATTCGCTGCAGGCTTTTCATTGTTTCTAACTCTCCGGATTTACACTTGGGCAATACGTTTGAAATTTGATAATTAAGGTTAAAGGCTGTCTGAACAGTTTTCAGACGGCCTTTACTGCGTTTAACCAAGCACTAATTAACTGCTAATTTTACTGTGTTTTAATACATCCATCGAAACCCGAATACACATTTGAAAAGGAAATCAAACATGAAAAAATTCTTATTGACCGCCATCGTTGCTTTGTCTGCTGCTACTGCCGGTGCCAGCGATTACATTGAACACAAAATCTACAGCGACAAAAACTTCGAGCAAAACCGTGCTAAAGCCGTAAAAATGTTGGAGCAACGCGGCTATCAAGTTCACGATGTTGAAGCCGATAGCCGTCGAGGCCAGCCTGTGTTGGATATCGAGGCTTTTAAAGATGGTCGTGAGTACGACATTGTTTTGTCTTATCCTGATTTGAAAATTATTAAAGAACGCATCGACTATTAATATTTTGATGCAAGGCGGATTGTCGCAGGACTTTGGGGTTCTGCGGCAGTTTGCTATTTAGGTATTTAAAGAATGTAAGCGGCATGTAAATTACCTAAAATAAATGAACTAAATATGTTTTTTATTTTCCATTTAATTCAAAGTGTTTGATGTTGGGAGTCATGATATGGATTTGAATGATTGGAAGGAAAATGGCCGGCAGAAGCAGATGGGCGACCAAGGCAAACCTTTAAACGACGGCACATCTGCAGAATCCCAACAGGATGTTGATTTGTGGGATCACAAGCAAAACGGTGTTGTTGAAAACGAAGTTGAGGTTGTGGCTGACGCGGTAGAAATTCAGGAAGCAGTAGAAGGTCAGGATGTAGTTGAACATCCTGAAATGCCGTCTGAAAAAAACGAGAAGAAGGCCAAACGCAAAAAAGACAAGGCGAAAAAGAAAAAAAATAAAGCCGAGGATTTGAATGCGTCTGATCTGTTGGGTACGAATAAGGGCGTGGAAACCATGTTCCGCAATGCCGTACGCTCGGAGATGGAATTGTTGGCGCTGGCGGCAACCAAAGCAAATATTATGATTTCGCTGAATGGTTTTATTGTTTCTGCGCTGATGATTTCGGGCGCGTTTATTTTTTCATCGTCGCCCGAATTTTTGATTCCGGCCAGTACGTTTATGATTACTGCCGCAGCATCTATCGTGTTTGCATTGCTTTCTGCTTCGCCGGAACGTATCGGTAAAATGCAGGCGGCGCGTACATGGTTTAAGGATTTCATCCGCGGCCGTTCGAAACTGCGGGATTTGAAAACCCGCCTCAGTAGTACCGAAACGCGCTTTTTTGGCGGCAGCCAACCCAATATTTTGATTTATGAAGACCGTGTGAAACTGCAAAAAGATCAATATTGGGAAATGATGCAGGAGATTATGGGCGATCGTAAACAAATCTATGAAAAGATGAGCGACCATCTTTACTGGCTCGGTTTGTTGGCGGATAAACAGTTCAAATACATTAACTTATCTTACGCGGTATTCCGCTGGGGCTTGCTGGCTTCGCTGGCGGCATTTATCGGCGTAAAAACATTGCCGTCATTGCTGATGCCTCCGGCCAACAACGCGGCAGAGTTGCGTTCGCTGGGTATCAATATGTTTAACGGCGTATTTGAGCCTTCCGCCGTACAACAGCTTCCGGACGGTAAGTTGCTGATCGCGGAAGATGAACCCAATCATGCGTTCAGTATCATCAGCATTGATAAAACCGGTAGATTTGTGGAAGACGAGGCATTGGATACGCGCGTGATTACCGGTTTCAAACGCCGTCTCAGCGACTTGGAGGCTTTGGCTCGTGACGATGAAGGCTTTATCTACGCGCTGACTTCACACTCGCGCACCCGTAAAGGCAACCGCTCGCCTGACCGCGAACACCTGATGCGCTTTAAAATCCAAGACGGCAATGTGTTGGGGCTGACCAGCTACGATAATCTGACGCAAGTTTTGGAAACCGATCACAAGCTGCATGATTTGATTCGCGAGCGAACCAAGGCAGAGGTTTCTTTTGAAGAAATCAATATTGAGGGCATGGCGTTTGATCCGGTGAAAAAACGTCTTGTTTTGGGGTTCCGTGATCCTGAGTTCAACAACATGGCTTTAGTTGCGTTTATCAGCAATCCGAAAGATGTGTTCGAGCGTAATGCCAAACCTGAGTTTGATGAAGTGGCCGTGATTGATATTGATGGCGGCGGTATCCGTTCCCTCAACTATGATCCTGTGTTGAAAACCTACGTTATCGCCAATGAAGTGAAGGATGAGAATGGACAGAAATTCTCACAACTGTGGACTTGGAGCGGTAATCCGACCGATGAACCGCAAAAAATCTCTTTGCCTAATCTGCAACACATTACCAACGTTGAAGCCGTCGATTCGATTACCGTTAACGGCAAGCCTCAAATGATTTTGATGGGCGATGAAGGCAATGCTTCGCAGAAAATTACTGCCAAGTATATGTTGGTAGATTACAGTCAGCTGGGTAAACAGTAAGTTATCTTGGCTGATGGATAAAAGGCCGTCTGAAACCGATAGTTTATGGTTTCAGACGGCCTTTTTTGTTTTCAGTAAAACAGGTTGATGGGTTTGAATACTCTAATCAATGATGATTAACCCAAGAACGTGGACAAGTTTCAGACGGCCTTCAAGCCATTGATGACACGTTTGTAGCAGGTATAAACCAATGCCGCGCAGGCCAGCCACATAAGGATATAGAAAAGCGAATGGAAGCTGCCGGCAATTGCATACCATACTGCCAATGCGCCGATAAAGAATGCGCGATCGCTTTTGCCGAATGGCCCGTCATAACGACGGCCGTTGCCATGAACTTGTCCCAAAACGCCGCAAAATTCAGTCATTGCCGCCAGCCAAATAAACAGGGCAATTTGTACGCCGCCGAAGGGTGTAATAAAGGCAAAAGGCAGGTATAAAGCAGCATCGGCGGCAATATCGGTGATTTCATTCAAATAACCACCTAATGCCGATTGATGGCCGAACTCCCGTGCCAACATGCCATCCATCGCATTCAGCGCCATGCGGACAAACAACCAGATCGGCAAAAGCCAGAATAATGTGGATATACCTGCAAACAATGCTAAAAGCAAACCGATCAAAATGGAAACGGCGCAGGCAAACAGGGTAACCTGATTGGCAGTAATGCCTTTTTGATACAGTCGCTTAACAATGGGGCGCAACAGGTTTTGAAATTTTGGTTTCAGGGCGTAGATGCTCATAATTATGCTATATAAAAGAAAATGAAGTGCCGTGATTATAGACGAAATCCGTTATAATCCGTCAATCTTCGAATTACGCGGTTCGCAAACCTCCCGCGTTAACAAAACTAGGAATTTACTATGGAAAAACAGCAGGCCCTCGTTATTTTTTCGGGCGGGCAGGATTCAACAACCTGCCTGATTCAGGCAATTCAAACATATGGCCGTGAAAATGTGCAGGCCATCACTTTTCAATATGGGCAACGCCACGCCATCGAATTGGAGCGCGCGCGTTGGATTGCCCAAGATTTGGGCGTGAAGCAGACAGTACTCGATTTGAGCCTGATGCAACAGATTACGCATAATGCCTTGATGGATGATACGGCATCCATTGAAACAGCTTCAGACGGCCTGCCCAATACATTTGTAGATGGACGCAATGCTTTGTTTTTGCTGTACGCCGCCATTTACGCCAAAGGGCAGGGAATACGCCATATCATTGCCGGCGTGTGCGAAACCGATTTTTCCGGTTATCCCGACTGTCGCGATGTGTTCGTCAAGTCGATGAATGTTACGCTGAATCTGGCTATGGATTACGCTTTTCAAATCCACACGCCCTTGATGTATTTAACCAAAGCGCAAACTTGGGCATTGACGGATGAAATGGGTGTGTTGGATTATATTCGCGAGCATACGCATACCTGTTATAACGGTGTGGTCGGTGGTTGTCATGAATGTCCGAGCTGTATTTTACGCGAGCGTGGTTTGTCAGAATATTTGGAAAGCAAAAAGGCCGTCTGAATTAAGAGAGACATAATATTTCCAATATCCAGTTGTACGAAAAGGCCGTCTGAACAATTCGTTTCAGACGGCCTTTGGCTATGTATTTTGTTCTGCTTAGAACAGCAAATCTGCCGGTTCGCTGCTTGCCGGAGCATCTTTCACAGGAGAAGAGGCAGGGGCAGTAGCCGGTTCGGAAGCGGCTTTAGGTGCGGAAGCAGGAGCATCGGCCGGAGTGGTTGCTGGTTTGACAGCAGGTTTTGCCGGTTTCACCGGAGTCGGACGAACGCTTTGTTTCGGTTCGGATGCTGCCTTATTTGTATCGTCGGTAGCATCAACTTCGATTTCAGTGCCTTGAGGCAATACCACATCTTTAGCAGGAGCCGGTTTCGGCATGACTTTAGGTTTGCTGTAAGCATCCGTGCCGCTGGTCCATGCCAAAGATTTCAAAGGCGATTTGAGTTTCACGCCTTTGGCGCAGGTCAGACAGTTTGCTGCGCCGGTGCGTCCTTTCAGGATTGCATCCACACGCGCGGCAGGAATGGTTTTACCGTGCGCTTTTGCCCAAGCGGCAATGCTTTTTTTCAGGGCAGCCGTATCAAGGTTTTTCTTGTCGTATGGGTCACGATAGGCAGCCAGCCATAAGTTTTGGTTGGCATCTTCGTTCAGGCTCGCCATTTGGTAGATAACGGAGGCAGGAGAACCTGTTGCGATGGTTTTGGCAAATTCCAATGCATCAGGCGATTTCATGCGCACGCAACCATGGCTGCGGACGCCGGGTACGCTAGCAGGGGCATTGGTGCCGTGAATACCCAGGCTTAATTTGGGGTCGCCAAGACGGACAAATACGGGACCCAGCGGATTATTCGGGCCCGCCGGTACGCTTTTTACGCCGTCATTGCGTTCTTTTTGGATGGATTTAGGGATGTGCCAAACCGGGTTGTAGGCTTTGGCGCCGATTTTGTGTTCGCCCAGTGTGGTTTGGGTCATGGCTTTGCCGACGGCAACAGGATAAATTTTGCTCAGTTTGCCGTTGTCGTAGAGGAACAAACGCTGTTGCGTAATATTGATAACGACGTGTTGTCCGGAAGAGGCGGGGGAGACGTCTGGAATAAGTGTGTTTGCAGCAGCGGCTGAAGTTAAAAGGGCGGCGGTCAGGCCGAACAGTATTTTTTTCATGTCGTCTTTTTTGTAGGGTTTGAAATGAAAGTTTTTGGCGCATGATACCTGAAACTCTGTGTTTTTGTGAGAAAATATGCGCTTTCGGTATTGGAAGACAGTCAAACGGTCGGGTAGCGGCTGAGTGGCGGAAACGGTATGGGTGTGAAAGAACAGTATCAAGAGACGGAAGTTTTTTCTTTGGATTATGAGGGCAGGGGTGTTGCCAGAGTCGATGGGAAGACTGTATTCATCGGCGGTGCGCTGCCTGGGGAGCGTGTAACGTTTACCATTCATAAAGAGAAAAAACAGTTTGCAGAGGCTCAAGTTGAAAAGGTTTTGAAGGCTTCTTCCGAACGTGTCGAACCAGCCTGTTGCTATTTTGATACATGTGGCAGCTGTTCGCTTCAACATGTTTCATTCGGAGCGCAAGTTGCGTTAAAGCAACGGATTTTGGAAGAGCAGTTGGAACGGATAGGTAAGGTCAAGCCCGAAATAATTTTACCCCCTTTATATGGTTACTCCTGGTATTATCGCGATAGAGCACGTTTAAGTGTTTCGATGGATAAGCAAGGCCGTCTGAAACTCGGTTTTCAGGCCCAAAAAAGCCATGATGTCGTCAATATCCGCCATTGCCATATTTTGCCTAAGCATGTGTCCGATAGATTGCCTGATGTCCGCAATTTGCTGCAAAAGCTGCATGATGACGGTGTAAAAGTGAAATTTGTTGAGTTTTATTGCGGAAAAAATGTGACAGTGCTCAACATTCGTTTCGTAAATCAACCGTTTGGACAAATATTAAGCGAATTGCGTAATTGGTTTGATAAGATATTGTCGGGTGCTGAAAAAGCATGGCAAATATGGCTGCAGGATCATGCCGAGTCCTTGCCGTTTTACCCTGAGAACGCGCCTACCCTGAACTATACTTTTGCTCAATTTGATGTGGAAATGCCTTACAAACCCGGTGATTTTACGCAGATTAATGCGCAGCTGAATGAAGTGATGGTGGCAAGGGCCGTCAGGCTTTTAAACCCTCAAAAAGGGGAACGGATTGCTGATCTGTTTTGCGGTTTGGGTAATTTTAGTTTGCCGCTGGCAAAAAGTGGCGCATCGGTTGTCGGTATTGAAGGTGCCGATTATTTGGTCGATAGGGCAAGGGAAAATGCACGACTGAATCGTTGTGCCGAGAATATGATGTTTTCTGTTGCAGACTTATTCGATACCGATGAAAAGACTGTTGAGTCGTGGGGGCAATTTGACAAGATGTTGCTGGATCCGCCGAGAAACGGAGCTTATGCTGTTGTCAAATCGCTACGCAAACCGTTTTTGCCTCAGAAGATAGTATATGTTTCGTGTAATCCATCAACATTTGCACGAGATGCCGGTGTCTTGGTTGATAAGGGCTATAAGTTTAAGGCGGCAGGAATCATGAATATGTTTGCACAAACCTCGCATGTTGAATCCATCGGTGTGTTTGAGTTGTAAATTGGTATCAAGTCCTTTATGTGAGTAGGGTTTTTAATGTAAAAATGGGTGCGTTCATGTTATCATCATTTGTTTGGGGAATTAATAACGTTGAAGTTGCGTGTAAAGCAACAGATGTTAATAAATGCAGTTTGCAGCACAAGACCGGGAGGTGTTCTTGAACTATCAACTTTTAACTATTTTTTTGCTGGTGCTTTTTTTGCTGGTGTTGGTTTTTGTTCGTCATAAACAAAGTAACAATTCAGACAAACAAAGCGCACATGCATCAAAAAGCGGCCGTACATCTGCTGCTCATACAGCCTCCTCTGAGGATGGAAACGACTGGATTGAGAAAGTCAACCAGACAGTTTCCAATGCGGATAATCAAGACTGGGAATGGGGTGGAAGCGGCTCAAACGATGCAACAGCTTCTGTTTCCGCACAAGAAGTCGATCCGTTGACCGAATATCAGGTTTATAAACAGTTTGGCTATGAGAGCAAAGCAGCAGAGTCTTTGGCCGGTTATCTCAATACTTTGGAAGACGGCGCTCCGGAAAAACTGGTTCATGAATTAATCGGTTTGAATCTGCGAGTCGGTAATATCGACATGCTGGCGGATACGCTTGAGCGTCATAGTGCCTCACTTTCAGAAGACAGCGTAGCCGAATACCTGAAAGCCGGTCTGGCTTTGGACTCTACTAACCTGCGCCTGCGTGTTTTTGCCGAGCGTTATCTCGGTTGGAATATGCAGGAAGTGGACCGTCAAATTGGCGAACAAAGCGGTTTGGAAGTTGCTTCCTACGAACATATTGCTTTTGAGAGCGATTCGGTTGAACGCATTGTCGTTCCTGGTATGGGCAAACATGCGCCTATCGTATTAGGTAAGAAAGATTTTGGCGAAATCAGCCCTGAAGAGATGGGTGCGGTTATTGGTTTTGCCAAACCGGAACGCAGTGCAAAAATCCTGAAAGACAAGATTAGCTACGAGACTGCTTTGCATCAATACAACAAAGCAATCCAAACTTCTGCGAAGCCTGCTGGTCTCATTATCGATGCCTTGCGTCTGGATTATCAGAATGAAGAAGTAGGGCAGTTTGCCAAGCATCTGTGGAAGCTTTACCACTCTTTGGGTCAATATGGCCGTCAAGTAAAAGAACGTATGCTTGGTTGGGGTTATAGCCTTGGTTATCACGAAATTTTTGATGATTTGGAAAAAGGGCCGTCTGAACAGCAAATTAAAGAGATTGGCTTGAAACGCGGTTATATCCAGCCAAGTTCTTTGCAGATGAAAGCCAAATATCGTGAGTTGGTTCAAAAAGACTCTTCAGTCATCAGCGCGAGCTCTTCACCTGCAGATGAAGCCGTGAAAGAAGTCGAATCTTTGTTGGCCTATGGTCAGTTGGATTTGGCCATCGGTACTTTGGAACAGGCTGTTTTGCAGTATCCTCAAGAATCGCAGTTATACATTATCTTGTTTGATTTGTACGAACGCGTTGAAGATTGGGGACGTTTGGAACAATTTCTGCGCTTGTTGCGTGAACGTGTTGTCAGCCTGCCTGAAGAGGTTGTCTTGGCAATGAGCCGTCTCTTGCAACGAATGAACCAATATTCAAAAAAATAAGATAATCGTAGAAAGTACGAGTGATGAATAATCATTTACCAAAAATTAAAACCATACGGGTTATGTTACAGGAGATGGGTGAGCAACAGCAGGCGGTATTCCGTATGGCATTTAAAATGCACAATACGACGAATTACGTCATCGTTTCTCCCGATTCTGATGAAAAACCGGATTTGGTATTGGTTGATACCGATACTCCGGCAGGTGTAGAAGCTTGGAAAGAGTCGAAGAAAACTTATCCGGAAGTGCCTGTGGCTATGTTTTCTTCCGAGTTGCCGACAGTAACGACTCCTTATTTGGCTAAGCCGGTCAAATTCGATACCTTGTTTCCTGTTTTGCGCAGCCTGGCTCAAGGCGGCAATGTTTTTGAGCCGTCTGAACAACAAACGGCCGAAGAGCATAAAAGACAATCAAATTCCGATGGCACAAGAAAAGCAACCATTCGTCGATTTAATCCAAATAAAGGCTTGTTGGGCGCGCTGAAATTTGCCAGTCAAGGACACCAAGATATTGCAGTCTTGCATGAAGGTAAGCCGATATTAATCGTGTTTCCTAGTATCCAGCGAGTACTGCTGACAGTCAGTGCCAATGAGTTGGAGAAATTGTGTAAGAACGATAACTTGGCTGTCGTGTGTAAGGCTGTTCCTGATAATCCTCAATGGAAAGAAAAAGCCAAAGTCACCATTATGTCATGCTTGTGGCAAATGGCTATTTGGACTGCATCAGGCCGTCTGATTTATCCGATGACGCCGCAAACTGTTTTTACACTCAAGCGGTGGCCAAACTTAACCCGTTTAGCACATGTTCCGGAATCTATGCGTCTGTCGGCATTTCTGACAAAAACGTCTGTTAATCTGAACATCCTCTATAAAGTTATGCCTTTAGAAATGCCTGATATTTTAAATTATTTATCGGCAACATATATGACAGGCTTTTTGGCAACAGATACAGAGTTTGCAACTGATGCGAACAATACGCCTTCGTTGAATGAACAGATTGATGTGAATAGCAAAGACGTACCTGAAACAGCAATGAGCAAAGAGGCTCAAAAAATTGCCGGTCCGTCGAAAGAACAACCTCGCGGCCTGTTGCAACGCCTGATGCGTAAGTTGCTGGGCAAATCGTAAAGGACACGTCATGAAAGAAAATAAAATTATCTTTACCGGTCCTGTTGGCGTAGGTAAAACCACCGCAATTTCAGCTTTATCTGATGAACCACCGGTTCAAACAGATGCATCCGCATCCGATATGACACTTGTCCGCAAGGGGTACACGACTGTGGCGATGGACTACGGTGTCATTCATTTGGATGAGGAAACCAAGGTTCATCTGTATGGTACGCCTGGTCAGGAGCGTTTTAATTTCATGTGGGAAATTCTGAGCCAAGGCAGTATGGGCTTGGTGCTTCTTTTGGATAATACAAGAAGCAATCCATTGAAAGACCTGCAATTCTTCTTGGATGCATTTCGGGAGTTGCTGAAAAAAGCGCCTCTGGTTGTAGGGGTAACAAAGATGGATATCCGATCCTTACCAAGCGTGGATGTTTATCAAAAATATTTAGCACAGAATAATTTTAATGTACCGGTTTTTGAGATTGATGCGCGTCGAGAAGACGATGTAAAACAATTGGTTACTGCCATGTTGTTCTCAATTGACCCCGGATTAGAGGTATAAGATGGAAGCGACACTTTCTTTACAAGCAAATTTATATCCTAAGATTACACCGGCGGGTGCGTATTATGCTGTTTCAAATGATACGCCCAGTGCCAGCAGAACTTTATTGTATGGCCTGTTGCGTGCAGAGCCGTCTGAAACCATCAGCAGCGAAAAAATCTTGGCATGGGCGGATACCAGCGACATCAATACCGCTTTGAACCTACTGTATCGCCTCCAACGCTTGGAATTTTTGTATGGTGATGAAGAAATCAGCACAGACGATATCCATTTGACTGACGAGCAATTGCCTACATTGTTGGAACAGTTGTCTAATTCTGGCAAAGCTTTATTGGCTGATGAAAACGGTTTGTATTTTGCCAATGCTAATTTCCATCACGAGGCTGCGGAAGAGTTGGGCCTTTTGGCGAGTGAAGTGGCCAAAATGGAAGACAAACACCGTCTTTTGATTCGCAATAACCTGCATATCAATAATAGTGCATGGGGTATTTGTGATCCTTCAGGCCAAAGTGAATTGACCTTTTTCCCCCTGTATATTGGCATGACCAAGCTGATTTTGGTAATTGGCGGAATGCCTGACTTAAATAAAGAGGCTTTTGTTACTTTGGTTAAAGTGCTGTACCACCGATACGGCAGCCGTTGATTTTTGCCTGACCGATATTTATTTTAGAATGGAGCGACTATGCAACAACTATTAATCTCTGTATTAAGCGATTTGAACAATACCTCTGCTGATATCACTGCTTCTGCAGTTATTTCTACAGATGGCCTGCCGATCGCAACCATGCTGCCTTCCCACCTGAATGCAGACCGTGTAGGTGCGATGTCGGCAACGCTTTTGGCATTGGGTAATCGTTCCGTACATGAGTTGGCTTGCGGTGAGTTGGATCAGGTAATGGTTAAAGGTAAAAATGGCTATATTCTGTTGAGTCAAGCAGGTGAAAATGCAGTGTTGGTATTGATGGCAAAAGAAAGCGGTAAATTGGGCTTGATTTTGTTGGATGCGAAACGTGCGGCCAAACAAATTGCTGAAATCTTATAAAGTTTTATAAATTAAAAAGATATAAAATATTTTTGTTTTTATATAGATTGTTGCTTGACAAGTTTCTGATATTTTCTATATAATTCCATCTTTAATTCCCCGATAGCTCAGTCGGTAGAGCGACGGACTGTTAATCCGCAGGTCCCTGGTTCGAGCCCAGGTCGGGGAGCCAAATTTTAAAACCACCATCTTGTATGGTGGTTTTTATTTTATCTATTTATTGGTATTTTAAACATATTAATAATGCGTGGTGAGATGGTTGCAGTTAATGCTTCAATTTTCAGACGGCCTACCAGCATATTTAAATATCTCATTTATTTTTTAAGCTATACATAATATTTATAGAAGAAATAATATCTTATTGTTATCTATGGAAAACGCACATACATTACATTCTTCACCACGCTTTCGGTTCGCATTAAAAAATGCGGCATGGCATTTGTTGATTAGTCTGATTTTGGCAGGATTGGCCGCTTTGTTGGTATTTGGAGTTTGGTATCCTTATCCGTATGCCGAACTGACAGGCGGATTGGCTTTATATAAACTGGTCATTTCAGTAGATATTGTTTGCGGCCCGTTGCTGACTTTGATTCTTGCCAGCCCGAGCAAGAAACTTAAAGAGAGGATTATTGATTTTTCCTTAATCGGCATGATTCAGCTGGTTGCTTTAATTTATGGTTTGTACAACGTATCTTTGGCGCGTCCAGTGGTTTCCGCATTCGAAACCGATAGGATAAATGTGGTAACTGCTGCAGAAATTGATGTCAATGACTTGAGCCATGCTCCGAAGGATTTGCAGGGTTTATCTTGGTTTGGCGTGCGTCGTGTTGGGTTACGTGAAGCAATGAGTCCAGATGAGGCTAACCAAAGTCTTGATTTGTCTTTGAAAGGTATTGAACCGAGTATGAGGCCTTCTTGGTGGTTGCCAGATTCGCAACAGGAACGTGAGAAAATTCGTAAGGTAATGAAACCGTTGTCTGTCTTGGTAAAAGCCCGTGGCATGAGTGAGGAATCAATTTTTAAACAGGCTTCATTGGAAAACAATGGGAAAGAGTTGTATTTCTTGCCGTTTACCAGTGCGCGAAGTAAAGAATGGGTTGTGATATTGAATGATCAGGCAGATTTCTTGGGTTATGCGCCGATTGATGGTTTTATCAAGTAAGAAAAGGCCGTCTGAAAGCTGGTAAGTGATGGTATAGACTGTTTTTAAAAGAAAATATGCTGTCAGACTTTGCCTTTCTTTCGTCAAACTGATAAACTGTTTGCCATTATTGTTGACCGAGGCATAAAATTTTCATGAAAGACGCAGAGCAGAGTAGTTGTTATACCGCTTCTTTCCCTTTATCTATGCCCGAAATTTGGCAGTCTGTCCGTTTTAAGCGGAACGGCTGCCTTTTTGTATTTTAAAGGAACGCTATCATTATGGATTTCAGTTGGTTGGCCGAGCCGCATACTTGGATAGGCTTTGCCACGCTTCTGGTTTTGGAAGTTGTTTTAGGTATTGATAACCTTGTTTTCGTAGCGATTTTGGCAAACAAGGTTAAACCGTCGCAACGTGATAAGGCACGGATAACGGGCTTGGGTTTGGCCGTAGTTATTCGGATTTTTATGCTGGGCTTTATGGCGCACATCATGACGCTGACTCGACCTTTGTTTGAGTTGGGCGGCTTGGAGATTTCCGGTAAAGACATGATTATGTTTGCCGGCGGTATTTTCCTGCTTTATAAAGCGACTACTGAGCTGCACGAACGCCTTGAGGGCCACAATCAATTTGCGGTTGCTGAAGGACAGAAGAAGCATTCTTCTTTTTGGGGCGTTGTGGCGCAAATCTTGATTTTGGATGCAGTTTTCTCTATCGATTCTGTTATTACGGCAGTGGCGATGGTGGATCATATTGTGGTGGCAATGGGTGCGGTTGTTGTGGCGATGACGGTGATGATTTCTGCCAGCAAACCGTTGACTGCCTTTGTGGACAAGCATCCGACCGTTGTGATGTTGTGTTTGGGTTTCTTGTTGATGATTGGTTTCAGCCTGATTGCGGAAGCCTTCCATTTCCATATTCCGAAAGGCTATTTGTATGCGGCGATCGGTTTCTCGATTTTGATCGAGCTGTTTAATCAGGTTTCGCAAAAGAATGCCCGCAAAAATGACTACATCAGTACTTCTTGGCGTAAGCGCACCGCTGAAAATGTGTTGGGTATGATGGGTATCCGCGAAAGCATTTTGGCAAAAGCAGGAGATAACGGCGGCGATGACGAGCATTTTGAAGAAAACGAAAAATCCATGATTCGCAGCGTGCTGACTTTGGCGGAGCGTCCGATTATGGGCGTGATGATTCCGCGTCGGGAAATCGAGAAATTGGATATTTCCCAAAGTCGGGAAGAACAAAATGCGCAGTTGAAAAATACGCCGTATAGCCGTTTGTTGGTTGTTGGTAAGGCAGGTGTAGATGAGCCTTTGGGCTATATCAGTAAAAAAGATTTACTGAACCAGCTGCTTGAATCGGGAGAAATCAATATTCAGACGGCCTTGCGCCAACCATTGATTTTGCCGGACAGTACGACGGCGTTGAATGCGATTGAATTGTTCCGTCAAAGCAGCGCGGATTATGCCTTGGTGGTGGATGAGTTTGGTGCGGTGTTAGGCATGGTAACCATGAAAGATTTATTGGAAACCATTGCCGGTGAGTTCCCCGAAGAGTTTGAGCGTGAGGAAGAAGAAGCTGCTCCAGCCAGTCAGGATGAAACGCTGTCTGTGGATGGTGCATTGGAGTATGTGGAATTGGCTTCACAGTTAAATCTGCCTGCTCAAGAGGAAGACGCGGACTTTCATACCGTTGCCGGTTTGATTATGGAAGAATTGCAAAGTATTCCTGATGTGGGCGATTTTATCAATTACCATGGCTGGCGTTTTGAAGTGGTTGAAAAAGACGGACAACGGATTGCCCGTGTGAAAATCAACCGTTTGCCAGAAGAGGAATAAGTGAAGAGTTAGTATGGTAAAGGCCGTCTGAAAATGTTCAGACGGCCTTTTTATTTATCCGACTTTAGTTGCCGTAATGTCCCGAGCCTAAAATTCGGTGTGAATGTGCGCCCGTCGCATGGTAGGGATTGCTTGGAACTTGATTGCACCAACAGGCTGCAAGCCAGGCAAAAGCGGCGGCTTCGACCCATTGCGGGTCAAGATGGAGCTTGGCTGTACTGTGCAATTTGGTGTCGGGAGAAAACAGGGTTTCCAAGTCTTGCATCAATACCGGATTGCGGATGCCGCCGCCGCAGATATAAAGATGATGAATCTCCGGAGTAGCTTGTTTGGTCGCGTCAAAAATGGTTTGTGCGGTATAAAAGACCAATGTGCGTATCACATCTTCCGGCTTTTCATTACCTTTCAGACGGCCTTGAAGCCAGTTTAGGGAAAACAACTCTCGGCCTGTACTTTTCGGATAGGGGCGGCTGAAGTAAGGATGGTCGAGCAGGGAAGCGAGCAGGTCAGGGAGGATTTCGCCTTGTGCGGCTTTTTCCCCGTTTTTGTCGTAAGGCTGTTGCCAGATATGTTGCATCCATGCATCCATCAACATATTGCCGGGGCCGGTATCGAAACCGAAAGAAGGGCTGTCGGGCGGGAGGATACTGATATTGGAAATGCCGCCAATGTTGAGTACGGCACGGGTTTCATTCGCATCTCGAAACAGCGCTTCGTGAAAAGCGGGGACGAGGGGCGCACCTTGGCCGTTGCAGGCAAGGTCGCGGCTGCGGAAGTCGCCGACAGTGAAAATGCCGGTCAGTTCAGCTAACAGGGAGAGGTTGACCAGTTGAATGCTGTAACCGTGTTCAGGTGCATGGCGGATGGTTTGTCCGTGGCAGCCGATTGCGGCAATGTCTTTGGCCGACAGGTTTTGCTCTGCCAACAGTTGTTGGACGGTTTGGGCGTATAGGCGGCTGAGTGTTTGTGCCAGAATATTGCTTCTGTGCAATTCATTTTCGCCTATGTCTTGCAGTGCCAACAATTCTTGGCGCAGGCCGTCTGAATAGGGTAGAAAGCTGTGGGCGACAGCACGTTGCCATTGCTTGCCCTGCATTTGAATCAGTACGGCATCGGCACCGTCCATGCTGGTTCCGGACATGATGCCGATATAGTATTGGGGTTGCATTTCGGTTACAGAAAGAGAAGGTAAAATGACATTTTAACGCCTTTTGACGTTTTTACGGGAATTTCGGCATTTAATGTAAATAGTTGGTGCAAGAAAGATTACAAAGAGGTTAAAATAACGTGACTCAACATGTTTTCCAAAAGGAAACTTTCCATGGCTCAAACTCAGTCGAGTGCGAACTTGAAGCTGATTAATACGGCTTTTGCCGCCATGCTTGTGGGCATGGTCGGCTATTTTATTTATTGGGGCTTGGGTTATACCCATTACAACCACTCAGTCCTGTTTATTCTTGCTACCTTTTTCGGCGTCTTTATGGCGTTTAATGTGGGTGGTAACGATATTGCCAACTCTTTCGGTACAAGTGTCGGCTCCGGCACATTGACCATTCCGCAAGCTTTGCTGATTGCGGCAGTATTTGAAGTCAGCGGCGCAGTGATTGCCGGTGGCGAGGTAACAGATACCATCCGTAAGGGTATTGTCGATTTGAATGGCATGCATCTGGATCCGATGCAGTTTGTCTTTATTATGATGTCTGCGCTTTTGGCTGCGGCATTGTGGCTGCTTTTCGCATCACGCAAAGGTCTGCCGGTTTCCACTACACATGCCATTATCGGCGGTATCGTCGGTAGTGCCTTGTGTATGGCGGCATTGAACGGTGTGGATTCCGTTGCGCTGATTCAATGGGACAAGTTGGGCGAAATTGCCTTGTCTTGGATTTTGTCTCCGGTATTGGGTGGTATCGTTTCCTATCTGTTGTTTTCACGAATTAAGAAAAACGTTTTGGACTACAACTCTTGGGCCGATAATACGCTCAAAGGCATCAAGCTGGAGAAGAAAGCCTATAAAGAAGAACACCGCCTGTTTTTTGAAGCCTTGAGTGAATCTGAAAAAGTCGAATACGCCACCAAAATGGCGCACGATGCCCAAATTTATGATGAGCCGGACTTTGATCCTGAAGAATTGCAGTCTGAGTATTATCGCGGTCTGCACCGCTTTGACAGCCGTAAGGGCGAAGTAGATTCTTACAAAGCCCTGCACTCTTGGGTGCCGTTTATCGCTTCTGTCGGCGGCATGATGATTGCGGCCATGTTGATTTTCAAAGGTCTGAAAAATCTGCATTTGGGCATGAGCAACGTCAACAGCTTCCTGACCATTTTCATGATCGGTGCGGCTATTTGGATGGGTACGTTTGTATTTGCCAAAAGTTTAAAACGCAAAGATTTGGATAAATCGACTTTCCAAATGTTCTCATGGATGCAGGTATTTACCGCTTGCGGTTTCGCATTCAGCCATGGTGCGAACGATATTGCCAATGCGATTGGTCCGTTTGCCGCGATTATGGATGTGTTGCGTACCAACAGCATTACCGCTCAAAACGCCGTGCCGCCAATTGCCATGTTGACTTTCGGTATCGCTTTGATCGTCGGCTTATGGTTTGTCGGTAAAGAAGTGATTAAAACCGTAGGCACCAGCTTGGCAGAAATGCATCCCGCGTCAGGTTTTTCTGCAGAGCTTTCTGCCGCCGCCGTCGTGATGGCCGCATCATTTATGGGCTTACCTGTTTCTAGTACCCATATCTTGGTGGGTGCAGTTTTGGGTATCGGCTTGGTTAACCGCAATGCCAACTGGAAGTTGATGAAACCGATCGGCCTTGCTTGGGTTATTACCTTGCCTGCCGCTGCCGTTTTGTCTGTTGTCAGCTATTTGGTTTTACAAGCCGTGTTTTAATTGGCTATTTGATTTCAAAAGGCCGTCTGAAAGATAGATTTCAGACGGCCTTTATTTATTTTTGTAAGGGGTAGATTTGAGTTTGTTTTAGCGATGTATAAATCATGCTGTTCAATGTTTGAACTGATACAAGAGTAATCAAGGTAATAGAGAAATACCTTATTGGGAATATTTTAGAAAAGATTTTGGTTCGTAGTGAGGGCAAATAAAGCTATTTTTAATCAGCCCACTATAAGGTTAAGGTAATAAAAAAGCCCCAATTCATCGACGTTAAAGATGTCGTATTGAATTGGGGTCTCTATTTATTTAGTGCAAGCCTTAGCAGGCCGTCTGAACATTATTCAGCAGCTTCGTTGGTCTCAGCTTGTGCAGGAGCCGCTTCTGCTTCAGCGGTAGCCTTAGCGGCTTGGCGTTCGGCTTGTGCAGCCAATGCCTGTTGAACGGCTGGGTGCTGTTGGGCGATGGTTTGTTCTTCTGCGCTGACTTCGCCTTTGAAGCGGTTGTTCAAGTCAAAACGTTTACCGCCGCGAGCCAGGGCTTTCAGATAGCGCGGACGGCGGCAGTGGTTGGCCAGTACGCGTGCAATCAGTGCAGGGTCGTATTGGGGTAGGGCGGCAACCAAGTCTTGGTCGATGCCGACGGCCAACGGTTTGAATCGTTTGAATACATCATATTTGCCGTAAATGTGGTCGGCAATCATGTCTGTCTGTTTTTTCTTGCTCATAGTTTGGACGGCAGATTTCAGCGCAGCGCCCAAAGCGGTTTCTTGTGCCATTGCGGTTGTATTCCTCTAATATAAATCCGTATTTTCGTCATACGGCAATAAGGTGCTATTGTAGTATAAAGACTGTGATTTGGCTAAATTTTTCTGAGAATATTCAGAAATAAACGGTTATTTTTCCAATTTGGCAATGTCTGGTGTATTAACCTGAACATCGGCATTTTGCGCGCGATGGCGTAAGGCGTGGTCAATCAATACCAAGGCCAGCATGGCTTCTGCAATCGGAGCGGCGCGTAATCCGACGCAGGGGTCGTGGCGGCCGTGTGTGGCAAGTTCGACAGGGTTGCCTTCTATATCAATACTGCGGCGCGGTGTGGCGATGGAACTGGTCGGTTTGATGGCAATATTCACATGAATGTCTTGTCCGGTGCTGATGCCGCCCAAGATGCCGCCTGAGTGGTTGGACAGGAAACCTTGAGGCGTGAGCTCATCGCCATGCTCACTGCCGCGTTGCGTTACGCTATTAAAACCTGCACCGATTTCTACGCCTTTGACGGCATTGATGCCCATCATGGCGTAGGCAATTTCTGCATCGAGGCGGTCAAAAACCGGTTCGCCCAAGCCGACAGGGACGTTAACCGCTTCGATATGCAGTTTTGCGCCGACGGAATCCAATGCTTTGCGCACGCTGTCCATATAGTTTTCCAAGTCCTCAATTTGGCTTTGGTTGGCGGCAAAAAAAGGATTTTGGGAAATATATTCGTAACCTTCAAACTGGATTTCTTTTTCACCGACTTGGGTGACGTAGGCGGTAATTTCCGTGCCGAATTTTTCTTTCAGCCATTTTTTAGCGACTGCTCCGGCAGCAACGCGGGCAGCGGTTTCGCGGGCGGAACTTCTACCGCCGCCGCGATAGTCGCGTGTACCGTATTTGTGCCAGTAGGTGTAATCGGCGTGACCAGGGCGGAAACTGGTGGCGATATTGCCATAGTCTTTGCTGCGTTGGTCGGTATTACGGATCAGGAGGGCGATGGGGGTGCCGGTGGTTTTGCCTTCGAATACGCCGGAGAGGATTTCGACTTGGTCGGCTTCGCGGCGTTGGGTAACGTGGCGGCTGGTGCCGGGTTTGCGGCGGTCAAGGTCAAACTGGATATCCGCTTCGCTCAATTCTAATCCGGGCGGGCAGCCGTCAATGATGCAGCCCAAGCCTGCGCCGTGGCTTTCGCCGAAAGTGGTAACGGTAAAGATTTGTCCGAAAGTATTGCCTGCCATAGGGATACTCTTTTGAAATTGGATTTGGAAATT
The DNA here is from genome assembly GCF_001836795.1 of Neisseria sp. HMSC061H08. Classification (NCBI taxonomy): domain Bacteria; kingdom Pseudomonadati; phylum Pseudomonadota; class Betaproteobacteria; order Neisseriales; family Neisseriaceae; genus Neisseria; species Neisseria sp. HMSC061H08. Next base: position 85,540 of record NZ_KV830588.1, on the reverse strand, counting down.
TTTTGTTTGGATAATTCTCAGGCCGTCTGAACAGACGTGAGAACGAAATCAAAGATTCTCGTTTCACTGTTCAGACGGCCTTTTGAATTGACTGCTTAGTTCAATTTACCGTGGCACTGTTTGTATTTCAGGCCGCTGCCGCAAGGGCAAGGATCGTTGCGGTGAACAATCAGGCCGTTTTGTGCAAGCGCTTCAGGGCTGAAGTCGGTACCGTCAGGATCGAATGCTTCGGTTACCAAATCGGTTTGCGATTGGCCGAGCAATTCTTCCATATCGGGCGCGTCGGAGTGGACGGTTTGAACATCGCTGACGCTTTGTGCGGCAGTGTGGTCGTATTCACTGTTGCGCTCGATTTGAACGGCAGTCAGCAAAGCGGCAATGTTTTGTTTGATGCTGCGCCACAGGTTTTCAAACATGATGAAAGCTTCACGTTTGTATTCTTGTTTCGGATTTTTCTGAGCATAGCTGCGCAGATGGATGCCTTGGCGCAGGTAGTCCATGGCGGCGAGGTGTTCGCGCCATTGGTTGTCGATAACTTGCAGCATAACGTTGCGTTCGAAATCCGACATGGCTTGTTTGCCGACCAATTCAACTTTCTCGGCATATTCGTCTTCGATGCGTTTGATGAGGCGCTCTTTAATGTCTTGGTTGTCCAAAGTACTGTCTTCTTTCAGCCAGCCTTTAATATCGACATGCAGGCGGAAATCGGCGGCAAGTTGGTGCTCAAGTGCCGGAATGTCCCATTGCTCTTCCATGCTGTCAGGCGGGATGTGGTAGTCAACCAAGTCGCTGATAACGTCGGCGCGGATTTCGCGGGTCAAATCGCTGACGTCTTTGCTGGTCAGGATTTCGTTGCGTTGATGGTAAATCACTTTACGTTGGTCGTTGGCAACGTCATCGTATTCCAAAACCTGTTTACGCATATCGAAGTTGCGGCCTTCGACTTTACGTTGCGCGCCTTCGATTTGACGGGTCAGCAGGCCGTGTTCGATGGCAACGCCGCGCTCGGGTGCCAGGCGGTTGAGGATGGCGGCGGCACGGTCGAGTGCAAAGAGGCGCAGCAATGGGTCTTCAAATGACAGGTAGAAACGGCTGGAGCCTGGGTCGCCCTGACGGCCTGCACGACCGCGCAATTGGTTGTCGATACGGCGGCTTTCGTGGCGTTCCGTACCGATAATGTGCAAACCGCCTGCGGCCACAACTTGGTCGTGTTCGGTTTGCCAGCCGCTTTCAAGGGCGGAAATTTGCGCTTGTTTTTGCTGTTCGCTCAGGGTTTCATCGGCGTGGATGGCTTCGATTTGATGTTTGAGGTTGCCGCCCAAGACAATGTCGGTACCGCGGCCTGCCATGTTGGTGGCAACGGTAATCGCGCCGACTTTACCGGCTTGGGCCACAATCAATGCCTCGCGCTCGTGTTCTTTGGCGTTCAGAACGTTGTGCGGCAGACCGGCTTCGTGTAACAAACGGGAAACCAGTTCGGAGTTTTCGATGCTGGTGGTACCGACCAAAACCGGTTGGCCGTTTTTGTGGCATTCGGCGATGTCTTTGACAACGGCTTCAAATTTTTCTTCGGCCGAGCGGAAGATTTGGTCGTTGAAGTCTTTGCGTTGTACCGGACGGTTGGTCGGGATGATGACGGTTTCGAGGTTGTAAATGCTTTGGAACTCGAAGGCTTCGGTGTCGGCCGTACCGGTCATGCCGGACAGTTTGCTGTACAGGCGGAAGTAGTTTTGGAAGGTAATGGAGGCAAGCGTTTGGTTTTCGCGTTTGATTTCTACGCCTTCTTTGGCTTCAACGGCTTGGTGCAAGCCTTCGGACCAACGGCGGCCGGCCATCAGACGGCCTGTGAACTCGTCCACAATCACGATTTCGCCGTCTTGAATGACGTAGTGTTGGTCTTTGTGGAACAGAGTGTGCGCACGCAATGCCGCCATGAGGTGGTGCATCAGGGAAATATTGGCGGCAGAGTAGAGCGAGTCGTTTTCCTGTAACAAGCCCATTTGGGTCAGGATTTGCTCGGCGTGTTCGTGACCGGCTTCGCTCAGAATAACTTGGTGTGCTTTTTCGTCCACCCAGTAATCGCCTTCGCCTTCTTCGGTTTCTTGGCGGATAAGGTGGGCCGGAACGGCATCCATTACGCGGTAGAGCTGGATGTTGTCATCTGCCTGGCCGGAAATAATCAGCGGCGTACGCGCTTCGTCGATCAGAATGGAGTCCACTTCGTCGACAACGGCAAAGTTCAATTCGCGCTGAACTTTGTCGTATTGGTCGGTAACCATATTGTCGCGCAGGTAGTCGAAGCCGAATTCGTTGTTGGTGCCGTAAGTAATGTCGGCACCGTAAGCGGTTTGGCGTTCGAAAGGTTGCAAATCGGCTACGATCACGCCGACGCTCAAGCCTAAGAAATTGTACAATGGCTCCATAATGCCTGCGTCACGGGAGGCGAGGTAGTCGTTGACGGTAACGACGTGTACACCTTTTCCTGACAATGCATTCAGGTAAACGGCAAGGGTGGCCACCAATGTCTTACCTTCACCGGTACGCATTTCGGCGATTTTGCCGTTGTGCAGGACCATACCGCCGATCAGCTGTACATCGAAGTGGCGCATGCCCAATACGCGGCGGGATGCCTCGCGGCAGACGGCAAAGGCTTCAACCAAAATATCATCTAGCGTTTGTCCGTCAGCGAGGCGTTGTTTGAATTCGGCGGTTTTGGCCTGTAAATCTGCGTCGCTCAACGCTTTCATCTGTTCTTCGAGTGCATTGATTTTAGCAACGGATTTACGATATTGTTTCAGCAGGCGGTCGTTGCGGCTGCCGAAGATTTTCTTAGCAATGTTTGTCAGCATGAATAATTCCTGCGCCTTGATATAATAGTGGGCGAAATTGGGATTTTAACACAAGCGCTTGTATAACGCGGTAATGCTGTTTGAAATAAAGGCGGTTTTGCTGTATTTCAATTGTAATTGTTTGGTTAATTTACTGAGAGGCCGTCTGAAACATATGGATTTAGCACAATTAGGCAAGCGCGATCATTTATTGGCGGGCTTGTTGCAACAATCGCAACAATGGCGGAAATTGGATGCAAAAATCAAAACGGTTTTGCCGGTCAACCTGCATCCGCATTTTCAGACGGCCTGCGTAGAAGACGGAAGGCTGGTTTTGCTGGCCGCCAACAATATGGCTGCTTCGCGTTTGAAAATGATCCTGCCCGCCATGTTGCCCAAGTTGCAAGCATTGCATGACGGAATACGGGAAGTGGTGGTCAGGGTAATTCCCAAGCCTCCGACTCAGCCGAAAACCAATAGTTTGCGATTGAGCGAGGCAGCTTTAGACAGTTTCGATGAGGCGGCAGCCAAATTGGAAGGCAAACATCCCGAATTGGCGGCGGCATTGGCAGAATTGGTGCGCAAGCACAGCAGTTAAAATCATCCCAGATGAGATTAATGTTAATAAATGTTAAAAATTATATCGTTCGGCTGATAGCATCTAATACTAAAGAAATACGACCTAAAAAGTATCTGTTTTCTTTTAGGTAAACTGATGTAAACTTGGCTTGAAACTTTGATTTCGTGTGAAGTTTGTAGCAAAATAACGCCTGAATTTCACATCACGCTATGCGGATAAATTTTAGTTTGGCGTTTGCCTTTTATTAATATATTCGCGTAGTGCTATTAATAGAACTTAACAAAACTCTCATCATTAGGAGATACATCAATGAAAGCTTATCTGGCTCTGATTTCCGCTGCCGTTATCGGCTTGGCTGCATGCTCTCAAGAAGCTGCAAAACCTGCTGAAGCCCCTGCTGCTTCTGCCGCTTCCGAAGCTGCGCCTGCAGAAACTACTGCGCCTGCTGATGCAGCCCCTGCTTCTGAAGCCGCTCCGGCAGACGCAGCCGCTGCTCCTGCAGCCGGCAACTGCGTGACTACTGTTGAAGCCAACGACGCTATGCAGTTCAATACTAAAGAAATCCAAGTAAGCAAAGCTTGTAAAGAATTCACCATCACCCTGAAACACACCGGTACCCAACCTAAAGCCAGCATGGGTCACAACATTGTGATCGGTAAAACTGAAGACATGGACGGTATTTTCAAAGATGGCGTTGGCGCAGCTGACACTGACTACGTTAAACCTGACGACGCACGCGTTGTTGCCCACACCAAACTGATCGGTGGCGGTGAAGAATCTTCTTTGACTCTGGATCCTGCCAAACTGGCTGACGGCGAATACAAATTCGCTTGTACCTTCCCAGGTCACGGCGCTTTGATGAACGGTAAAGTTACTTTGGTTGACTAATCCGCCTAAAGCTCGAAAACAGACAGCCTGCCTTGCGCAGGCTGTTTTGTTATAATCTGGAAACATTAATTTAAGAATAAATCCTATGAATCCGTTTGAAACCAAAAGTGTTACTTTTGCCGAACCCATTGAAATGCTGTACGCCTGTCATGGCAAAGTGCGCCGTTTCTGCAGCCAGGTTGCCATGTTGTCGGACTATATTGCCGAAAACGGCTGCAATCAAATCGTTTTGCAAACCATCCGCCAGATTGCCCAATATTTTAATGTCGCCGCGCCATTGCACCATGAAGACGAAGAAGAAAATTTCTTCCCGCTTCTATTGCAATATGCGCCGCAAGCTCAAGAAAGCGTTGACGAGCTTTTGCGCCAACATATCAGCCTGCACAACAACTGGGCGGCAGTATCCGCCGAATTTACCAAACTCGAAGTAGACAACGCCTATGTCCCCGATGCGGAAGCGTTCAAACGCTTTGTCGCAGGATATGATGTCCATCTGGCGATTGAAGAGCCGCTGTTTGATATGGGCAAAACCTTTATCCCCAAAGAAAAACTGACCGAAATCGGCGAAATTATGGCTGCACGCCGCCGCAAATAAGGCCGTCTGAAACAATCGTCTCAAGGATATATTATGCTGACCCCAAAAAGTTGCGATTTGTTCAATATTCCCTTTTTCCAATTTTCCCAGCTTAAAAAATACCAGCCTGAAAGTATTCCGCAAATCAAGGCAGACTATAAAGAAAACTGGCAGGTATGGCAGCAGCTGATCCAGCAGGTTGCCGCCGAATTGGGTGCGCCGTTTGCGCCGCCGCATATCGAACGCTGGTGTAACGGCTGGCAGGTCCGCGCCCATTTCTTTGCCTATTTCAAATACGAACAATATAAAAATTCCGCAGCAATTTTATCGATTTTGCTCAACCGCCGCCGTTTGAGCGTCAGCTTGGATTGGCACTGCTATAAAGCCGATGTTTCCCCCATTGCGCTACCTGATTACAACCGCTGGCTGGATAATTTTGATACCGAGAAATACGCTTCCTTCGATATGTGGCACGGCGCGGAAAGCGAATATGACGATTATCGAACCGTCGCCCAACAAAGCGACGGCGATAGAAAGCTTCGAGACGACAAAGATTTCTTCTGTATCGGCAAACACATCGAACGCGATGATTTGGGCAAGCAGGATGTCGCGAAATGGATAGTGGAAACAGTGGAAGAATTACTGCCGCTGTATGAAGCTTGCCATGGAAAATAACTCAGAATACTGAAAGGCAGGCTGCCCATTCAGTATCTTCAAATAAACTCAAGGCCGTCTGAAAATCATATTCAGAACGTTTCAGACGGCCTGTTTTTCAAAGTAAACACAATGACCGAAACCCAATCCCTAGAACTCGCCAAAGCGTTGATTTCCCGCCCGTCCGTTACGCCGGATGACCAAAATTGCCAACAGCTGCTGGCCGAACGCCTGCAAAAAATTGGTTTTGCCGTAGAAGAGCTTCATTTTGGCGACACCAAAAACATCTGGTTGCGCCGCGGTACGCAGGCTCCGGTGTTCTGCTTTGCCGGGCACACCGACGTCGTGCCGACAGGCCCTGTTGAAAAATGGGATTCGCCACCGTTTGAACCGACCGAGCGTGAAGGCCGTCTGTATGGTCGCGGCGCGGCAGATATGAAAACCAGCATTGCCTGTTTCGTTACCGCCTGCGAGCGTTTCGTTGCCGAACATCCCGACCACCAAGGCAGCATTGCGCTCCTGATTACTTCGGACGAAGAGGGCGACGCGCTGGACGGCACGACCAAAGTCGTCGATGTGTTGAAAGCGCGCGGCGAGTTGATTGATTACTGTATCGTCGGCGAACCGACTGCCGTGGATAAATTGGGCGATATGTTGAAAAACGGCCGCCGCGGCTCGTTGTCGGGCAATCTGACCGTCAAAGGCAAGCAAGGCCATATTGCCTATCCGCATTTGGCCATCAATCCCGTGCATACTTTTGCCCCGGCATTGCTGGAGCTGACACAGGAAGTCTGGGACGGGGGCAACGAATATTTCCCGCCGACCAGTTTCCAAATTTCCAATATCAACGGCGGCACAGGCGCGACCAATGTGATTCCGGGTGAGCTGAACGTTAAATTCAATTTCCGCTTTTCTACCGAGTCCACCGAAGTAGGACTGAAACAACGCGTCCACGCCATTTTGGACAAACACGGCGTGCAATACGATTTGCAGTGGTCTTGCTCAGGCCAACCTTTCCTGACTCAGGCAGGAAAACTGACCGACGTGGCACGCGAAGCCATTGCCGAGATTTGTGGCGTTGAGGCCGAATTGTCCACCACCGGCGGCACTTCGGACGGACGCTTTATCAAAGCCATTGCCAAAGAACTCATCGAATTAGGCCCGTCTAACGCGACCATCCATCAAATCAACGAAAACGTACGTTTGGAAGATATTCCGAAGCTGTCGGCAGTATATGAAGGTATGTTGAAACGCTTGTTGAAGTGAAAAGGCCGTACCGTAGGCTTTGAAAAACGATAGGGCGATACGATTCTTTTGCTCTTTCGGTTATCTCTTAAGTTATCGATAATTGGACAAGGCAAAATATGATTACTCTGCCTTCTTTAAATGCACTTCCAGCAAAGTGGAATGAAATCCGCGAGCAGTTGGAAACTGACTTTCCCGCCACTCTCGAAGCCTTGCTGCACGAGCGGTTTACGGAACATGAAACCAAGCAGTTTGAGCAGGATTTTATTGACTGTATCGGTTGTACGCCTGAAGAATATGTCCGTATCCGTCGAGCTGTCCGACTGTTGGAAACGCGTTATCCTGATAGTTCGAACGAACTGACTGCCGCCGTGCTTGCCACGCCTTTGGGTGAGATGTTGGCGGTGTTCGGCAGTAAGGGTTTGTGTCTGCTGGAATTTGTCGGGCAGAAACAGCTAGAACAGGAAATCATGGCTGTCCAAAAAGCTTTACGCGGGCAGTTTATTTTTCAAGAAAATGAGCAAACGCAACTTTTGCGCCAAGAATTGGATTTATACTTTCAAGGCCGTCTGAAAGTTTTTGCGACGCCTTTGGAAACGATAGGCACAGCCTTTCAGCAGCAGGTATGGAATGCGTTGCTGACTATTCCTTACGGCGAAACGCGCAGCTACAAGGAGCAGGCGCAACAGTTGGGTAATCCTAAAGCCATTCGCGCCGTTGCTGCTGCAAACGGGCAAAACAAGGTGTCTATCCTGATTCCCTGCCACCGTGTTATCGGCAGCGATGGCAAGCTGACCGGCTATGCAGGCGGTTTGAACCGCAAACAATCGTTGCTTGCCTTGGAGCGAGGCGAGGTTCAGACGGCCTTGTTTTGAGTTTTGATAGAGGATAAGGGGCTGCACTATTAGCAGGCTTCGCATTCTGAAAAATTGAGCAGCAGAAGGTCGGTGGAAGCCCGACGAAATCTGCATGGAGAAAAATGTTGGGCAACGCCCACGCTAGAAAAGAGAAATACGACATGAGCCTGAAAAACCGCCATTTTCTAAAACTTTTGGATTTTACTCCGGAAGAAATTACTGCCTATCTCGACCTTGCCGCTGAATTGAAAGCCGCTAAAAAAGCGGGGCGCGAGGTGCAGCGGATGAAGGGAAAAAACATCGCCCTGATTTTCGAGAAAACATCGACCCGTACCCGTTGCGCGTTTGAAGTGGCCGCACGCGACCAAGGGGCGGGGGTCACTTATCTGGAGCCTTCTGCCAGCCAAATCGGGCATAAGGAAAGTATTAAGGATACGGCGCGTGTTTTGGGGCGGATGTTTGACGGCATTGAATATCGCGGTTTTGGGCAGGATGTAGTGGAAGAGCTGGCTAAGTATGCAGGCGTGCCTGTGTTCAACGGTTTGACCAACGAGTTTCACCCGACTCAAATGCTCGCTGATGCGCTGACGATGCGCGAGCATAGCGATAAGCCTTTGAACCAAATTGCGTTTGCTTATGTCGGTGATGCGCGTTACAACATGGCCAATTCGTTGCTGGTGTTGGCTGCGAAACTGGGCATGGACGTGCGTATCGGTGCGCCGAAAAGTTTGTGGCCGTCTGAAAACATTATCGAGACGGTGCAGGCTGTTGCCAAAGAGACCGGCGGACGGATTCTGTTGACGGAGAATGTGAAAGAAGCCGTGAAAGGCGTGGATTTTATCCATACCGATGTGTGGGTCAGCATGGGCGAGCCTAAAGAGGCTTGGCAGGAACGTATCGATTTGCTGAAAGGTTACCGCGTTACGCCTGAGCTGATGGCGGCGGCGGAAAATCCGCAAGTCAAGTTTATGCACTGTCTGCCTGCTTTCCATAATCGCGAAACCAAAGTCGGCGAATGGATTTATGAGACATTCGGCCTGAATGGTGTGGAAGTAACGGAAGAAGTCTTTGAAAGCGAAGCCAGCATTGTGTTTGATCAGGCAGAAAACCGGATGCATACGATTAAAGCGGTGATGGTAGCGGCATTGGGCGATTGATTGTTACGCTCAACATTGCTTACTGCTTCATTTAATAGAGATTAAATAAAGGCCGTCTGAAAGAAAGACTTTCAGACGGCCTTGTCGTTTGATTGGAGTTTATTGCCAAATCAGGACTTTGGGTTCGGGCGTTACTTGATAGCCTTCTTGACGCAATAGTTCGATTAAGCCTTTTTCGCTGGGTAAATGGGCAATACCGACGGCAAAGAGGGTGCTTTGTTTGGCGGATTGCTTGCGGATTTCAGGCAGCCATGCCAAGTTGCGGCGGATCAGGAGGTCGTTTTTCAGCCAATTGGACATGGCTTTGGCGTATTTGGTATCAACAAGTTTGAGGGTGCGCTGTTCGGTTTCTTCCAAAAGTGGGATGAGTTCTTCAAAGCGGCCGTCTGAATAGGCTTGATGGAGTTTTTTGATATCTTCGGTTTCTTCTTTATTGGTTTTGATACTGGCTTTCAGAAAGTTGAGCATGGTTTCTTCAGGCTGGGCTTTGAAAATCGCGGTAACATCGTCCAAATTTTCCAATGAACCACGCGGCTTATTGATGTCGGCGGCTGCGTTGGTCAGCAACATATCTGCACCGTTTTCTGAGCTATACCCTTGGGGAAATGTGCTGCCGGCAAAAATGAATGCCGCCCACGGATGGAGTTTGTCGGCAATTTGGGCGATGGGTTGGCTTTCTTCATTTTGTGAATAGATTTCTTGTAAAAGACGGAAATCTGTTTTGCCAAGCTTGCGGCTGAGCGGTTCGGTACTCATGACTTCTTTGAAGTATTTTTGATACATTTTTTTTGTTTCCGGACTGCTGTCCGGCAATGCGTCAACTTCTGTGGTCAGTTGGTCGGTGGATTGCAACAGTTTGAGGGCATCGGAAGACAAGGTCTGATTGGTTTGCCCCATGTGGATGGTGCCGAGCAGATAGGAATCGGGCTGGCCTTCTTTGCTGATTTTCCAAACATTGCTGGTGAGTTTGGGCTGTTGCCAGTTAAGTTCGGCGGGTTTGCTGTCGGATGAGGTTGCGGCGGGTTTGCAGGCGCCCAGGGCGAGGGCGGTCAATGGCACAAGCAGGCAGGCGAGCAGTTTTTTCATGTTTTTCCTTTTGGTGTGTGCGGTAAGGGCGGTTTAGAAATCGAGCAGGTTTTGAACCGGTTGTTCGCCCGTGTCGGGCTTTTCTGTTTTGCGGTTGCGGATTTTGGTTTTCCTGAGGGCTAGGAGGTGCATGACTTGATGTTTTTGGCTGTCGGTCATCTGGTGCCAATACAAGCGCTCTTCCCGGCTGCGCAGGCAGCCTTTGCAATAGCCTTTGGCATTGGCTTCGCAAACGCCGATGCAGGGGCTGGGAATGGGGAAGAAATCGGGTTGATCCATTGTGTTGCTTTTGATGTGAAAAAAGGCCGTCTGAAATATAACACATACTTTCAGACGGCCTAAGTGTTTATACGGTTTGTGAGTATTTGGCTTTGGTTTCTTTATGGCGCAGATGATAGTCGAACACCATGGCGATGTTGCGGATCAGGAAACGTCCCTTCGGTGTAACGGTCAGGCCGTGCGGTTTGAGGCGGACCAGGCCGAGGGTTTCCAGTTGCTTCATATCTTCCAGTTCGGTTGCAAAATAGCGGCTAAACGGAATGCCGAACACGCTTTCATAAATTTGATAATCAAGCGAGAAGCGGCACATTAAATCCTGAATGATGTTGCGGCGCAGAATGTCGTCTTGATTGAGCTGGTAGCCGCGCATAATCGGCAGATGTCCGGCATCGAGTGCGGCGTAATAGGCATCGATGTCGCGTTCGTTTTGGGAGTAGGTGCTGCCGATTTTGCCGATAGAGGACACGCCGATCGCTACCAAATCGCAGTCGGCATAGGTCGAGTAGCCTTGGAAGTTGCGTTGCAGGAAGCCTTCTTTGAGGGCGATGGAGAGTTCGTCGTCAGGTTTGGCAAAGTGGTCCATACCGATGAAAACATAGCCGCGCTCGGTCAGGGTTTGAACGCAATATTGCAGCATATCGAGTTTTTCCTCGCTGCCGGGTACGACATTGGTGTCGATACGGCGTTGCGGTTTGAAGATATGCGGCAGATGGGCGTAGTGGTAAAGGGCGAGGCGGTCGGGATCGAGGGACAAGACCGTGTCGATGGTGATTTTGATGCTTTCGGTGTTTTGGTGCGGCAGGCCGTAAATCAAATCGACGCTGACCGATTTAAACCCGGCTTCACGCGCGGCATCAATCACTTCTTTGGTTTCTTCGTAACTTTGGATGCGGTTGACGGCTTCCTGCACTTTAGGGTCAAAGTCTTGAATACCGACACTCATGCGGTTGAAACCGAGTTTGCCCAATTTGAGGACGGTTTCGCGGCTGACTTTGCGCGGGTCGATTTCGATGGAGTATTCGCCGTTGGGAATCAGCTGGAAATATTTACGAATCATGTCGAAGACGCGTTCGAGTTGGTCGTCGCTCAGGAATGTGGGCGTGCCGCCGCCAAAGTGGAGTTGCGCGAGCTGGTATCTTCCGCCCAAATGCGGTGCCAGTAATTCCATTTCTTTTTCCAGATACTGGATATAGGCATCGGCACGGCTTTTGTCTTTGGTAATGATTTTGTTGCAGCCGCAGTAGTAGCAGATGGTATTGCAGAAGGGAATGTGGATGTAGAGCGAAAGGGGTTTGTTGAGCGCGCCCATGTTGCGCAGGTTTAAAGCTTGGATATATTCGGCTTCTTTAAAGCTTTCATGGAAGCGGTCGGCGGTCGGATAGGATGTATAACGCGGACCGCTTGATGGCAAGCTGGCAATCAATTCGCGGTCGAATTCCGGTAATTCATTGTTTGTGTTGGTGTTATTTGAGATGGGGATGATTTTCATGGTCGGGGCTTGTAGTATGAAGTAAGGAAATTAGGGAAAATTTTAGTCAAAATTTCGATAGTTTGGTAGAATGCCTCATAATGATATGCCGACTTTGACATGGGTCAATAGTTATTCGGCTTAATCAGGGATTGAGAGAACTAAGCAAATTAAAGGTGCGTTATGGCTACACACAATGCAACACATCAAATGAAAACCTTGTGTTCCACATGTTCTTTACGCGAGCTGTGTTTGCCTGTCGGATTAATGCCTAACGAATTTTTACAATTGGATGCGGTGATCCGTCAAAGCCGCCGTCTGAAAAAAGGCGAGTACTTATTTCGTGCCGGCGAGCCGTTTACCTCTTTGTTTGCCATCCGTGCGGGCTTCTTTAAGACAACAGTCGCCAGCCAAGATGGACGAGATCAGGTAACCGGCTTTTTTATGTCGGGCGAGCTGATTGGTATGGATGGGATTTGTTCCCATATTCACAGCTGTGATGCTGTGGCTTTGGAAGACAGCGAGGTATGCGAGCTTCCGTTTACACATATTGAAGAACTCGGTCAGGATATTCCCAGCCTCCGTTCTCACTTTTTCCGCTTGATGAGCCGTGAAATTGTCCGAGATCAGGGCGTGATGTTGCTTTTGGGCAATATGCGCGCCGAAGAGCGCTTGGCCGCATTCTTGCTCAATCTGTCTCAGCGTCTCTATTCCCGAGGTTTTGCCGCCAACGATTTTATCCTGCGGATGTCGCGTGAGGAAATCGGTAGCTATTTAGGGCTGAAACTGGAAACGGTCAGCCGCACCTTATCCAAATTCCATCATGAAGGCTTGATTTCGGTTGAACACAAGCACATCAAAATCCTAGATGCGACGACTTTGAAGAAAATGGTTTCCGGTTGTTCGCACGCTATCTGAATCTGAGGCCGTCTGAAATTATTCAGACGGCCTTTTTAACAAAAGTTAAAGAATAAATGTTAAGTTACGCAAGTGATAGTTAGATGTTAAATTGAAAAATCTTCAACGACCGGCGTGTACAGAATGCGGTCAACCGCTTCACGGGTCAGTTTCGGCGCAAACATCTGTATAAAATCATAGGCATAGCCACGCAGGTAGGTGTCGGTGCGTAAGGCTATCCAAGTGGGCGACGGCTCAAATAAGTGCGCCGCATCTATCAGCTGCAAGTCTTGATCGACAACGGGATCGTACGCCATTTTGGCCATCAAACCCACGCCTAAGCCTAAGCGTACATACGTTTTCAATACATCCGTATCGGCAGCCGATAAAGCAACATCAGGTTGCTCGATATGCGCTTTATTAAAGGTACGCGCAATGCTGCTGCCGGAGTTGAACGCAAATTCGTAAGTAACCAGCGGAAAAGAAGCCAAATCTTCAAGGCTTAAAGGATTGCGGCAGTCTAAAAGAGGGTGGTCATGCGGGACAATGACGGCATGGTTCCATTCATAGCAGGGCAGCTTGCCCAACTCAGGATGATCATCAATCTGTTCGGTAATAATTGCCAAATCCGCTTCGCCACTGCTGACCATTTGCGCAATCGCAGAAGGGCTTCCTTGTTTGATGGTCAAATTGACTTTAGGATAGTTTTTGACAAATTCCGCAACGATTTTGGGCAAAGCATAACGCGCCTGGGTATGCGTTGTCGCGATGGTCAGCGAGCCGCTGTCGTGATCGGTAAACTCGCTGCCGATATTTTTAATGTTTTGTACATCACGCAAAATCCGTTCCGAAATCTCTAATACGGCTTTGCCCGGTTGCGAAACGGAAACCACACGTTTGCCGCTGCGGATAAAAATTTGGATACCCAATTCTTCTTCAAGCAGGCGGATTTGTTTGGAAATGCCGGGCTGGGATGTGAAAAGCGCATCGGCGGCTTCAGAGACATTCAGATTGTGTCGGTAAACCTCAAGGGCATAACGTAATTGTTGCAGTTTCATGGTGGCAGTACCGGATACGTTGTTATTGTGGATTTTGTGCGACAAACGGCATGTAATTTAACATATTTTGTCCAGTTTTGCCCCGAGTTTTGAAAATGTTTGTTTTTAATGAAAATATCTTTTAATGATATGAAAACAGAAAATTCAGGAAAGAAGAGGGAAGAGGATTTTGTTGTTTTTGTACAACTTTAGGTGGATGAATTGTCTGATTTTGCCCTAAATTAATGACACAAGATTGATTTTTCGGCATGATTAACTACTAGGAAGCAGGCACTTCATGATTGTTTGAAGGCATCGAGTATTGACAGTTTGCCTTGCGCTTCTTTATAGTGCAACCTGATATATCCGATTTGCCGCTGTTTTGATACTGCGGCCTGTATATTGGTACTTTGCAGCGGTTGCTTTCCTAGTCCGCCGCATAACAATTTGATGAGGGAATAAAATGACCAAACAGCTGAAATTAAGCGCATTGTTCGTTGCCTTGGTTGCCTCTGGCACCGCTATGGCCAGCGAAGCGCACACCAAACACGGTTACACCGTAAGCAGCAAATCTCAAGAAATCGTCCGTAACAACTACGGCGAATGCTGGAAAAACAGCTACTTCGACAAAGCTACTCAAGGCCGTGTTGAATGTGGTGATCGTGAAGCAGTTGCTCCTGTACAACAAGCTCCTGAGTATGTTGATGAAACTGTTTCCCTGTCTACTAAAACTCTGTTCGGCTTCGACAAAGACAACCTGCGTCCTGAAGCTCAAGAAAACCTGGACTCTTTGGCTCAACGCCTGAGCAACGAAAGCGTACAAACTGTACGTGTTGAAGGTCACACTGACTTCATGGGTTCTGAGCAATACAACCAAGCTCTGTCTGAGCGTCGTGCTAACGTAGTAGCTAACTACTTGGTAGGTCGTGGCGTTGCTTCTAGCAAAATCTCTGCAGTAGGTCTGGGCGAATCTCAAGCTCGCATGACTGCTGCTTGTGAAGCTGAAGTTGCTAAATTGGGCAAAAAAGTTTCTAAAGCTAAGAAACGTGCTGATCTTATTGCTTGTATCGAACCTGACCGCCGCGTTGATGTTAAAATCCGTAGCGTTGTTACTCGTCAAGTTGCTCCAGGCCAAACTATCGAAGGTCAAGGCGAATTGCCTGCTACTGATGAAGGTTGGATCCCAGCTCCTTACAATGGCGTTCACGGTTACGCTAAACCTTAATCGGTTTGTGAAAAATGCCCTGCAATGTGCAGGGCATTTTTTTATGGTTTATATTTGAAGATTTGGGGAATTCATGATTCAAAATAAAAGGCCGTCTGAAAGATTTATTTTCAGACGGCCTTTTATTAAGACAGATTAGTTTGGCTTCGGCCATTTCCATACGCAAACAGCGGCGAGTATTGTGCAAATCAAAAAGATGATACTGGATAAGCCATGCCAAACTCCGAATGTTCCGCCAACTAGGGACAGCAGCCAGTTATCTAGTCCGTACTTGTGTGCCTCGATAACCGGCGTAACCAAAAGATGGTTGCAGGCTAAGAGTAGCCAAAGCACCAAGATCCACCAAGAAAGTGAGGCCAGTTGCTTTCTGAAAAAGGCATAGGCTGCGCCAAAAATAACTAAGCCACATAGTGCTGTAATCGCAAACAAAATACCGGCAATTTCGCCTGCCAGCATCTTAGGTAGGAGATGGAATAGGATGGGGGCGACAATGTAGCCGGCTGTCAGTTGCATGCCTAGCCAAATGGTAGTAGCGGTTTGAGTGATTTTGTAGGGTAGACTCATCTGGTTTCTCTTTGGGAAATTCTGTTTTAGTTGTGATGGTGTAACAAAAGGCCGTCTGAAAACGTTTTCAGACGGCCTTGAGTTTATTTAGATGTATTGTACGGAAATAATATCATATTCACGCACGCCGCCGGGGGCCTGAACTTCTGCAACGTCGCCTTCTTCTTTTCCGATCAAGGCTCGGGCAATAGGGGAGCCAACGTAGATTTTGCGTTCTTTAATATCTGCTTCATCTTCGCCGACAATTTGGTAGGTTACTTGTTCTTCGGTTTCCAAATCTTCCAGTGTTACTGTTGTGCCGAATACGATTTTGCCTTCGGCATGGATTTCGGCAGGATTGATGATGTGGGCCATAGAGAGTTTGTGTTCCAGCTCGGCAATACGGCCTTCGATAAAGCCTTGGCGCTCTTTGGCGGCTTCATATTCGGCATTTTCAGACAAATCACCGTGTGAACGTGCTTCTGCAATGGCTTCAATAATTTCTGGACGAGCCACGCTTTTGAGGTGTTGAAGTTCTTGTTTCAGTAATTCTGCACCGCGGACGGTCAAAGGGATTTTTTGCATAAGATTCTCCATGAAAGCATGATGATGCTTTTAAAATATTATCCGGCCACGCACAGTAGCCGGATTGGAAATAAAAATACAAGCCGCCAAAGCTTGGCGGCTTGATGAATAAATAAGTAATGCCTGTATTCTACCAAATTCTGCCGAAACCGCAATGATTAAAACAGGTTTTCAGTAAAGTGTTGTTTTCTGTCTATTTTGTTTTTTCAGACGGCCTGCAAACTAAATGTTGAAGTATTTCAAAGCTGCACTTGAAAAACGGTTTCGTAAATGAATGGTTTTGATTAAAATGTCCGTTAATAATCCTTAAGGATTAGTCTGCTTTAATTATATAAAGAGAATATATGGAAACAAAACCAACTTCCCAAAATGAACAACAGGCTAACCGCCGTTATTTGACTGTTTGGCGATGGCATTTTTATGCCGGACTTTTGGTCGCGCCGTTTTTAACCCTGCTGGCTGTTACAGGGTTGGGAATGCTGCTATTTGCCAATATCACCGGTAAAGAAGGCGAACGCATACATGTTACGCCGCAGGCAGTGGTGCAGCCTTTGTCGGCTCAGGCTGAAGCCGCCAGACAGTTTGTGAATCCGGAAACTGCTTCTGTGGTGCAGTATATTGCGCCGCGCGCAGATGATATGGTGGCCGTATTCCGCGTGAACAACGACGATAAAGCCACTATGGTTGCCGTTGATCCTTATACGGCAAAAGTCGTGAATACGATGCCGCGCGGTCAAGGCTGGTATCACACGATGGACGAAATCCACGGCGATATGATGATGGGTGCGACTGGTGACTACCTGTTGGAAACTGCTGCGTCGCTGACCATCATCATGATTGTGACCGGTATTTATTTGTGGTGGGTAAAACAGCGTAGTCTGAAGGCCGTCCTTTTGCCTAAAGCAGGCAAAGGCCGTTCTTGGTGGCGCAACCTGCACGGTGCGGTTGGCTCTTGGGTTTCTTTGATTTTATTGCTGTTCTGTTTGTCTGGTATTGCTTGGGCAGGTATTTGGGGTGGTAAAGTGGTTCAGGCATGGAGTCAATTCCCAGCCGGCAAATGGGGTGTGGAGCCTAACCCGGTATCTTCCGTACCAACCCATGGCGATGTGTTGAATGATGGCAAATCCAAAGAAGTGCCGTGGATTTTAGAGCTGACGCCTATGCCGGTTTCCGGTACGACACTGGGCGAAAACGGCATTAATCCAAGCGAACCGATGACGTTGGAGACGGTTGACCGCTTTGCACGCGAAATTGGCTTCAAAGGCCGCTATCAGTTGAACCTGCCTAAAGGCGAAACCGGCGTATGGACGCTGTCGCAAGACTCAATGAGCTACGATATGATTAGTCCGACTGCGGATCGTACGGTACACATTGATCAATACAGTGGCAAAATCCTGGCGGATATTCATTTTGACGATTACAACTGGTTTGGCAAGTTCATGGCAGCAAGCATTGCTTTGCATATGGGTACGCTGGGTTGGTGGAGCGTGTTGGCGAATGTTGTGTTCTGTCTGGCGATTATTTTTATCTGTGTCAGCGGTTGTGTGATGTGGTGGAAACGCCGTCCTTCGGAAGCGCGTGGTCTGGTTCCTCCTGCACAGAAAATCAAATTGCCGGTATGGTGGGCAATGGCTGTGCCACTTTTGATTTTGGCTGTGATTTTCCCAACGGCCATTGCTGCAATCGTTGTTATTTGGATTTTGGATACACTGTTATTATCACGTATTCCAGCATTAGCAGGATGGTTTAAATAACCGCCCGATGTAATTCAAGGCCGTCTGAATCTTTTGTTTCAGACGGCCTTTTTTATAGAGGTCAAAAGTAGGGGGTTATGATTCTGTTTAAGTTTATGCGTGAGATGGGAATTGTGATTGGCTTACAGGATTGTGTAAGAAAGACGAGGAGATCTTGTATAAAAACAAAAAACCCACTTCATTGAAGTGGG
The DNA here is from genome assembly GCF_001836795.1 of Neisseria sp. HMSC061H08. NCBI lineage: Bacteria > Pseudomonadati > Pseudomonadota > Betaproteobacteria > Neisseriales > Neisseriaceae > Neisseria > Neisseria sp. HMSC061H08. Next base: position 67,692 of record NZ_KV830588.1, on the reverse strand, counting down.
TTTTTGATAAAGTTGATTAGCCTTTGCGAGCAGGCAATTTTTCTTTAATACGGGCTGCTTTACCGGTCAGGCCACGCAAGTAGTACAGTTTAGCGCGACGTACGTCACCGCGGCGTTTAACTTCGATTTTTTCTACGGTAGGGGAGTACAGTTGGAAAGTACGTTCTACACCTTCGCCGCTAGAGATTTTGCGAACGATAAAGTTGCTGTTCAGACCACGGTTGCGGCGGGCGATAACCACACCTTCGTATGCTTGCAGACGGCTGCGAGAACCCTCAACCACGCGTACAGATACGACAACGGTGTCGCCCGGAGCGAATTCAGGGATTTCTTTGTTCAAGCGAGCGATTTCTTCTTGCTCTAATTGTTGAATCAAGTTCATTTGTTTTTCCTAAGTTATGATTGGATTTCCTGTTGCTCTTGCAAGATTTCTTTTAAGAGGCGGGATTCCTTTGGGATTAAACTGCGCTTTTCCAATAAATCAGGTCGGCGCTCTAAAGTGCGTCGCAGCGATTGTTTCAATCGCCACTCGGCAATCAAGCCATGATTTCCTGAGCGTAAGACCTCAGGAACCATCATGCCTTGGAATTCTACGGGTTTGGTGTAATGAGGACAGTCTAAAAGGCCGTCTGAAAACGAGTCTTGTTCGGCTGACTGTATATCGCCCAATACACCCGGTACCAATCTTAAGACGGCATCCATCAACATCATGGCGGGTAATTCACCACCCGAGACAACAAAGTCGCCAATGCTGATTTCTTCGTCCACACTGCTTTGCAGCAGTCTTTCATCTATGCCTTCATAGCGTCCGCATAGAAGAATGAGATGGGGCAGTTCGGCAAGTTCTGCAGCCTTTTTGTGTGTCAGCGGCTGACCTTGCGGACTGAGATAAATTACTTTGGCAGGTTTTTGCGAGTTTGCTTTGGCTTCTTCGATTGCCGCTTGAAGCGGTGGTGCCATCATAATCATTCCCGGGCCGCCTCCGAAGGGGCGATCATCGATATAGCCAAGTTTGTTGTCGGCAAATTTTCGGGGATTAATGGCTTGAAACTGCCAAAGGTTTTGTTTTCTTGCCCTGCCTGTAACGCCATATTCGACAATACTGTCGAACATCTCTGGAAAAATGGTGATGGCTTGAATCAGCATCAGTAGTCCAAACCCCAGTCGGCGATAATGGTTTTGCTGTCGGTATCGACAGATTCGATATAGTTGGAGACGAAGGGAATCAGGATTTGTCCGTGTTCGCCTTTAATCATCAAAACATCATTCGCGCCGGTTTCCATCAGGTTGCTGACTTTGCCGAGGACGATGTTTTCTTTGTTGATGACGGTCATGCCGACTAAATCTGCCCAGTAGTATTCGTCTTCCTCAGTAGGGGCGAATGACTCTCTGGGAATTTCGATGGTATAGCCGCGCAAGGCAAATGCTTGATCGCGATCGTCTATCCCTTCAAATTTGACCTGAAGTTCACCATTGACAATTTTACCTGCCTCAAGCGTGACATTCAGGGTTTTGCCATCCTTGCACAACTGCCACTCTGGGTAGTCCAGCAGGCTGTCGGTGTATTCGGTATTGGCGGCAATTTTAAGCCAGCCTTTAATGCCGAATACGCCTTTGATGTAGCCCATGGCTACCCGTTTTTGAGTGTCTGTCATGGTCGTTTCAGCTGATTAAGCAGCGATTTTTTGCTCTTTAATCAGTTTGGCAACTGCATCGCTAACTTTCGCGCCTTGAGCAACCCAGTGGTTGATGCGGTCTGCGTCGAAACGTACGCGTTCTTGTTTTTCGTTGGCAACGGGGTTGTAGAAACCTACGCGCTCGATGAAGCGGCCGTCACGACGGTTGCGAGAGTCAGTTACGACTACGTTGAAGAAAGGGCGGTGTTTTGAGCCGCCGCGAGCCAAACGGATAACTACCATTTTGAGTCCTTTTGAAAAATGCGGATATATAGAAACCGCTAATTTTAGGATATTTCACACGGGTTATGCAAGTTTTTATTTGTTTTTGTTGCTGTTTTGCCATGCGTTCAAATCGAGGCTTGCTTGATACAGTCCGCGGTCGGTTTCCGACGGAGTAACGGTAAATCCTGATTTTTCAGCGAGTTTGAGCATCGGTGTGTTTTCTTTGAGGATTTCCGCATTCATGGTTTGATAACCTTGCTGTGTGGCAGTTTGGATAATGAGGCCCATCATTTTGCCGGCCAAGCCGGTTTTGCGGGCTTCGGCGGCCAATGTAATGCCGAATTCGCATTCGTTGCGATTGATGCGGCTGTAACGGCTGACTGCGACGATACGGCCGTCTGAAGCGAAGGCGGCCCATGCGCATTCGTTATGGAAATCGGGGCGGGTCAGCCGTGCGAGTGTGGGCTGCGGCAATTCGTTGGTGTGGGTCATGAAGCGCGTATAGCGGTCGGCCGCAGGTAATTGGCGGACAAATTTTTGTTTGGCTTCGGCATCTTCAGGCTCTAGTGCGCGAATGTGCAGGGTGTTGCCGTCGGGCAGGACGAATGTGTCGGTTTGGTTCGGGTAGGGGGCGAGTACGTTTTGTATTTCGGGTGTTTCGGTTTTAGGGTGCAGCAGTTCGGACGCGGCTTCTCCGGTGTTGCGTAGAAACTCGGCTGCGGCCGGATTTTTTTGTTGGAGGTAGGCGGCGGCACTTTGCATTTTAGCAGCAGCCTGTTCTAAGGTTTGGACGGCTTTTTTAGGAATTTTGGTTGTTGGTGCAACAGGTTTTTCCACGATTTCTGGAATGATGGTGCTGCTGTATTGTCTACCGTTGTAGTTGAGGATAATGTCGCCGATATGCTGGTCGTTATGGATAAGCGTGTTTAGGGAATGCAGAAATTGATTGAGAACGGAAGTGTTGTCGAGTTCCGCAAATTGGCTTAAACGCTGGATATCGAGCGTGGTGAAAGGAGGTAATGCGGCTTCGGTTTTGCCGTTGTAATGGGCGGTAAGGATGTTGCCGTAAATGGCATGGCGGCCGAACCGGAATTGGACGGCATTGAGTTTTTGGGTTTGGCACGGAGGCAGGTATAGGGCTTCCGCAATCAGTTCGGTTTGGCCGGATGCAATGGCTTTATCGATACTTTTGCTTTTAGGTGTTTTCAGACGGCCTGTTTTGGCTGGTGCAGGGGTATTTTGCACTTGTTGCAAGTAGGCGGTTTGATTGCGGAAATAAAGTGTCAGCAAGGCTTCTTCCGGGGTGTTGAACCGGGTCAGGCCGTCTGAAAAACGATGGCTGATGAGAATGGGCTTGCTGGTTTTTTGTGCTAAGTTATTCAGTGTTTGATGAATGCCGTACGCATCCGGTGTGTCCGGCGAAATAATGCCGAGCAGGGCTTGGGTGTGCGGATTTTGCAATTGTTCGAGTGCCAGGCGGTGGATGCGTGCGGGCGTGGGGTCGCTGCCGATGCAGCCTTGCTGGATGGATGGTGCGTCGGTTGGAAGGTTGAGGGTCAATTGGCAGACATCGGCGGTGCTGCGCAGCCATTCTATCGGCGTATCGGACAAAATAGTGGGATGGGTAATGATGGGAATGCCGGAAAGATGGGCTTTTAAGGCTGCTTCGAGTTCGTTGATATTGAATACCGGCAGGAAGTTGCAATGGCGGCCGAGGCTGTGTAGGACGGCTTTGTCTGTGTCGTCGGTGTAATGTGTGGACAACAGGATAAGCGGGGTGTGGCGTGCAAAGTGTCGGATGGCGCTGAACAGCTCGCGTTGGTTTTCGGCCGGATTGTAGTGGATGACGGCAACTTTGGTATGACGGTTGTGGCCGAAGCGGTTGAGCCAGTCGGCGGATGTAGTGGGGCTTAGATCATAGTTGAGGCTGATGTGGCGCGATACGCCTTGATGCATTGTGTTCAGCAGATGGTTGATGTTGCGGCTGACAGTGCTGTGGCCGGTGAGTAATGCGATATGGCCGGCCGGATAGTCGGCTTGGGTGCCGATATTGAGATTGAGTGAGGGAAGTTGGACGCCTGCGCTGTTACACACGCTGATGTTTAATTCGTCGCCGTGATATTTTTGAATGATGGAACGGGCATTTTTGCAGGATTCGGGCGGTAGGTTTTCCCAATCTTGGATCAGGATAATGTGGCGCAGGCCTTTTTTGCGGCAGGCTTTGAACAGCGAGTCGTAATGGTCGGGCGGGATAACGGCAACAACCAAATCGGCTTGGCCCGGGATTTTGCTCAGGCTGGAGTAGGAGGGAATGCCTGCGACACTACTGTGTCGAAGATTGACGGGGGTGATTTTGCCTTGGTATGAGGAACCGAGCAGATGGCTGAAAATGCGTTCACCAAGGCTGTGCGGACGTTCGCTGGCGCCGACAAGGATGATGTGTTCGGGCATGAAGAAGTAGCCGGTTTGGACGGTTGCATTCATGATGGTTCCTTATTTGTGTTTTGGGCCGTCTGAAGAGTTTCAGACGGCCTTATTTTTAGGCTTCTTTTTTGTCTCCGGCTTTCTTTTTGGGAAGGATGAAACGCATCCTCAGGCCGTTGGGTTTGATATTTTCAGCAATGATTTTGCCGCAGTGCTGCTCCATGATGTGTTGCGTCAAGGCAAGTCCCAAGCCGGTACCGGGCTTGTGTGCGCTGGAGTCGGCACGATAAAAGGCGGTAAAAATATGCGGAAGCTGCATTTCATCGACACCCGGGCCGTTGTCGGTAATATCGATAATCCAGTGTTTGCCGTCTTGTCCGATATGGGCCTGAATGGTGCTGCCTTCCGGACTGTAGTTGATGGCATTGCGGATAACGTTGTCAAAGGCGCGGTACAGATAGCCTTCGTTGGCACTGATCACGGCATTTTCAGGGATTTTAGGGTCAATGCTCAGGGTAACGCTTTGATTGTTTTGGTGGGCAATGCTTTGGTTGTCCTCAATCAAGTTGGTCAGGAACGGAACGAGTTTGAGGTTTTCTTTTTCCAAAGGAATATTGGAGGTCTCCAGGCGGGAGAGGGTCAATAATTCACCTACCAAAGTATCCATGCGCACCAATTCGCCTTCAAGCCGTTTGAGGTATTGCTCTTGTTTTTGCGGCTGAGATTGAATCAGGCCGACAATCGCCTGCATACGCGCCAGCGGCGAGCGCATTTCATGAGAAACGTGGTGGAGCAAATGACGCTCTTTGGCAACAAGTTTTTCAAGCTTCTCGGCCATTTTGTCGAACTGCACGGCAAGGTGGGACAATTCGTCATCACGGTCGTCAACTTGCTGGGAAATGCGGGTTTCGAGTTCGCCGTTGGCTACCCTGTCCATGCCGCCGCCAAGAATTTTAATGGGCTTGGTGATGTTGTTGGCAAGGATATATGCCATCAAGAGGCCGACGATGATGATGAAAGACAGAATGATAAATTCGTGCCAAATCGGCGAGAGCGGCAGGCCGGGAATGAAAAGCGGGCTGGGCAGGCGCTGGGCTTGATGGTTGTCCCAGCCTTTAATGAAGAAGAGGTATTCTTCGCCGAAACGGTCGTATTCGATGTGGGCTAAATCGGATTCGGGATTGTTGATGGCAAAGATGCGGGCGCGTTCGATGGACAGGCTGTCGATGTTGCGGCCTAAAATATCTTTTTTATCGTCGCCGGTAATCACATAAACGGCATTGGAAACCGGATTGTTTTTCCATTCCGAAAGAATTTCGCGCGCACCGCTGTCTCCGCGCGAGTTGAACGCGGAGATGATGCTGCTCATCAATGTGGTTTCGATGGTGCGGCGTTGGTTGAATTGGTTTTCGGCGAGGGTGTTTTGTACCAGCCAAAATGAAAAACTCGCCACAAAGATTGCGCAGACGATGACTGCGCAAAATGTGGCGAAGATGCGTTGAAACAGTTTCATTGATCTGTTTAATCTTTAGTTTTTAACAAACAGGTAGCCTAAGCCGCGTACAGTTTGAATCAGGGAGGCATCGCCCAATTTGTGGCGGATGCTGGAGATGTGTACGTCGATGCTGCGATCAAATTTAGCCAGTTTGCGGTCGAGTGCCTCGATGGACAGAGTTTCTTTGCTGACAACTTGTCCGGCGTGGCGCATCAAAACTTCGAGCAGGTTGAATTCGGTGCTGGTCAACTCGAGTGGAGTGTCTTTGATGCTGGCTTGGCGTTTGGCCGGGTACAAAACGACGTCGCTGACGGAAATGCTGTTAGGCGCGTTGTTTTGTTCGTTGCTGTGTTGTGCGCGGCGCAGGATGGCGTTGATGCGGGCCAAGAGTTCGCGCGGTGTGCATGGTTTCGGAACATAATCGTCCGCACCCATTTCCAGACCGATGATGCGGTCGATGTCGTCGCCTTTCGCGGTCAGCATGATGATGGGCACGGTGCTTTGGGTACGTACGTTTTTCAGTACGTCCAAACCGTTCATTTTAGGCATCATGGAGTCTAATACGATGACATCGTATTGTCCGGTCAGAATTTCTTGAACGCCGGCTTCGCCGTCAGGAACGCTGTGAACGTTGAGGCCTTCGGCAGTCAGGTATTCGGTCAGCAATTCGGTCAAGAGGGCATCGTCATCTACGAGTAATACGCGACTCATGGAATTTCCTTTTCGTGATTGTATGCGCCGTGGCACTAAATAGGCGGTGCGGCGATTAAAATAGAGTTGTATTCAATCTTAACATGCAATCTGCTTTTGTTGATAGCGTAATTTTCTGTGCTTTTGCGCTTTTTTGCATAGAAACTTGTCGCTCTTTACATTTTCAGACGGCCTGTAAGGACAAACTGACAATTGAGTGTGTTTTGTTTAGGGTTTGTCACATGATTTGGCAGTTTGGTGTTTCGGTGCGTTGATGAAATCTTTGCAATCGGACAAAAGTTTGGGCAGCAGTGGGGCGAATACCGGATGGCTGCGTATTTTGTCGGCGTAGAAATACATCATATACGGGTAATAATATTGCACTGCCTGCATCCATTGCGCACCTTCTTCTTTTTTGCCTTGTCGGTAGAGGTAGAGGCCGACTTGATAGGCGCTGGAGTAGGGGCGGTAGGTCAGGGCTTTGAGTGCGGCTTCTTCTGCCCACGGGCGGATGTAGGCATCGGTCGGGTCGGCACGTTTGCTCAAACTTAAATCGGCGTAATAGGCAAGCATGGGGCTTTCTTTGGAGAGCTGCTGCAAGCCGTCGATTTTGTTTTGAACTGTTTGCGGATCGTCGGTTTTCCCTACACGGCTATATTGGGTCAGATTTTGATATTCCCAGCTGAGGTTTGCCATGCCGATTAAAATCGATAAAGCGGCTATGCCGCCTGCCCACTGTCTGATTCGGCTAGATAAAGGGCCGTCTGAAACATCTTTCGGATAAGAAGGTGTCAGCGACAGAATCAGGCTGAATACGGTGAGGAAGTAGATATACCAAAGTGGGTATTCGAGCATGCTGTGGCAGAGGCTGACGGAGGCGGCAGTCAGTAAAAACAGGGAAGCCGGCGTTTGGTTGCGGCCCAACAGTCGCCATACGGCTGCAAGCAGGGTTAAGGTTGCGAGCAAGGTGCCGGCAATGCCCATTTCGGACAATAACTGCATGACGATATTGTGCGAATGGGTAAACAGTACGCCGAGGATATTGTTGGGGAAGTATTGTTGCTGGGCATTGATCAGGAAGGTTTGCTGGGCAAAGCTGTTCCAGCCGTGGCCGAACCAAGGTGCGGATTGAAAGGCAATCCATGCTTTGCTCCATTCGATTTGGCGCATGGAGCCTTCAAAACCGCTGGTGCCTGCGCGTTCGACAGCGGTTTCGTATTTGATGTTGCCAAACAAATCCAACAGGCTGCCCATGCCGAATTGGAAAGCGGCGGCCAGGATTGCAGTCAGAAGGAAAATGCACAGTGCGCGTTTGTGTTGGAAACGGGTACGCCAAAACCATAACGGCGTAATCAGGAATAGGGCGGCAATGTAGCCTAAGATGGTGCGCGAGTTGACAAGGCCGAGGGTCGCAGTCAAAGCCAATACGAACAGAAAACCTGCTGCATTGGACATTTTGCGCGCCGTCCATAAATAGGATGCCGCCAAAATGCCCCACATTAAATAATGTCCCAAATGGTTGCGCTGGCCGAGTTGGCCGTTTACGGTGCCATTGCTTCGGGCAATGATGCCGTTCAACCACTCTACGTTGGACCAGCCTTTAAATTGCAGCCAGACGATGGCGGCCTGTATGGATGCACCTATCAATAAAGACCAAGCAAAGATGCTGACGACGCGTTCCTGTCCGTAAGCTGCTACCCAGCCGCGAACCGACCATGCGCCCAGTGCCAAAATGACAAAGGTCCAGGCGGTAATATCGCTCATACCGGGGTAGGTAGAATGCATGAGGCGCGCTTGGAGCGACCAAAATGCGGCCATGGCAAACAAACCGATACTGAGTGCAGGAAGGCGGATATTTAGCAGGCCTTTATGTGCGCTAATCAATGTCAGTACCAATGAGCCGCTCAGTGAGATGGCTTCCAAATAAAAGCTGGGCAGTGGGCCGACTCGGTAGAGTGAGAGAAAAGGGACGGCGCAAATCCAAAGAAAACTGAGCCATAAAGGCCAAAAGGTTTTCACTGAAGATTCAGTCAGGCCGTCTGAAAGTGTGTGGTAGGTCATTTTGATGTGTGTTTTTGTTGTTTGATAAATGCAAGGCAGCCGAGGAAAAAGGCAATGCACAATAATACGGAAATAGCGGCGCAAATCCGGCTGGCGAGAGCCGTGTCTGCCAGGCGCATACAGGCTTCGGCAAAGTAAATCAGAATCAGCATGGAGCTGTATTGGTAAGTGTAGATGCGTTTTTTCAAAATGCCGGTCAACGGCAGGCACAAAGGCAGGGCTTTCAGTGCCAGCCATGAGCCGCCTTCGCGCAATGGTGCGATCCATAATTCCCATGATAAGGAAAGTAAAATCAAAAGGATAAGACTTATGGAAGTTGCAAGATAAGGTAACGGGGAGCGAGTATTGTTCACAATATAAAGGGCGTAAGCCGTACTGGAAAACTTGAAATTATACCGCTAAAAATGCGGGGGCAGCCAAGAATATTGCTTAAGGATATTCAAGAAAGAATTTATTGTTTTTCTTTAAATTAATGAAACTTTATCCTGTTTTATAGTCTTATTAATATATTTTTCTAATAATAATTGTGCTATTATTATAAATGCTTTATCTCAGGAGGATAGAAAACCATGAATCGCGTTGCTGATGTTATCCGTGATGATATTAAAGTAATGACAGCCTATCAGGTTGCTGATTTACCGGAAGGTTTTATTAAGTTGGATGCCATGGAGTGTCCGCATCATCCTTTCGCCGGGTATGAATCTTTATTGTCAGAATGGGCGGACTTGGCAAAGCAGGCACCGATTCATTTGTATCCCCATACTGCCAAGAGTGGTATTTATGAAGAATTGAGGGAAGTTTTCGGTATTCCCGATAAAGCGGAAATCGCGTTGGGTAACGGCTCCGACGAGCTTATCCAGTTTTTGACTATGCTGGTTGCCAAACCAAATGCGCGTGTATTGGGTATTGAGCCAAGTTTCGTTATGTATCGTCATAATGCCGCGCTTTATGGCATGGAATATGTCGGTGTTCCCTTAAATCCGGATTTCTCTTTAAATCTCCCTGCCGTTTTGTCCGCGATTGAGCAACATCAGCCGTCATTAATTTTTATTGCTTATCCCAATAATCCTACCGGCGTATGTTTTAAACGAGAAGAAGTAGAGGCGGTCATTCGTGCGGCAACCGGCATTGTGGTTGTCGATGAGGCATATGGTGCGTTTCATCATGACAGTTTCCTTCCGTGGGCGGGCGAAGTCGAAAACCTGGTCGTAATGCGCACCATCAGTAAAATCGGCTTTGCCGGCTTGCGGATGGGGTATGCGGCGGCAAGTCCAAGCATTATGGGTGAACTGGCCAAAATCCTTCCGCCTTACAATATGAATCAATTAAGCTTGGCGGCGGCGAAATTCTCATTGAAGCATCATCCAATCATTCAGCAAAACATTGATACATTAAAAAACGAGCGTTCGCGCGTGATGAATGAATTGTTGAAATTAAACCGTTTGGAAGTTTTTCCGAGCGAAGCCAACTTTATTACCGTTCGCGTGCCTGATGCGAACGAGCTGTTTGAAACATTGAAGCAAAACCGCATACTGATTAAAAAACTGCATGGCAGCCATCCGCTTTTGGATCAGTGTGTCCGCATAACCATAGGCTCGGCAGCGCAAAATGATGCCGTCTTGGCGGTTATTAAAAACCTTTACTCCAATCTTTGATTCCAAGGAAACTACCATTATGAACAAAGCTCAACTGCATTTGACCAATTTTCTGTTACTGGTTGAAGAAGCCGGCTCATTAACCAAGCTTGCACGTGCTTGCGGTTATGAAAACTCCGCCTCTTTGTCTCAGCTCAAACGCCGTTTGGAACAACAAGCAGGTGATGAGTCTGCACGCGGCATTCGTCCGAGCTTGGCTGCAAAGTTGGAATCCGGTATGCATAAACGCAAAGGCTGGCTGAACCGTGACCACAGCAAAGACCAAGAAAAAGCAGCGGCGGTTGAAGCGGCGCGTTTGGAAAAACAAACTGTCGAAGCAGCCGAAGCTGGTGTTTCAACCGAAGGCCGTTTTGTTACCGTTACCCGCAATACCTGTGAAACCCAAATCACCGTCAGCCTCAATCTTGACGGTACCGGCAAATATCGTCTGGATACCGGCGTTCCTTTCCTTGAACATATGCTTGCCCAAGTAGCGCGCCATGGTTTGATTGACTTGGATATTACCTGCAAAGGCGATTTGCACATTGACGACCATCATACGGTTGAAGACATCGGTATCGTATTGGGTCAAGCCTTGAAACAAGCGCTTGGCAATAAAGCCGGCATTACCCGCTATGGCCATGCCTATGTTCCGCTGGATGAGGCGTTGAGCCGTGTGGTCATCGACCTTTCCGGCCGCCCCGGTTTGGTATACAACATCGACTTTACCCGCGCCCTGATCGGCCGTTTTGATGTTGATTTGTTTGAAGAGTTTTTCCACGGCCTCGTGAACCACAGCATGATGACCTTGCACATTGATAACTTGAGAGGCGGTAATGCACATCATCAAGCCGAGACTGTTTTCAAAGCCTTCGGCCGCGCCTTGCGCATGGCGGTTGAATACGATCCGCGCATGATGGGTCAAACGCCTTCTACCAAAGGCACGCTGAGCGAAGAATCTGTTCAAGAAGAAGCAGAATCTGCATCTGAAGAATAAGGCATCATGTGAATGAATAAAGGCCGTCTGAAACCGATTGGGATTTCAGACGGCCTTTTATTATTCGTTTTGTATAGTGGCAATATTTTGTTTTAAACCATCTTTTGCTACAATCATTCTTATTATTATATTAATCATTAAATGGTTCAGACGGCCTGAGGAGAAACAATGAAAGTAGCGATTGTCGATTATGGAATGGGAAACCTGCATTCAGTGTTGAAATCCGTTCAGGCGGCGCAGGTCTTGTCCAAGCAAAATGCCGAGGTTTATCTGACTTCGCGGCCTGAAGAAGTGATGGTGGCGGATAAGGTTATCTTTCCGGGGCAGGGCGCCATGCCGGACTGTATGTCTGCGCTGAAGGCCAGCGGTTTGGGCGAGGCGGTTTCAGACGGCCTGAAAAACAAGCCGTTTTTTGGAATTTGCGTAGGTGCGCAATTATTATTTGAACACAGCGAAGAAGGCGATACAGATGGTTTGGGCTGGTTTGAAGGCCAAGTCAAACGGTTTTTGCCCAATCAGACCGATGCGCAAGGAGGTCGTCTGAAAGTGCCGCATATGGGTTGGAATACAGTACGTCAAACCCGTCCGCATCCTTTGTTTCAAGACATTGGGCAGGACGAGTATTTCTATTTTGTTCACAGCTATTATTTTGCGCCGAAAAATGAAGAGATTGTTTTAGGCGTCAGCGAATATCCGAATGAATTTGCCTGCATTGTCGGTCAAGACAATGTGTTTGCCACACAGTTTCACACGGAAAAAAGCCATCAGGCAGGATTATTGCTGCTGCGGAATTTTTTAAATTGGCAGATTTGAGGTTTTTAACATAAATCTGCTAAAAATCGCTAATTTGTGTAAAATATACTGAAACTGAATAGAGGAGAAAAAAATGCTGTTGATACCTGCCATTGATTTAAAAGAAGGACGTTGTGTCCGCTTGAAACAAGGTTTGATGGAGCAGGCGACGGTGTTTTCCGATTCGCCGGCAGAGACGGCTTTGCATTGGCGCAACCAAGGCGCACGCCGTTTGCATTTGGTTGATTTGAACGGCGCATTCGCAGGCGTTCCTCAAAATTTTCCGGCAATTAAAGAAATTTTGGCCGCCGTAGCCAAAGATATTCCGGTACAGCTTGGCGGCGGTATCCGTGATTTGGGAACCATTGAAAAGTATTTGGATTTGGGTTTGACTGATGTGATTATCGGCACGGCTGCGGTAAAAAATCCTGAATTTGTGCGCGAAGCATGCAAGGAATTTCCGGGGCAGATTATTGTCGGCTTGGATGCCAAAGACGGTATGGTGGCGATAGACGGTTGGGCAACGGTAACGGAACATCATGTTGTCGATTTGGCCCAACGTTTTGAAGACGATGGCGTCAACAGCATTATTTACACCGATATCGGCCGCGACGGCATGATGAGCGGCGTGAATATCGAAGCTACCGTCAAATTGGCCCAATCCGTGAATATTCCGATTATCGCTTCCGGCGGTTTGACGAATTTGGATGATATCCGCGCATTGTGTGCCGTCGAAAAAGAGGGCGTGAGCGGAGCGATTACCGGCCGTGCAATTTATGAGGGAAGCATTGATTTTGCACAGGCGCAAAAACTGGCCGATTCTTTGGCTTAAGTGTGTCGGATTATGCGGATAAGACCTTGCAGGCCATTAAAACGCAGCGGCTGACGCAGCACACAAAAATGCACTCAAAGGGATTGCCTGTATAGGTCATGGGTTTGTATCCGTTTGAAATAATTATAAAAATAACCCAATCGATATTTTATTAAGGGATTAGTATGCTTGAAGCGTTTGTTTTGGGTTTTTGGATTATCTGGTCATCTGACCGAGAAGTGTATCCGCTAAGCGAAAGTTTGTGGTTTACACTGATTGCAGTGATATTGCGGCAGCTGACGGCGTTTGATTTGCCGATTATCGATACCTATTGGATGATTTTCAACGGGATAATATGGGCATTTGTCGGGTTGATTTTCGCCATTGTCGGCCGTATCGACAGCAATTTTATTATTTCCTGCGTGTTGGCGATGATGGCCGGTATCGGTTATTTTCAACTGTTGCAACATTTGCCGGATTGGTTGGGCAAATTTTTGGCCTGACGGTTTCAGACGGCCTGATAACGGATAAGAGGTATTGGGTATGGCATTGGCAAAACGAATTATTCCTTGTCTGGATGTAAAAGACGGCCGCGTGGTAAAAGGCGTCAACTTTTTGGGTTTGCGCGATGCAGGCAATCCGGTTGACGTTGCCAAACGCTACAACGATGAAGGTGCGGATGAGTTGACCTTTTTGGACATCACCGCTTCCAGCGACAATCGCGATACTATTTTGCACGTTATCGAGGCGGTCGCTTCGCAAGTTTTTATTCCGTTGACAGTCGGCGGCGGTGTGCGTACGGTTGCCGATATCCGCCGCCTGCTCAATGCCGGTGCCGATAAGGCCAGCATCAATACGGCTGCCGTAACCAATCCTGATCTGGTCAACGAAGCGGCCGGTTTTTTTGGTTCTCAGGCGATTGTCGTTGCCGTGGATGCCAAAGCGGTCAACCCTGAAAACACCCGTTGGGAAATCTTTACCCACGGCGGACGTAATCCGACCAGTTTGGACGCGGTGGAATGGGCTGTCGAAATGCAGCGGCGCGGCGCAGGCGAGATTTTGCTGACCAGCATGGACCGGGACGGTACCAAGCAAGGTTTCAACCTGTCTTTGACACGCGCGGTCAGCGAAGCGGTCGATATTCCGGTCATTGCTTCCGGCGGCGTCGGTTCGGTTCAACACTTGGTGGACGGCATTAAAGAAGGTAAGGCCGATGCGGTATTGGCCGCCAGTATTTTCCACTTTGGCGAAGCGAGTATCCGCGAAGCAAAACTGGCCATGCGCGAAGCAGGAATCGAAGTGCGTTTGTGATTGCTACCCAAAGGCCGTCTGAAAAATATGGGAGAAAAACGCGAATGTCGAATATAAACGAAACGCTGCTGAATGCCGTAAAATTTGATGAAAAAGGTTTGGTTTGCGCCATTGCCCAAGATTGGCAGACACGCCGTGTGCTGATGGTTGCCTGGATGAACTCCGAAGCCCTGCAAAAAACCGTAGAAACCGGTTTTGCCCACTATTACAGCCGTTCCCGCCAAAAACAATGGATGAAGGGCGAAGAGTCCGGGCATACGCAAAAAGTACACGAATTGCGCCTGGATTGCGATGGCGACGCTGTGGTTATGTTGATTGAACAAAACGGCGGCATTGCCTGTCATACCGGGCGCGAAAGCTGCTTTTACAAAGTTTGGCAAGAGGGTGCATGGCAGACAGTAGATGCTGTGTTGAAAAACGAAGAAGCGATTTACGGACATAAACATCCTTAAGGCCGTCTGAAAGAAATAAGAGAAACCGACCATGACCGATACTATCCTTACCCAAATCCAAAACGTCATCGATTCGCGCAAAGGCGGCGATCCCGATGCTTCTTACGTTGCCCAACTGTTGCACAAAGGCGAAGACAAGATTTTGAAAAAAGTTATCGAGGAAGCGGGTGAAACCTTGATGGCCTCTAAAGATGGCGGCGGCAAACATTTGGTTTACGAAGTGGCGGATTTGTGGTTTCACACCATGGTTTTATTGGCGCATCACGGATTGCGCGTCGAAGATGTGGTCAACGAGCTTGCGCGCCGTCAAGGTTTATCGGGATTGGTGGAAAAAGCTTCTCGCAAAGAATCTTGAATTTATATTACAATCCCGTATTTGACCTGTTTCAGAATCCGTCTCTTGGGGCAAAAACGATTTCACTTTGTTTGGCGAAACCCGTTGCACCCGTTTTCAGACGGCCATTGGAGCCATTATGGATAATTGTATTTTCTGCAAAATCGCAACAAAAGATATTCCGGCACAAACCGTTTACGAAGACGATGAGATGCTTTGTTTCAAAGACATCCGCCCTGCCGCGCCGGTACATCTGCTGCTGATTCCGAAAGTACACTTCGATTCACTGGCACACGCCACTGCCGAACATCAAACCCTGTTGGGTAAAATGATGTTGAAAGTCCCTCAAATCGCCCAAGAGGCAGGTTTGACCGACGGTTTTAAAACCCTGATCAACACAGGTAAAGGCGGCGGACAAGAAGTCTTCCACCTGCATATCCATATCATGGGTACGCCCGCATAATTATTATCTCTTTTTAAATTAAACAAATTCAAGGATTTATCATGGGTAGCTTCTCTCTTTGGCACTGGATTATCGTACTGATTATCGTCGTTTTGGTATTCGGTACCAAAAAATTGCGCAACGTCGGCAAAGACCTCGGCGGCGCAGTGCATGACTTCAAACAAGGCCTGAACGAAGGTACAGACGGCAAAGATGCCAAAAAAGACGAAGTCATCGAACACAAAAAAGACGAAGACAAAGCATAATCCATGTTTGATTTCGGTTTGGGCGAATTGCTGCTGGTCGGCGTTGTTGCCCTGATAGTGTTAGGCCCCGAACGTCTGCCGCAAGCCGCGCGCACGGCCGGGCGTTTGGTCGGTAAATTGCAAGGCTTCGTCAACAACGTCAAGCAGGAACTTAATACTCAGGCTGAGTTGGACGAATTGCGCAAAGTCAAGCAGGAATTTGAAGCCGCCGCTTCGGAGTTTCGCGACGGTATCAAAGACTTGGGCGATGATGCACAAAAAAATCTGAATGATATTTCAGACGGCCTCAAGCCTTGGGAGCGCCTGCCCGAACAAAAAACGCCTGCCGATTTTGGCGTGGACGAGTTCGGTAATCCTCTGCCTGATTTGGCTTCAAGCAGCACTGAAAATGAAAGTGCGGCCCAAGTTCCTGAAGAGGGTGGGGTAGTGCAAACCCAAGAGCCTGCCGGGGCTGAAAATGCCGAGTCCGAGCAAGACCGCGCTTGGCGTGAGTATTTGACCGCATCGGTTTCCCCAGCTCCGGCGGTTGAAGTCAGCTATGTCGAAGCTCCTGCCGCCGATGTTCCTCCGCTGCATACGACATCTCTGCGTAAGCAGGCGATGAGCCGCAAGCGCGATATGCGTCCGAAATTCCACGCCAAACCCAAACTGCGCGTCCGTAAGTAAAAAGTGAGTCAACCGGTGTCCGAACCTCAACACGAACAACCCGTCCAACCGCTTATCGAGCATCTTCTCGAGCTGCGCCGCCGCATGATGTGGATCGTCATCGGCATCGTCGTCTGCTTCTTGGGCATGATGCCGTTTGCCCAGCAGCTCTATACTTTTGTTGCCGAACCATTGATGGCCAATCTGCCTAAAGATACCAGCATGATTGCGACCGATGTGATCGCGCCGTTTTTTGTGCCGGTGAAGGTTACCTTGATGGCGGCGTTTCTGCTGTCCTTGCCGCACACGCTGTATCAAGTCTGGGCGTTTGTCGCCCCGGCCTTATACCAAAACGAAAAGCGTTTGATTACGCCGCTGGTGTTGTCCAGCGTAACGCTTTTCTTCGTCGGTATGGCGTTTGCCTATTTTCTGGTGTTTCCCGTTATTTTCAAATTCTTGGCCGGTGTAACCCCTGTCGGCGTCAATATGGCGACCGATATCGACAAATACCTGTCCTTTATTTTGGGCATGTTTGTCGCATTCGGTACGACGTTTGAAGTGCCCGTTGTTGTGGTGTTGCTTGCCAAAATGGGCATTGTTTCGACCGCTCAGCTTAAGAACGCCCGTCCGTATGTTATCGTGGTTGCGTTTATCGTGGCCGCAATCATTACGCCGCCTGACGTAATTTCTCAAACCCTGCTTGCCGTTCCGCTGATTCTGCTCTACGAAGCAGGCATTTGGTTCAGCCGTTTTGCCAAGGCCAAAACGCAGCAGGAAGATGGGGATACACCGCAACCGCCGGCGGAAATTTGAGAATAAAGGCCGTCTGAAGGATTTTTCAGACGGCCTTTGTGTTTATGATAGTTTTAAATTTTAAGGAACAACATGATGAATGTTCAGGATATCGTACAAAAACGTTACAGCACCAAATCTTTTGATGCCTCCAAAAAAATTTCAGCCGAAGATTTTGCCCAAATCGAAGCAGCACTGCGCTACAGTCCTTCCAGCGTCAATATCCAACCTTGGCATTTTGTGATTACGGATAATGAAGCAGGGAAAGCACGGGTAGCCAAATCTGCAGAAAATTTTCCGTACAACCTGCCCAAAATCATCAACGCTTCACATGTAATCGTATTTGCGGCGCGGGTGCATGCCGATGATGACTATTTGGCAGGCGTGTTGGAACAGGAAGATAAAGACGGACGTTTTGCTACGGCCGAAAATAAGCAAATGGGCGATAATGCGCGCCGCACTTTCTTGGGTATCCACCGCGACCAAATGCAAGACGAAACCCAATGGTTGTCGAGACAAGTTCATATTAATTTGGGCTTTACCCTGTTTGCCGCCGCGGCCTTGGGGGTGGATGCCGTTCCGTTGGAAGGGGTGGATATGACTGTTTTGGATCAAGAATTTGGTTTGGCTGAAAAAGGTTATCGTGCTGTTGCCGTTGTTGCATTGGGCTATCGCGCCGAAGATGATTTTAATGCCAAATTGCCGAAATCACGTTTGGAAAACGAGGTAATTTTTACTAAGGTATAACTGAGGGGCTTGGTTTCAGATCATTGAAAAAAGCCATCTGTTTCTATCTTATTGAGAAGCGTAATGTCAGGCCGTCTGAAAATAAACTACTTTTCAGACGGCCTTTTTATTGTTCTTGTTTTTCTTTGTCCTCCTTATTTTCAAGCATCTTACAAAAAGGGTTTGGAAAAATAGGTGTTTATATTTTGGCTGGATTCAGCCGTACGATTTCATGGGTAAATGTGTTATCGTATTCATATATGTTAAAAAACATTAATAAATTTGTATTTTTCTTACAGAGAAAGGCTTCAAAATGGATGGTTGGACTCAAACGCTGAGTGCCGGCACTTTGCTCGGTATTGCGGCGGCGGCAATTTTGCTGATTTTGATTTTAATTGTGAAACTGCGTGTTCATGCTTTGCTGACGTTGGTATTGGTCAGCCTGCTGACTGCTATCGTAACAGGCCTGCCTATGGGCAGTATTGTCAATGATGTGTTGGTCAAAAACTTTGGCGGCACGCTCGGCAGCGTGGCGTTGCTGGTCGGTTTGGGCGCAATGCTCGGCCGTTTGGTGGAAACTTCCGGCGGTGCCCAATCTTTGGCGGATGCGCTGATTCGGATTTTTGGCGAAAAACGTGCGCCGTTTGCCTTAGGCGTGGCTTCTTTGATTTTCGGTTTTCCGATTTTCTTTGATGCCGGTTTGGTGGTGATGTTGCCGATTGTGTTTGCAACGGCACGTCGCATGAAGCAAACTGTTTTGCCCTATGCGTTGGCATCTATTGGCGCATTTTCCGTCATGCACGTCTTCCTGCCGCCACATCCCGGCCCGATTGCCGCTTCTGAATTTTATGGTGCAAACATCGGTCAACTGCTGATTTTGGGTTTGCCGGTTACCTTGATTACTTGGTATTTCAGCGGCTATTTATTGGGTAAAGTTTTGGGTCGCAGCATTCATGTGCCCGTTCCTGATCTGCTTAGCGGCGGTACGCAAGATAACGACCAACCGAAAGCGCCTGCAAAAGCATCTACAGTCATCGGCATTATGCTGATTCCTATGTTGTTGATTTTCTTGAATACTGGTTTGTCTACTCTGATCAGCGAGAAAATGGTCAGTGCGGATGAAGGCTGGGTGCAGTTTGCACGAATGCTCGGTTCGACACCGATTGCTTTGCTGATTTCTGTTTTGGTAGCCCTGTATGTATTGGGCAGCAAACGTGGCGAAAAAGCCAGTGCTTTGGAGAAAACCATTGATGGCGCATTGGGCCCGGTTTGTTCGGTTATTTTGATTACCGGCGCAGGCGGTATGTTCGGCGGCGTGTTGCGTGCTTCCGGTATCGGTAAGGCTTTGGCCGACAGCATGGCTGACTTGGGTATTCCTGTTTTACTGGGCTGTTTCTTGGTGGCTTTGGCTTTGCGTATTGCGCAAGGTTCTGCGACCGTTGCCCTGACTACCGCTGCCGCATTGATGGCACCGGCCGTTGCGGCGGCAGGTTTCAGCGATTGGCAGATTACTTGCGTGGTATTGGCGACGGCGGCGGGTTCCGTCGGTTGCAGCCACTTTAACGACTCAGGCTTCTGGCTTGTCGGCCGTCTGTTGGATATGGATGTGCCGACGACCTTGAAGACATGGACGGTTAACCAAACGCTTATCGCACTCATCGGTTTTGCTTTATCGTCAGTGTTGTTTATTTTGGTTTAATCGAAAACGGCCGGCGGATAGTGTTTTTGAGATAACACAATCTGCCTGTTTTCAAATACCGTTAAAATCCAGATAAACAAGGAGTAGAAAAATGACGACACATTTTGTCATGATGGGCGTGTGCGGTTGCGGTAAAACCACGGCCGCACTCTCGTTGCAAAAATATCTTGATCAATGTCCCTATGCCGAAGGCGATGATTTCCATACCCAAGCCAACCGCGACAAAATGGGTGCCGGTATTCCGTTGACGGACGAAGACCGCTATCCTTGGCTGGGCAATTTGCGTGACTGGATGACAGAGCAGGCAAAAAACGGGGAAAAATATTCCATCGTTACTTGTTCCGCACTCAAGCATCACTATCGCGATATTCTGCGTGGTGCGGAAGGGAAGGTGGCTTTTATCCATCTGACTCCGCCTCAAGCAATCAATCTCGAACGTATGCTGTCGCGTCAGGGGCATTATATGAAAGCCGGAATGCTGGATTCGCAGCTGGAGATTTTGGAAGAGCTGGGTGCGGATGAGTACGGCGTTAAAATCGACAATCCGGGTTCGCCTGAAGCCGTTGAGGCAGATATTGTGAACTGGGTGAAAGCGAAAGGTTTAATTTAGTAATGATCAGAAATGGAAAGGCCGTCTGAAAGATTTCAGACGGCCTTTTTTGATGGGATTTAGAATGTTTTTTGCGAGTCAAGCAATAAGGTAACCGGCCCGTCATTGCAAAGGGAGACCTGCATATGGGTTTGGAATCTGCCGGTTTCGACAGTCAATCCATGTTCGCGTAGAAGTTGCGCGGTGTATTGATAAAGCTTATCCGCTTGTTCTGCGGGCGCTGCATTGGAGAAAGAAGGGCGGCGGCCGCTGCGCGCATCAGCGTAAAGGGTAAACTGGGAAACCAGTAATATCGAGCCGCCGACATCTTTGAGCGATAAATTCAATTTACCGTTTTCGTCCTCAAAGATACGTAGGTTGGAGGTTTTATCCGCAATGTATTTGGCGTCTGCTTCTGTGTCGGAGTGGGTAACGCCGAGCAATATCATAAATCCGTTGTTGATTTCGCCGCAGGTTTCGCAGGAGTTTTCGGACAAAACGTCAACTTTAGCTTGGGTAACTTTTTGGATAACAGCGCGCATAATGTTTTGTGAATACAAGGATTTGTAAAAAAGGGCGTAAGATACGCCCTCTGGGTTCAAATATAGTTTCAGACGGCCTGAAACCATTGAATTAATTTACGGATTAATGCCGTTTTCTTTTAAGATACGTTCGATCTGATTCTCGACTTTTTGTCGTTTAACAGCTTGGGCAATCTGATTGCGTACCAGTTCGAAAGGTTCGGCATTAGGATTACGCTCTACGGCGCTGAGTTTAAACAGATAAAAACGGTTTTCCATCTGAATCGGCTCATGGGTTACATCGCCTCGGTTCATGTCGGCAAAAGCGGTAGCCAGTTGAGGAGAAAGCTGCTGTGGAGAGATGAAGCCGTCAAACTCTTGTTCGGGGTTGGGATAGCGTTTCATCAGTTCTTCAAATGACAAGCCTTTGAGCAACAGTTCTTGCGCGGCGCGTACTTCGTCGGCTGAAGCAAAGCTGACTTGTTGCAGCTTGATAATGCGTGTTTGCTGGTCGTAGAAACGGCGCAACTCGGCATCATCAACTGCGGTTTGACGTTCTAGATAAGCAGCGTATTGGTTGGCATAAAACTCAGCCTCAACGTTTTTAAGCTGATTCTGCACTTCCGCATCTTTGTCCAAACCAGCTTTGATGGCTTCATTTTTCAAAATTTCCAAAGTCTGCAAACGTGTAACCACATCTTTGCGGATTGCCTGACCATCGGGTTTGGCAGTCTGGTTGGGATGTTGATCGGTCTGTCTCAATACTTCGGCGACCATGCTGTCGATGCGCGCGGGATCGATTTCAGGTGCTTTGGCGGTTGCTAAGCTCACGGTTGACAAGGCGAGGATAGCCAAAACGGCAGTTTTGGGCTTGATGTTCATGTGAGTTCCTTATTGCCCGCCGTTATCACGGCGGGCACGTTATATTATTTGTTGACTTTGATGCTGGCTTTTTTCAGTAATGATTGAATGGCCGCATCAACACGGGCTGCCTGTAAGTCGCTGCCAATCTCGTTTTTAGCGGCTTCGTAAGAAGGTACGGTAACGTTACGACGGTCATTGACGTAGAAAACGGCGTACAGATTACCGTTTTGCAGCGGCGTTGTAGTGTGTGCACCTTTTTTCAGGTCTTTGACAGCAGCGTAAAGCGGAGGCGCTGATTCTTGCAAATCTTTAAGCGGAACATAAGCTTTAGGGATGCCGCCGGCTTTTTTGGCCGCTTCGTCAATTGAGTATTGGTTCAATACTGAAACAAAGCTTTTTTTCGCATCCAAATCGGCAATGGCTTTTTGGGCATTGCTGTTGCTGTCGGTTAAGATTTCGCCCAGTTGGACTTCCTGAGTACCTTTATAGAAGTTGCTGAAATCATTGTAAGCGGCTTTGACGTCTTTTTCTTGAACAGGAAATTGGCGGATGATGTGTGCTGCGAAAGCTTGGCCTAATAAATCTTTTTCGAAAACTGCCCATTCGGTTTTGAATGTGGCTTTTTTATCTGCGCCTTGCTTGGCGGCATCGGCACGCGCTTGCTCCAATGCAGCTTTGAATTCTGCGCTTTGATCCAGTTTTAATTTTTTGGCTTCTTGGGTAACAACAGTGCTGATAACTTGACGTTCAGTCAGCATTTGACGCAATTCAGGCGTATCTTGAATGTTAGGATTGCCGGCGCGTACGGAAGCAACTTGGTCATCGATAACGCTGCTGTCGATGGCTTGACCGTTGACGGTAACCAAAGTTTGGGCAAACAGGGTGCCGGAAGTCAGGGCGAGCATCAAGGCTGAAGCAAAGTAGGTTTTTTTCATCGTATTTCTCTTCTAAATTAATGATTGGAAATCAAAGTTTGGGCGGTAATCTTAATGGAAGTATTCATCCGGCGTGGTTGCTTTGATGCTGAGCGCATGAATCAGGCCGTCTGAAAACAAGTCTTGTAAAAGCTGCTTAATCATACGTTGCCGTTGGAGGCGGCCGATATTTTCAAATGCGTTGCTGACCACCAATATCGCATAATGCCCGCCGCCTTTATTACCGGCATGGCCGGCATGCAGATGGCTTTCATCCTCAAAATCGAAGAACTCAGGTTCAAGTGTCCGCAGGCGTTCCTCGATAATTTGACGCATATTGCTCATTTGAACACGGCTTTAAAGGGTTTGATCAATACTTCTGCGTATACGCCGGCATCGACGTAAGGGTCTTGTTCAGCCCATTCTTGTGCAGCGTCCAAAGATTCAAATTGAGCCACGATCAGGCTGCCGGAAACGCGCTCCGGATTATCTGGTAGAGGATTGGGGCCGGCAGTCAGCAGACGGCCTTGCGCTTTCAATTCTTCTAAGCGTGCCAAATGCGCGGGGCGTGCCGCCATGCGTGCTTCGTGGACATCTTCGGCATCAGTGGCCAAAAGCATGAAATATTCCATTATTGATCCTCCTTAGGCTGGAAACGCATCAGATACATACCCTGTGCGATGGAAAAAATGATTGTAAAACCCAATGTGCCAAACAGTTTGTAATTGACCCATTGGTCTGGAAAATATGTAAAGACAAAGAGGTTTGCCGCACCCATAAAAATTAGGAAGCTAATCCATGCATAAGTCAGGCGCGTCCATACAAAATCAGGGAGCTGCATTTCTTTGCCCATGACGGCTTTAAGCCCGTTTTTACCGGCAAGATGGCTGAACAGCATGACGATGGCGCCGATCCAAAACAGAACGGTCGGTTTCCACATGATAAAGCGGTTGTCTTTCAACAGAATCGTTGCGCCGCCAAAAAAGACAATCAAAATCAGGCTGACCCATTGCATGGTATCCAGTTTGCGGTGTTTCCAAAAGGTCAGCGCAGCTTGGGCAATGCCGACTATAACCGCAACAGTCGTTGCGGCAATCATGTCTTTGGTAATGATGTATGTGATGAAAAATAAGAATACGGCAAATAAGTCGCTCAAAATCTTCATATGTTAATGATGAAACTAATTGAGTAAATGCTAATCATACAGGGAGATGTGTTTTTTTGCACCTTTCCACATAACTTCAATACCACATATATTTATATGAAATATTTGTTTTGGGTTGATGAAATTTGTAAAAAAGAAACACAAGCATGTAAAAGTAATAGATTTACTATGGAATTTTAGCCTGAATAGCCTCTATTGCTTGGCAAGAATGGGTTAAAAATATATCATGATGTAATATCTAGTAAATATATGGTTAAATGCGCGCACATTGGTTAGTACCATAATTTCCGAACAGGGGATCCGTTTTGAAAAAACATCACAATATTAAATTAATTACAGCTTCTATCGCTTTAATGACATCGCTCGGTGCTTCAGCAGGTTTGGGTGGCTTGAACGTTCAATCTCATTTGGGTGAGCCTTTTACAGGCAGTATCACTGTGACTGGCGAGGAAGCTCAGGCTCTGCTTAATGGCGGTAAGGCCACTATTTCAAATGGCAATTTGCGCGCGGCGGTACGCAAATCAGGCGATAAGGCAGTCGTTACGATTCGTTCTTCCAAAGCCATCAAAGATCCTGTTTTGGTTTTCCAAGTAGGTGTCGGCGCGCAATCGCGTGAATACACCGCTATTATCGATCCGGCCGGATATGATTCTAAAGATGCTGCATCTGTTCGTACCCGTCCGGCTGCTGAATCTCAATCCTCCGAGCCGACACGCAATGCCCAACAGCCTGTAACTAAAAACAATAAAGCAGCAGGTAATCAGGCAGCTCAAGCGCGTAAGGATGTGCAGCGTAAGGCTGAGAAAAAACAAGTTCAGACGGCCTCTGCTAAAAACGACACTGCCTCACGTTTAGGCAGACAGCATTTGGTGCGTACGGGTGAAACCCTGATGGCCATTGCGTCGAGCATCCGTCCGCAAGGTATGACCTTGGATCAAACCATCCAGGCTTTGGTAAATGCCAACCCGGATGTGTTTATTGATAATAATGCCAACCGTATGTTGGCAGGTAAAGTACTGAATATTCCAAACCGTAGCGAATTGCAACGCTTGGCTGCTTCTGCGCCTGTTAAAACCAATACAGCAACAGAAAAAGCCAATGAAACCGCTAATACAACAGAAGCTAAAACAGAAAAACCTGTTGTTCAGCCTGATGCTCAAACTGAAGCCCAGGTTAAAGATGCTGGCGTAAATACACAGCAACAGGAAGAAGTAAAACAAGCTTCAGCTGAACAAACAGAACAAGCGGCATCTGTAGCGGTTAATGAAAACGCCGCATCGACTGTTCCTGCGTCCGATATTCAAGAAGCTATGGCTTCCGATGCTCAAGAGAATGTAGTCGCTTCTGAGCCTGTTGCAACCACGGATTCTGTCGCGGAGCAAACAGAAAGCGGATCAGACGGCAATTTATGGAAATGGTTGTTGGCAGGCGGTGCAGCCCTTATTGCTGCTTGGTTGTTGTTGAAAGCTGCCGGTAAACGCAAAGATGAGCCAGAAGCAGCGCCTGTGAGCCGTAAGGATGAAGAGAAGGCCGTACAGAAAAATGTTGCTGCTTCAGCTGCTGCGGCTACTTCAACTAAAGTAACGCCGTCTGAAAAAATTCAAGACGGTCTGTTTATCGAAGACGATTTCGAAGATGATGTGATCATCAATGAAGTAGAAGAATCTTCCACTATTAATGATGTCAAACTTGATTTGGGTAAGATTGACAATAGTCAGACAGGCATTCTTTCAGGTGCAGTAACGCATGATGTCGAGACAGAGCAACGTCGCTATGCTGATTGGGATAGTATCGAATCAACAGAAAGCGTGTACGAGCCTGAACCAGAAAATCCATATCAGCCGGTATCTGTTGTTATGCCGGAACGTAAAGAAGAGCAGGCAAATACATTTACTGAGTTTGATTTTGCGACAGAGACAAAAGTCTTCGAGTCAAGAAATGAAGAGCCGCTCGAGTTTACGGTAGATACCCCTGAAGATTCAGACGGCCATGTGCTGCCATTCGATATCAAGCAAGATCAAGACTTGCAAATTCAAGAAACCAAAGAAGAAGTAGAGAGAGAAGAAGCTGCTTCTGAGTTTGTGATTGAAGAAGGTGCATTGGAATGGGGAACTGAAGATGTTTCAGTGGCTGCCGATAAAAGCAATAGTGAAAGAGGCTTTGTTTCAGAATCAGTCGGAATGACTACGCCGTTTGAGGCTAAATATGATTTGGCTAAGATGTATATCGAAATCGGTGATCCTGAAGCGGCTCGAGAAACATTGCAAGGGCTGATTGAAGAGGCTGAAGGCGATATTCTGCATAAAGCCCAAAAACTGATGAAAGAACTTGGCGCATAAGTGCCAGTTAAGTGAAGATGCCGTTTCAGACGGCATCTTTTTTATGGTAAATTAAAAAGCAAGATTTTGGCTGAGTCTATTATCAGTTGGGTAAGATTTCAGCTTTATGTGATGGTTGAAGATGAAGGCCGTCTGAAATAAATGAGAGGCGTGTGTTGATCACGCCTTTTTAATATTTGTTACTTAAGCGTAGGCAACAATATCAATTTACAAGAAGTATAAGAAATGACTGAACAAGCAAATACAATTGGGCATCTCGTGCAGCGTTGGGCTTTGACCCTCTCTTATGATGGAAGCCGTTTTTATGGTTGGCAAAAACAGGCCGGAGATTTGCCGACTGTTCAGACGGCCTTGGAGCGGGCGTTATCTTCAATAGCAGGGGAGCAAATTAATACTATTGTTGCAGGAAGGACAGATACGGGTGTGCATGCAACTGCACAGGTAGTGCATTTTGATACATCAGTGAGTCGTCCAGAGCAAGCATGGGTACGAGGTGTCAATGCACATTTGCCTGATGGTGTTGCTGTGTTGGTTGCTCAAAAAGTTGCACCTCATTTTCATGCCCGATTTGATGCTTATGGCCGCCATTATCGCTATTTATTGGAGTCCTCACCGGTTCGTTCTCCATTATTGGTTGGCAGAGTAGGGTGGACGCATTTGAAATTAGATTTAAATCTGATGAGGCAGGCTGCTGCCTTATTGGAGGGGGAGCATGACTTTTCTAGCTTTCGAGCGGCCGAATGTCAGGCGAAATCCCCTATAAAGACACTATATAGTACAAAGATTAGTGGAACTTCTCGCTATCTGTGCTTTGATTTGCATGGGAATGCATTCTTACATCATATGGTACGTAATATTATGGGGGCATTGGTGTATGTGGGTAGCGGCAGAATCAGTGTGGATGAGTTTGAGTCGGTTTTTCATGCAAAAAGTAGATTGAAGGCTCCACCAACTTTTATGTCTGATGGTCTGTATTTAACAGGTGTTGACTATCCTGATGAGTTTGGGGTGACACGACTATCTTTGCCCGAGTGGATGAGCGTTCTAGGTAATGATTTTCAGACGGCCTGACTGCGGATTGTTGGTATAAAAGCAACAAAATAGCGTGATTGATGTGTAAACTGATAAAGTGTTGTAAAAATGCAAATTTTGATTTTGAAGAAATTTATCATTGATTTTAAATAATAAATTTCTATTTTCTGGGTTGTCTCTGCCTTTGTTTGGTTTCTGCGGTAGTGGAGGTTGGTTGAATAAAGTTTGTTTTTTTAGAGAGGAGCAATTATAGTAACAGTCATGGAATCGCTGATTCCAGCGATAAAGTAAGCCTAAGCGGATTGTCCGGTCTGCTTAAGTTATTTCTTCACAATAGAAAAGGAATACAGCAATGAAAAAATCTCTGATTGCTCTGACTTTGGCAGCTCTGCCTGTTGCAGCTATGGCTGATGTGACTCTGTACGGTCAAGTTAAAGCCGGCGTTGAAATTTCTAAAGTAAAAGAAGGTAAGACTACTTCTAAAACTGCTACTGAGATTGCTGACTACGGTTCTCGCATCGGCTTCAAAGGCCACGAACACTTGGGTAGCAACTTGAATGCTATTTGGCAAGTTGAACAAAACACTTCTATCGCCGGTGGTGATTCTGGTTTCGCGACCCGTGAATCTTTCTTGGGCTTAGAAGGCGGTTTCGGTAAAGTTCGTGCTGGTAAATTGGATACTTCTCTGAAAAACAGCAGCGACAGCTTCGACCCTTGGGAATCTAGTAATGCTAACGCAGACGCTCTGCAATTGGGTAAA